>JAUSNM010000021.1 GCA_030645535.1 Gallionella sp. | reverse complement strand
CTGGTCCGGTGTGGTCGCCTTCATCTGCTACAAGATCGTTGACCTGACCATCGGCCTGCGTGTGAAAGAAGAAGACGAGCGCGAAGGTCTGGATACCACAGCTCACGGCGAACGCGCTTACAACGTTTAAGTTCCTCTCTCCTCCCTGAGCCTCCCCGGCTCGGTTTTGGGGCACCGCAGGTGCCCTTTTTTTATTGTCAAAATTCGGAGCGGCCAACTTTGTGCATTGCCGTTGTACGCACAGCTATACCCGCACGGCTTTGGTGCATGCTGTTATTTAAAATATACATAACGATATGATTATGAATATCTTTCTACGCTGGCACTGATCTTGCTTATATGTAGCATTAAGAACAAAACGAAATACTGACATGTTGAAAAGCTTACAAATGAATCTGACGGGTAATGAAATGGATTGGCTGCCATACCTTGGCAAAACAGGTCGTTTTGCAATGGGTTGGGCTTGTTATCTGAATAAATGGCGTTATCCCATCCTTGAAGAAATCTTCGAATCCATCGCCACCACCCGGGTGCGTATCCTGACTGAATGGACGGAACAGAAGTGGTCGACTTTATCCGGCATTTCCTTGCAAATAGCACACGACTGGCCGAAGTTTGACGCGGAAATACTCGCGGAAAATCTGCGCCTGGATGGAGATTTCTCGGAACTGTTTGTGATCGATACCCAGGGTAAAGCGCTGTATTCAACTTTCCGGACCAGAACGGGTAAAAAGGATCTCGATGCAAAGGCGGTAGCCTGTGGGCTGGCAGACAAATTCCTGCATGGCCCCTACCTTGACGCAACAACACTGTCCATCGGGGCATCCAGCTCGCAGTTTCATGATGCGGTGACGCTGATGTTCTATCTCCCGCTGCACAAGGATGGTGTATTGCTAGGTGCGGTTTGCGGACGGGTGCCGAATGATGTGCTGGGGGATTTGATTCAGCGCGAGGCCGGGCATATTTTTCATGAGTCGGGAGATAACTATTTATTCATGGTGAAACCCGGATTCGATGCAGCTATCCAACCCGGCACGGCGTTGTCGCGCTCACGGTTTGAAGATGCCACCTTCAGCATGGGCGACAACCTGAAGCGGGGGGTGCGCACTGATTTTGGCAGCGTATCGGTCAGGAATCATACTGAATTCGAATTGATATTTAATGATCCGGCCACAGGGCAGTTGCATCCCGGCGTGCGCGAAACCATCCGGCGCGGTCAAAATACCTTCGTTACCTATCCGGGCTATGCCGATTACCGCCATATACCGGTGATAGGCCAGGGCATCACGTTTTCCTTGCCGGGTTCCGCTGACACATGGGGAATGATGTGCGAAGCCGACCTCGAAGAGGTGTATCGCTTCCGCACCCTCAATTTCAGGATGATGTCCGTTTATCTGTCCATGGTTGTCGTTATGACCGCTATCAGTTTTGGCGTCGCGCTGGCATTTAAACCTGCCGCTTTGGTCATGGCTGGTGTGTGTTGCGCACTGTTTTTAACGGGAAGTCTTGCGCTGCATCGCTATGTCAGCAAGCCGGTCGGACAGCGATTGCGCGGGATGGTTGGCGTGATCCGCAATGTTGCTGAA
This sequence comes from Gallionella sp., assembly GCA_030645535.1. GTDB lineage: Bacteria > Pseudomonadota > Gammaproteobacteria > Burkholderiales > Gallionellaceae > Gallionella. The sequence goes on along the minus strand of JAUSNM010000021.1, from coordinate 97,376 downwards.
GGGCACGGCAATCTGTCTCAACGCCTGGATCGTCAGGATGCCAGTCGCGATGAAGCCGGTGTGCTGGCGCAATGGGTAAACAGCCTGATCGACAATATCGACCGTACCGTCGGCAATGTCCGGCATGGCACGGATGAAATGGTTAACAACCAGACGCATATGGACGTGCGTAACAAACAGGCGACTGTTGCGACCAATGAGGTTCTCGTCGCGGTACAGGATATTTTGCAGGCCCTGGAAAAACAGATGAGCGACATCAATCTGGCGACACTGACAACCAATGAAATGCGGCAAGCGATGCAACAGGCGACTGATCGAGCCCGCGCGCAAGTGTCCATTGTGCAGAATCGCACCCAGACTATCCGTGACTCAATCAAGGCGTCCTCGTCGACTATCCGCTCTCTTGGCGAAAGTACCGAAAAAATCGGCGATATCGCGATGGTGATCAAGGGCATCGCTGACCAGACCAATTTGCTGGCGTTGAATGCGGCAATTGAAGCGGCGCGGGCAGGTGAATTCGGTCGCGGATTTTCAGTGGTGGCGGATGAAGTGCGCAAGTTGGCCGAGCGCACCGGTCAGGCAACGCATGAAATTAACCAGATGATTTCTGCCGTGCAGGAAAAAGCACGTGAAGCAGTAGCCATCATGGAGCAGGGCGCCAGCGGAATGGAGGAAGGGCTGCGACTGGCAGAAGCTTCTGCATCTGATAATTCCGGCTCTTCCGAGATCGTTGAACGAATGTTCGCCACTATTTCGCAGATATCGATGAGCGCATCCGGCAGTGGCAGCAAGGTTCAGGGGGTGGCTCGCGCTGCCGATTTAATGAGCGAATCACTGGGCGAGCTGAATTTTTCGATCGCTGGCAGTCGCGAGGGCGCACAAAAATTGCGCCTGCTGGTTAACCAGTTCCAGATCACAGATGCTCAGCACCAGGTTAACTGACATGAATACACACAACTTCAGCGCCATAAATAATCGGGTCGGCACAAGTGGCGCAGGCAGCGTAACCGGCCTGTTTCGAGACTTCACTGTCGCCAGTGCGTTTCAGCCGATCTTCAGTTTGTCACACAGAAGCCCGGTGGGTTATGAAGCGCTGTGCAGGCCAAGCGATGCAGATGGCCTGTCGGTGTCCCCGCTTGCCTTATTCGGTCAGGTGAAGGATGAGTCGGATAATGTGCTGCTTGACCGCCTGTGTCGCGCGGTTCATGTGCAAAACTTTGCCGGTTTCTCGGATAAGTCGTGGATTTTCCTGAATGTAAATCCGCTGGTGACTGTTTTAGGAAAAAGTTACGGCTCCTTTTTCAAGGAGATGCTGGAGCAAAACGCTATTTCGCCCGGACAGGTCGTTGTTGAGATTCTTGAGAAAGGCATATATGACGAGTCGATCCTCTCAGCGGCAGTAAATTATTACAAAAACCTGGGCTGTCTGATTGCCATCGATGATTTTGGCGCCTCTCATTCCAATTTTGACCGGATCTGGAACATCCAGCCGGATATTGTCAAATTCGATCGTTCCATTATCGTTCAGGCGGAAACCAGTCAGATGGTACGCAAGGCATTACCCAATCTGGTGGGTCTTATCCAGGAACTGGGCTGCATTGCGTTGATGGAAGGGATTGAGACCGAGCAGCAGGCGCTGATCGCCATTGATTCGAACGTGGATCTGGTGCAGGGATATTATTTTGGTTATCCCAGAGCCGTGCTTGTCGATCCAACAGAACAAGACAACATGCTGCCCGAGTTGCGTGACAAACACACTTTGTTTTCAGAGGCGATCAGAACGCGCTACCGCGATGCGGTGGATCAGTGTCTGGCTGAATTCAAGGCCGTGTTGCAAACCATCAAAACCGGACACGAGCAGCGCGAACAGTCCTGTGAAAAATTGCTGGCACTGCCTGGCGTGACGCGCGTGTATTTTCTGGATGAAGGCGGCTACCAGATAGGCGACAACATCCTGAAACATGAGCTGCCGGAATACGCAGATCCTCGCTACAAGCCCTTATCCGAGGCTGTCGGTGCGAACTGGTCGAGGCGTTATTACTTCAGACAGGCCATGCTTAACCCCGGCGAAGTCCAAATAACACGCCCCTATCGCTCACTGACCGGAAAGAGCCAGTGCATTACGATTTCTGCACTGGTCGACACCCCGGATGGAAAGCTGGTCGCCTGTCTGGATCTGGACTGGTCATAAGAGGAGCTGTAACAGGCCTTGTATGGCTTTATGGGCGCAGCAAGGGGTCTTTTATCCAAGAAAAAGCAGTCGTCCACGAAATACACGAAATGGTTTAAGCAGGTAATCCGCACAGCGGATGCTCGCAAAATAGTTCTCGCGGGGATATTGCCCAAGGCGGCAATAACTCGCAAAAACACGAAAAAATTCAAACAGATACCAAGATTTCGATCTTCACCTTGCTGGTAAGTTGCTGCTCAGAAGTAAGTTTTTGGTTTATTTGGTGTCTTTCGTGCTTTTCGTGGATAAAAAAGGTTTTTAGGTCTATACCCCGTAGGATTCAGGCATCGTGCTGCGCGAAAAACCGCTGCGGGAAAACTCGCGGTCCGCCGACATATAGCTCGACAACACCGACTGTGTGGACATACTGAAGCCGCGATACAGATCCAGATCGTAGTCGGACATGCGTATCTTGTGCGCCGCGTTGCCAAAATCCGTGATGAATTCATCCCATGTGGCATAGCGCAGCTCCCTGTCCTTTTCCATTGCGCGCTCGATGACGGCAATCAACTCACGCGGCAACTTCTTGCGCCAGGTTTCGATCGGCGTGATCGGGTAGTTATGGATTGCGATCTTTGCATCGAACGTGTTGTCCGCTTCAAATGTGTGCCTGCCCGTCAGCAATCGGTAGATCACCGCACCCAGCGCATAGATGTCGGCGCGCTGATCGAGCGCTTCACCGTCCAGTTGCTCCGGCGACATATAGGCCAGACTGCCGGCCACGACCGCGCCCATCTCACTCACAGGAATCGCACAGCCAAAGTCGGATAGTTTGGCAATCCCGTTGGGCATCAGGATGATATTGCCCGGCTTGACATCGCGGTGCACCACGCCGAGTCCGGCCGCATAACGCAACGCATTGGCCACTTGTTCGATGACCGACAGCACGGTCAGAATGGGCGGCAGGGAGCTGGTTCGATCATGGTGATCGAGCGCGATGCCGTTGATGTACTCCATCACCAGATAGGCACCACTCGCATCATTCAAGTCGGCACTCAGCACGCGGACGATATTCTTGTGCTGCATCCGGCGTCCCAGCTCGACCTCGGTCGTGAACATGGTCCGGTAAATTTCCGACTGGCGGCGTAGCTGCTTGATCGCGACCGACGCGAGCGTTTTGACGTGCTGTGCGAGATACACACTGGACGTCGCACCCTCGCCGATCAGTTCAACGATGGAATAATTGCCTATTCGGTTTGGGCTGGCAGCCATTCAGACATTCTATTGAACGAGATGACGTATCCGACAAGCCTGCTCGGAAAAGTTCATTTACTTGAATACTATGGTTTTGTTGCCGCACACCAGAATGCGATCTTCGACGTGGTAACGCAAGCCGCGTGACAAAACCGTCTTCTCGATGTCACGCCCGTAGCGCACCAGATCCTCCACCGTGTCACCATGGTCGATGCGCACCGTGTCCTGTTCGATGATCGGCCCTGCATCCAGTTCGTCGGTCACGTAATGGCAAGTAGCACCGATCAGCTTCACGCCGCGCAGATAAGCCTGGTGATAAGGCTTCGCGCCGACGAAGGAAGGCAGGAAGCTGTGGTGGATGTTGATGATGCGACCCGGATAACGCTGGCACAGAGCGGGCGGCAATATCTGCATGAAGCGCGCCAGCACCATCGTATCGCCCTGATATTCATCGAACAGGGCTGCGATCTGCTCGAACGCGGCGGCCTTATCTGCCTGCATATCCACGTGAATGAACGGGATGCCGTGCCATTCGACGAAGCTGCGCAACTCCTCATGATTGGAGATCACGCAGGGAATATCGACCCGCAACTCAGCCGTGCGCCAGCGGTGCAGCAGATCGTCCAGGCAATGATCCTGGCGGCTCACCAGGATCACCAGGCGTTTGTTCTTCGCGGAATCGGCAATCTGCCAGGTCATCGCGAATTGTTCCGCCAGCGGCGTAAAGCGACGGCCAAATTCGCCCGAATCGAAAGGGAGCGAATCGGCGCGTATCTCCTGCCTCATGAAGAAGCGCTGCTCCTCCTGCTCGGTGTGATAGCTCGCCTCGACGATGAATCCGCCGTGCTGCGCGATGAACCCTGTCACCGCAGCGATGATCCCCGCGCGGTCGGGACAGGAAATGGTCAGTGTGTAATGGCGGTTGGTCATACTGTGCTTTCCATTGTGCGTTGCGCGAAGTTTAACGGATAACGTCAGGGTGCCTGTAAAAAGTGTGGTGCAAGGTCTGGTTTGGCACAGTCATCTCTCAATGTGGCAGTTTACTTAAGGCTCAACTAAAAAAACTATCCGGCTGAAAATACAGGAAATTGCGACAGTAAAGCAATTCCTGGCGACATGGAGTAAAGTTCTGCAAAACGCATCTCAACAGGGAGGCCGCGCATGTCTCACGACGACGCGCTGGCAACCAAACTCGCGTCCTTTGCTGCGGCTTGCTGGCGGCCTTGCGCGGCTTTTGCCATACTGCGAACATAGGTTCAATTATCCGTTGCTCATGGGCTAATGAAAGGGGTATTTTGATATGAGCAGCATGCCATTTGGGCAAAGCCAATCAAGTCGTCAGGACTTTCCGCTACGGCTATTTGCGGCCGCATTTGTGATCAGCCTGTTGACCACTGCCTTCAGCGGGTGGCAAACATGGCAGATGCACCACCTCGTTAAAGCATTGTCGGACAAGCGTGCAGCCCTTGTCGAGGATGTCGGCAACATCATGCTGTTTGACGAGGTGCTGACCATGTCGGCGCGCATGGCGGCCGTAACGGGAGATTTCAGCTATGAAAAAAGATACGACCAGTTCGATCCAAAACTAACGAGGGAGATCGATGAAGTAAGAGCCATACTCCCGCAAGAGAACATAGTGCCTTTTATAAGCGAGACGGATGACGCGAATAACGCGCTGGTAAAGCTGGAACGGCAGGCTTTCGCGTTGACGCATCAGGGCCTGCGGCAGGAGGCGACGGCGCTGCTGAGCAGCGATGAATACCTGAGGTTGAAAAAAATCTACGCGGACGGCATGGAAAAAACCGTTAATGCCGCAACCAGCCTGGTTGAAAGCGAGGATAAACACCTCGATTCCCTGTCTCTCTGGTCAGCGGTCGCAAGTACCTTGAGTATTCTGGTGTTACTGGCAACCTGGTTTTTTGCCGCAAGGTCTGCGCGCAGTTGGGCCGCAGAGCGCAGGGAATCAGAGGCTATGTTGCGCCGCGCTCGCGATGAGTTGGAAGTTCGAGTTGAACAACGCACGGCTGACCTGTCGGACGCCAATGAGCAACTCAGGCTCGAGATTACTGAGCGCACGGCAGCACATGCGAAAATTCAGCGACTGACCCAACTCTACGTCGCATTGAGCCAATGCAATCAGGCCATCGTGCGCTGCACCAATCAGGACGACCTGTTCCCGCAAGTATGTCGCGACGCGGTGCAGTTCGGCGGCTTCAAGATGGCGTGGATCGGCCTGGTGGATGAGACAAATCATCGGCTGGTGCCCGTTGCCTCTTATGGCGATGGCGTGGAATATCTGCAAGGCATTATCGTTTCAGTCGATGCTGACAGCCCGTTTGGGCGAGGTCCGGGCGGCATTTCGATACGCGAGGGCCAGCCGGTCTGGTGTCAGGATTTTCTGAACGATTCGACTACTGAGCCGTGGCATGAGAGCGGCACACGCTTCGATTGGGGTTCTTCGGCCTCGCTGCCGCTGCACCGGAACGGTGTCGTCGTCGGTGCTTTGGCCCTATATTCAAGTGAGGCGAACGCCTTCGACGAAGAGGCACGCCGCCTGCTGGTTGAAATGGCGACAGACATCAGCTTTGCGCTGAACAACTTTGCTCGCGAGGCCGCGCGTGAGCGGACGGAAAAATCGTTGCTGGAGAGTGAAGAAAAATTTCGCGCCATGAGTGCGTCGGCACAGGACGCCATCGTCATGATCGACAATAACGGAAATATCTCGTTCTGGAACGGCGCTGCAGAAAAGATTTTTGGCTATACAGAGCAAGACGCATTGGGCAAGAACCTGCACCTGCTGCTTGCTCCGGCAAGATTTCATGAAGCGTCACAGATTGGATTTGCCCATTTTCAGCACAGTGGCGAAGGCGCTGTAGTCGGTCAAACGCTGGAACTCGTGGCGCTGCACAAAAACGGCAGCGAGTTTCCGGTCGAATTATCCCTCAGCGCAGTAAAAATAGACGATCGCTGGCAGGCCATCGGTATCCTTCGCGACATCACCGGGCGCAAGCGAGCCGAGGCAGAGGCGCTTCAATTCAACGACGAACTGGAAGAAAAAGTGGTGGCGCGCACCACTGAGCTGGAGCGTGCCAGGCTTGATGCCGAGCAGGCCAACCGCGCCAAGTCGGAGTTTTTAGCTACCATGAGCCACGAGATCCGCACCCCGATGAACGGCGTGATCGGCATGATCGAGGTGCTGCAGCAGAGCAGCCTGAATACCCAGCAGATGGAGATCTCCCATGTCATCCATGACTCGGCATTTGCGCTGCTGTCAGTCATCAACGATATTCTCGACTTCTCCAAGATTGAGGCTGGCAAACTCCATATTGACAGCGAGCCCGTGTCCGTCGCCGAGGTGATGGAAGTGGCGTGCGAAACCATGAACCACATGGCCTTGAAGAAAAACGTGGAACTGACGCTGTTCATCGACCCATTCATTCCCGCAGCCGTCATGGGCGATGCAGGGCGATTGCGCCAGATACTGGTCAACCTGACCAACAATGCCATCAAGTTTTCCAGCGGACAGGATCGGCCGGGCCGGGTGTCGGTGCGCGCCGTGTTGACTCAAAGCACGCCAGAGCAGATAACGCTGGAGTTTCGCGTGACCGACAATGGTATCGGTATTGATAAAGCAACTCAGGCGCAGTTGTTCAAGGCCTTTACCCAGGCTGACTCATCCACTACCAGGACTTACGGCGGCACCGGACTGGGGCTGGCCATCTCGCGTCAGCTGGTAAATCTCATGGGCGGCGAGATTGCGATGCAGAGCGAGCCTGGCAAAGGCTCGCTGTTCAACGTGCGCCTGCCCTTCAAACTAGCACCGGAATATGTCGGCACACCGCCCGCAGAGCCGCCGGTTGACGCACTTTCCTGTCTGGTGGTGGGCGGCACGGAGGGAATGGCCGATGATCTTGCCACTTATCTTGTGCATGGCGGCGCGGTGGTCGAACGGGCGGTGGATCTTTCGGCAGCCAGGGCATGCATAGTTAGCCATCCACCCGGTTTGTGTATCGCAGTCATCGACATGGCAAATGACGACACCACGCCGGATGAATTGCGCGCCGCTGCCCGCGCCCGATCCGGCCTGGATATCCATTTTGTCGTTATCGGACGCGGTTGTCGCCGCTGGTGCCGGCGCGAGGCGGTCGATCTGGTTGCTTTGGACGGTGAGGCCATGCATCGCCGCGCGTTTCTGGAAGCGGTGGCGATTGCTGCCGGCCGTGCTAAAGAGACTGATTGGGAAAATCTCCCCAATGATGTCAAAGCGATACTCACGCCCCTGTCCCGCGAGGAGGCGCGCCGGCAGGGCCGCCTGATCCTGATCGCGGAAGACAACGAGATCAACCAGAAAGTCATCCTGCAACAACTCACGCTGCTCGGGCAAACTGCCGACATCGCCGGCAATGGCCGCGAGGCGCTGGAACGCTGGCGTGGCGGCGGTTACAGCCTTCTGCTCACCGATCTGCACATGCCTGAGATGGACGGTTATGAGTTGACTGCAGCCATCCGTGCCGCCGAGACCGGTAAGGCCCGCGTGCCGATCATCGCCTTCACCGCCAATGTCCTCAAGGGCGAAGCCGAGAATTGCCTTGCCGTGGGTATGGACGATTATCTCTCCAAGCCGGTGCAACTGGTCAACCTGAAGGCAATGCTGGAAAAATGGCTGCCAGCTAAGGCTGAATCGACGCCGGTCGAACCCATGCCGGCCGAAACTACCTCAACCCCAGATAATTTATCAGAACCGGCTCCCTCCCTTCTCCCTACAAGAGGGGGAGGGAATATAGCGGTGGATGTGAACGTGCTCAAAGCGCTGGTAGGCGACGACGAGGCGATGATTCGCGACTTTCTGCATGATTTTCGCATCAGCGCGGCGAAGATAGCGGAGGAGCTGCGCACCGCCCGTACGGCAGGGCAGACAACGGCTGCCGGTGCATTGGCGCACAAGCTCAAGTCATCCGCCCGCTCGGTGGGTGCGCTGGCATTGGGTGAGTTGTGCGCCAAAATGGAGAAGGCCGGCAAGGCCGGCGACATGAAGGCGCTTGAGGCGCTGTTGCCCGGATTCGAGCAGGAGCTGGCAAGCGTTGAAGTTTTTCTTGATAAGTATTGAAAACTGTATTCGGCCAGCGATATAAATCGACAACAGATATACAATACCTTCCGTGCATAAACGAACTGAGGCCGGGGACTTGACCATGAATAATTCCGCAATCAATATTTTGCTGCTCGATGATGAGCAGTTCATGCTCAAGCTGCTCAGGCGCATGCTGGAGAACCTGGGATACACCCAGGTTTCCACCTGTGACAACGGACACGCTGCACTGGAGTTGATCAGCCACCCGGACGACTGCCCGAACCTGATTCTGCTGGATCTGAATATGCCGAAAATGGACGGGCTTGAGTTCGTGCGCCATCTGGTCGATCAGCACTATATCGGCAGCCTGATTCTGATCAGCGGCGAAGATGAGCGCATGCTGCTGGCCGCCGAAAAGCTGGCAAGAGCTCATAAAATAACCGTGCTGGGACATCTGCAAAAACCTGCCTCACCCGAAGGATTGGCATCGCTGATAAAAAAATGGGCTGCGCCGTTGCAGATCGAGCCTCGTGCCGAGAAGAAAGTTTACGACGCGGACGAGGTGCGTGCAGCCATCAACAAGGGCGAACTGGTCAATTATTATCAACCCAAGGTGTTGACTTCCACCGGTCGCCTGGTCGGCGTGGAAACGCTGGTGCGCTGGCGTCACCCTCGGGATGGAATCGTGTTTCCCGATCAGTTCATCAGTGTGGCGGAAGCGCACGGTCTGATCGATGACCTGGCACGGGCCGTACTGACCGGTGCGTTCGCCCAATTCAAGCTCTGGGAGGATACCGGGCTGATGTTGCGACTGGCCGTCAACTTGTCGATGGACAACCTGACCTCGCTTGATTTTCCGGATGAGCTTGCAGGTCTTGCGGCCAGTGCAGGTGTGCCGCCGCAGATGGTGGAACTGGAAGTGACGGAAACTCGCCTGATGGAAGACTTGCGTATTCCGCTTGAAATACTGACCCGGCTGCGCCTGAAGCGATTCCGGCTTTCGATTGACGATTTTGGGACCGGCAACTCCACTCTGGCGCAGTTGCGCGATCTGCCCTTCGATGAACTCAAAATCGACCAGAGCTTCGTGCATGGGGCTTTGGAGAACGAAAAGCTGCGGGCGATGTTTGACTCCAGCCTCGGTCTGGCAAAACAGCTGGGCATGGAGGTGGTGGCAGAAGGGGTCGAAGACCGGGCCGACTGGGATTTCGTACGCAAAAGCGGCTGCGATATTGCCCAGGGCTATTTTATCGCCCGCCCTATGCCCGCCGCCGACCTGCCAGCATGGATACAGTCCTGGCAAAAGGTTTGCCCTGCCTCCTTCAATCAGGCACATATAGCTATTCCATAAGGGATTTTGGCTATGCCTGTTTCAACAAACGCAATTTTAATTGCGACAGACATTGTCAGCGATGCCGTGCTGGTAAAGAAATTACTGAGCGAAGAATTCAGGCACATCGTTGTTTCCACCGATCCTGACAAAGTGGCGGGGGACTTTGTGCGCTATCAACCCGACGTGCTGGTGCTGGCATTCAAGGAACTGGAGAAATCGGAACGCTACTCCTTGAATCTGTATCGCCTTTGTCCGGAAATGCACCGGCGTCCGCATCGCACCGTAATCCTGTGCAACAAGGACGAAGTAACGCGAGCTTACGAGCTATGCATGAAGGACCATTACGACGACTACATTCTGTTCTGGCCGATGACCTATGACAAGCCGCGCCTCGCCATGTCAGTTCACCATATGCTGCGCGAGTTGGCAGCCCTCAAGGGCGATGCGCCATCGGCGGCAGAGTTTGCCGTCCAGGCACGCCACTTGGCAGAACAGGAAAAAATGCTGGCCCGGCAGGTAGCTCAAGGCGGGCGGCATATTGAAGTGTCCAGTCGGGCCATGGAGCAGGTCGAACAGGGCATCGGCACAGCTCTGGACGGGTTTTTCCAGCGGCTTGTCTCGGATTCACTACAAGGTTCGGTCACGGTCAAGAATGTCGATGATCTGAAAAAAGAAATCAGCCGCTTTAAGCGTGAGGAAGTGCAGCAGTACTTCCTCACTGCTGCAAAAACTGCCAAACCCCTGAAACTATGGGCGCACGAATTCAAACAGGAATGTGAGCCACTCATCGAATCTGCACGCGCCTTGACTGCGATGGCCGGGCGCATTCTGCCTGTCGTGTTGGTGGTGGATGATGACGAGTTTCAACGAAAATTAATCGGCCAGATTCTGGAAGCGGAAAACTATCATCTTGTTTTTGCAGCCAGCGGTATTGAAGCACTGAATGTTATGCGCAAGGTGAGGCCGGATATCATTCTGATGGATGTCATGATGCCTGATATGGACGGAATAGAAGCCACCCAGCTGTTGAAGGCAGCACCACCGCTCGCAAGTATCCCGGTGATCATGATTACCGGCCAAAGCGAAGGGAAAGTTGTGCTTGACAGCAGGAAGGCCGGTGCGATTGATTTTGTGGTGAAACCGTTAGATCGCGCCACATTGCTGGTCAAGATAGCTGGTGTGTTGAACGCATCAACTACACTACTGCTGCATGAGCCGGCACACTTGGAAGGCTAGGGGCAGCGCTGTTCCGCTGCATGTAAAAGGCGACTCTCTTAAATGCGATGCATTATCGTCTTGACGGAGGATGCCACTTTAGGTTGACACACAGATGACCTCCTACAACCAATCGAGCAGCATTCCTGACAAAGCCATGTTCAATGATTTTTTGGAAAAATCACTGGCACAGGCAAAGAAGTTGAAGCGGAAGTTGGGCCTGCTTCTGATAGACATTAATGGGCATGAAACGATCAATGGTCATTTTGGCCACGAGGCTGGCGATAGCATGTTAGTCACGATGGCGGAACGGTTGCGATCCGCCATTCGCCAGTCGGACATGGTCGCATATTTCGGTGATGATACATTTGCCGTCATTTTGATTGATCCGGTGAATATGGCATCGGTAGTTCTGGAGTCTGAATGGATCAGGGAAAGTTTGACTGCTCCGGTTCACCTGAAGGCGGGTGTGAAAGTCAGCATCGGCGTCAGTATCATGATCGCAGTCTACCCTGAGAACAGTACAGAGTTCGACAGATTGCTCGCGGTTTCCAGCAGAGCTGTGTCGGAGAGTCAAACTTGCGAGCAAGACATCAGTGCCAATTTTAAGGAGTTGCCGCATGAGTACGTCGATATCCTGACATGGATGGGGTTGAGTGAAAATCATTGTGTCGGGATCCCGGACGTTGATGAACAGCATAAAAAGCTTGAGATGTTGATCAATGGATTGCATGAGGCTATCAAGAACACCCCTAAAAACGACCGGCAGCATGCGGGTGCGCTGTATGATGAGTTGACTGCGTTCACCGAACTGCATTTCAATACCGAATTGCGTTTGATGAATGAGGCGGGATACCCGCAGGCTGATGCACACAACCGCGCGCACAAATTTCTGCTCGACGAATTGCGCAACCTCAAGAAGCGAATTATCGAGGGCAACGAACTCCACGCTTTTTACTTCCTGATGGATTGGCTGGTCGCTCATATTGCAAACGACGACAAGCAGATGGGCGTCTTCTTGCAAAGCAAGATCAAGTCAGTGCAGGGCGGGTCTGCCTGACTCTCGCCGCGTGCTTGTGTCCTCACAAAAGTCTGCCCCGCCGGGCGTCATATGCCGGTTAAAGCTAAAGCGCACCGTATCCAATAGAGCCGCAGATAGTCTGTGGTCAATATGGGTTACCTGGATTGCCTGTTTCTCGAATCTCAACGAGACTGGCTATCCAATCAGACTGCAGGGGAAAAACGCTGTTGCAGGTATTTGATAATGTCCTTGGATTCGTAAATCCACTGAACATTGCCCAGCTGGTCGGTGACCTGCAAACAAGGCGTCTGGATTTTTCCGCCGCCATGCAACAAACCGGCACGGTGTTCCGGATCGTGTTGCGCATCGCGCAATGCTATCTGCAAGGACAATCTTGCCATTTCGTGGCGCACCTTGATGCAAAACGGGCAGGTTTTAAAGTGATACAGCGCTAACTTCTTGCACTCCAGGTCTGTCTGTTGTTGAACTTCGGTTGGGCGCAAGATCCCTTTAGGCGTAGCCAGCTTTGCCCATAACAACATGAAAGGCATCAATATCAGGCGCAGTGCTCTGAAAAACATTTTTATCATCGTTTGTATCCAAAGAGTGTTTTGAGTGACCCGCCGCCGCATGGCTGCACGGAACAGGGCTGATTTTACTTAATTACTGACTGAGAGTATCTGTACAAACAAGCTTGTTTCATCCCGGCGTCGGTTTTCGCTACGCGAATTCTAACGGTAACCGACGTGCCTCGACAGGACTGCCCCACAGCACCGACATGATACGGGTAGCCTGCGTGACCTCGCCGCTGGTAAAAAACTGTGCTGACGCATTACCAACTGCATGCGAAGGCAGTTCGGTCAGCAGCCGGCGCTGCAAATGGCGCGCGACGGCCTCGCCGGTATCCACCAGCGTGATGCCCTCCCCCACCACCTCGCGGATCATTGCTGCCAAAAAAGGGTAGTGAGTGCAGCCCAGGATGATCGTATCGGCACCGCGTGCCAGCAACGGCGCGGTGTAGCGTTCGATCAGCTCGCGTGTCCTGGAACTGTACAGATCGCCCAGCTCCACCTGTTCTACCAGACCGGGACAGCCCTGGGTGACAATCTCGACATTTCCTGCATAACGCTCCAGCAGGGCTGCGAAGCGCGCACTTTCCAGTGTGCCGATGGTCGCCAGCACGCCGACAACACCGCTATTCGTCGCTGCAACGGCGGGTTTTACGGCGGGTTCCATACCCAGAATAGGAATGGAAAATTCGCGCCGCAGCAAAGCTGCCGCCGCTGCCGTGGCCGTGTTGCAGGCAATGACGATAGCGTCCGCACCCTGGGAAATCAGGAAGTTGGTGAGGGCGATTGAGCGCCGCTCAATGTAGTCGGCTGACTTGTCGCCGTAAGGCACGTGAGCGGAATCGGCAACGTAAATCAGACGCTCGTCCGGCAGCATCTGGCGGATATGGTGCAGCACCGACAGCCCGCCGACACCGGAATCAAAAACACCGATTGCTGTCATGACAGAAACCCGGTCATTCCGGCGCAGGCCGGAATCCAGCAATTAAATATTCTGCGTAGCAAGCAAAACCTTGATGAGGTCTCGCTACGCGAGGAACATGTGGTGAACTGGATTCCGGCCTGCGCCGGAATGACGTTATTCATAGTTCGTTAAGCAGCCATGCCCTGATCACGCAGATATTCTTCATAGGTGCCATGGTAGTCGGTGACGCCCTTGGCCGTAATTTCGATGATACGCGTGGCAAGTGAGCTGACGAATTCGCGGTCATGGCTGACGAATACCACGGTCCCCTTGTATTCGAGCAATGCGGTGTTGAGCGACTCGATGGATTCCATGTCCATGTGGTTGGTCGGTTCATCCATCAGCAGCACATTGTTGCGTTGCAGCATCAGCTTGCCGAACAACAGGCGTCCCTTTTCACCACCGGACAGCACCTTGACCGGTTTATGGGCATCGTCGCCGGAGAACAGCAGGCGTCCTAACGTCGCACGCACGGTCTGATCGTCGTCATTCGGGCCGCGCCAGTAGGTCATCCAGTCGGTCATGATCCTGTCTTGCGCAAATTCGGCGGTGCTGTCCTGTGCGTAGTAGCCAACTTTTGCCTTGTCCGTCCACTTGATGACGCCGTAGTCAGGGGTCAGGTCACCCGCCAGGCAGCGCAGCAGCGTGGTCTTACCGATACCGTTAGGTCCGATGATCGCCACTTTTTCGCCCGCATCGACGCGGAAATTCACATTGGAGAACAGCACGCGGTCGAAGCCCTTGGATAAAGCCTCAACTTCCACGGCGGTGCGATGCAGTTTTTCGCGCTCGTCAAATTCAAAACGAATGAACGGGTACTGGCGGCTGGAAGGTTTAATGTCTTCGATCTTGATCTTGTCGATCTGGCGCGCACGGGACGTGGCCTGCTTGGCCTTGGAAGCGTTGGCCGAGAAGCGCGCAACGAATGCTTTCAGCTCGGCAACTTTCTCTTTGGCCTTGGTATTGTCGGCCGATTGCTGCTCACGCGCCTGTGTGGACGCCAGCATGTAATCGTCGTAAGTTCCTGGATAGGTTGTTATTTTACCGAAATCCAGATCGGACATGTGGGTACACACGCTGTTCAGGAAGTGGCGATCATGCGAGATGATGACCATGGTGCAGGTGCGCGCGTTGAGGATATTTTCCAGCCAGCGGATGGTATTGATGTCGAGGTTGTTGGTCGGCTCGTCCAGCAGCAGGATGTCCGGGTTGGAGAACAGCGCCTGAGCCAGCAGTACGCGCAGCTTGAAGCCGGGAGCGACTGCGCTCATCGGGCCTTGATGCAATTCGATGGCGATACCCAGGCCCAGCAGCAATTCGCCGGCTCGCGCCTCGGCGGTGTAACCATCGTATTCGGCGAATTCGGCCTCCAGATCGGCGGCGCGCATGTAGTCTTCCTCGGAGGCATCCGGGTTGGCGTAGATCGCATCGCGTTCCGACATCACCTGCCACATCTCGTCATGCCCCATCATCACCACATCCAGCACGCGATTGTCTTCATACGCGAACTGATCCTGGCGCAACTTGCCCAGTCGCTCAGTCTTATCCAGCATGACTTCGCCTGAGGTCTGCTCCAGATCGCGGCCCAGGATCTTCATGAAGGTGGATTTGCCGCAACCGTTCGCGCCGATCAGGCCGTAGCGGTTGCCGTTGCCGAATTTGACAGAGACGTTCTCGAACAGGGGTTTGGCCCCGAATTGCATGGTAATGTTGGCGGTGGATAACATGGGATTGCCTTGTATTCTTTTTGAAGGCGCGCATTCTACCACCAGCACCACCAGTACACTAAGATGTGACAAGTAGCGCAAGTTGTTATTTGTTGGCGCAAATGCAAAAATTCCGGTACATTTGCGTTGCAATCGTTGATTTTTGCATCAACGCCTGCAAGGGCAAACCCGTTGAAAGACGGGGACGCAAAACTTCCGGGCTAAGGGACAGGATCCTATTCGACAACAGTCGAGTGCCAGCGGGGTCGCAAGCCGATCCTGTCCCCCGCACATCCCTTTAGCCATTCCGTCAGAAATGTTTTATGACAAATGGCGCAAACACGCATCAGTAAAGGTTGAAACATGGAACAGGAAGACATCAATTTCTCCGACTTTATCGCATCGTCTATACACGATATGAAGAACTCCCTGAATATCCAAATCGGGTTTCTGGAAGAGTTAATGGGAGAGTGCAAAGACAAAGTAGATGAGTCGATGAGGAGCCAGCTGGGTCATACGATCTACGAGGCAAGCAGAATGAATGTGAATCTGATCCAGATTCTTAGCCTCTACAAGCTGGGGAAATCCATCTATCCGATAGACATTGCAGAGCAATCGCTCAAAGAAATTCTGGAAGAACTGGCGCTGCAAAATCAGTCCATCATGGCTTACAAGGAGATCACGCTGTCCGTGACGTGCGACGACGAATGCTACTGGTATTTCGACCGCGACCTGATAACCGGCGTCCTGGTCAATGCTGTCAACAACGCCTATAACTACACGACCGACAAGATTCACATCAGAGCGCAGATCCGGGACGATATGCTGGAAATACGCGTGGAAGACAACGGCACCGGTTACTCAGACGAGATGTTGCTGGAAAGCATCACGGCAGACCGTGGGATCAGCTTTGCCACCGGAAGTACCGGGCTGGGTTTATATTTCTCTTCTCAGGTGGCCAGAATGCACAAGAATGCCGGTAAGCTGGGCGCTCTGTCCATAGAAAATGGCGGTGCTTATGGTGGCGGATGCTTCGTGTTGACGCTGCCATAGCAACCCCAACCTGCACGTAATAATATCGCTTCAAGGAAAAAACATGGCAACCTCATTGAAACAATCGAACACGCTGGTAATTGATGATTTCCCGAGCATGCGCAGCATGATGATGGGTTTTCTCAAGAGCATGGGTGTGAAAAGCATCGACAACGCGGGCACAGCGAAGGATGCGCTTGCGCTGCTGGCTTCGAAAAAATACGACATCGTGATCTGCGACTATAACCTCGGGCACGGTCAGAACGGTCAGCAAATTCTGGAAGAGGCGAAACACAAAAATTACATCGGATATTCCACTATCTGGGTGATGGTCACTGCGGAAAAAACCATGGACATGTTCATGGGCGCGGCGGAGAACAAACCTGACGATTACCTTTTGAAACCCATCTCCGAGGGTCTGCTGGAAACGCGGCTAAACAAGCTCATCGAAAAGAAAATGTCGCTTGAACCCATCGAAAGCGCAGTTGCAGCCAAAGACTACATGTTCGCGATCGCGCTGTGCGATGAACAGCTCAAAAAACACACGACAAATACCCAGGATATCCAGCGCATCAAGAGCGACCTGCTGCTGATGACCGGGAATTTTTCCGCAGCTCAGGTCTTTTTCGAAAGTATTCTGGCTGTGCGCAACATGCCCTGGGCCAAGACGGGTCTGGGGAAGGTGCATTTTCTTACCCGGAATTACCCGCAGGCCAAGGAGATATTTCAGGAGATCCTCGCAGAAAACAAAATGTATCTGGAAGCGGCAGACTGGTTGTCGAAAACGCTGGATGCGATGGGCGATCTGGAGCAGGCAAAAAGCGTATTGCTCAGCGCCATGACGCTGTCCCCCAATGCGGTTGCAAGGCAAAAGAGCCTGGCAGATGCGGCGTACAAGAACGGAGAACTCGATCTGGCGCAAGCCTCATACGAAAAGGCGATAAAACTCGGCGAGCATTCCGTGCACAAGAACTCAAGCACCTATTCAGGGCTGGCCAAGGTGCTGAGCGCCAAGGATGATCCGCAGGAAGCGCTGAAGGTGCTGGATCGCAGCAAGGTGGAGTTCAAGGGCGACCCCGGTGCCGAGCTGCAAACAGCGGTGATCGAAGGGATGGTTTATCAAAAATTGGGGCAGCCGGATAAGGCAGAGGCAGCGCTCGCGGTCGCAGAGGAATTGATGCGCTGCCAGCCCGGCAGTGTCAGTCTGTCCACCACGATGGACATGGCGGACGCGCTGCTTGCGCTCGGGCAAAAAGACAAGGCCTGCGGCCTGTTGGCCGGCGTGGTCAAGAACAATCATGAAAACGCAGGCATCATCAGCATGGTTGAAGCTGTGTTCGATAAAGCGGGGCTGAGCGAGGAGGGGGGCGAGTTGATCAAGGCGAGCTCTGAAGAAGTTGTCAATATCAACAAGCAAGGCGTGCTGCTCGCGAACCAGGGGAAGTTAGAGGAAGGTGTCAAGCTGATGAAGCAGGCGCTGCTGACCCTCCCGGACAGCGACCTTATGCTCACGAACCTGTGTGGGATGATGCTGGGCCTGATGTCCAAGAAGGGGAAAGATGAGCGCATGATGTCAGAGGTCAGGCAGTATCTCGACCGTGTAAGTAAAATCAATCCGGCCAACAAAAAATACAACACCTATATGAATATCTTGAATAAACTGGCGCACTCATCGCCGGCCGGACGCTGATCCAGATTTTAAATGCATGGGCAAACCCGTTGAAAGACGGGGGCGCAAAACTTCCGGGCTAAAGGACAGTATCCTATTCGACAACAGTGCAGCGGGGTCGCCAGATAATCCAGCTCGTCGGGCACTCCAAGGCTTTGCATAACTTTCATTTCAGGCCATATGAACAGCTCGCCGGCTAAAAGCAAACCATACAAACGGCAGATAATCGTCCGGAGGATACGCCGGGTGATACGCGAACAACCGCGCGGCGCGTGGAAAATCGCTTATGCCGATTTCGTGACTGCGCTGATGGCATTCTTCCTGATGTTATGGCTGATCTCCTCCACCTCGGAGGAGGAGAGACGGACAATTGAGGAATATTTTGAGACGCCCCTGATGGTCGTTCTTTCCGGCGGACAGAGCAATGACGTCAGCTCCAGCCGGATTGTGGGCGATCAAGGCGAGGACCTAACCAAGATATCCGGGCAAGTCAGCAAAGGCGATCAGCCAGAGAAAAAGGTCGTCATTTCAGTGACGGATGCCGGACGTCTGTTGCATCTGCAAGAAGTAGCGCGACTACAATCGCTGAAAGACCAGCTTGAGCAGCTCATCGATAACGATGCCAAGCTGAGTCAATACAAGAACCAGTTGCTGATCGACATGACTACCGAAGGGCTGCGCATCATGATCGTTGATGCGCAGAACCGCCCGATGTTTCAAATGGGTAGCGCAGCCCTTCAGCCGTATACCGTGGAAATTCTGCGTGAGATCGGCAAGACGCTGAATCAGGTACCCAACAAGATTGGCTTGTCCGGCCACACCGATGCCGCCCACTATCAGGGCGGCAGTCTGGGCTATAGCAACTGGGATCTTTCGGCTGACCGGGCCAACGCCTCGCGCCGCGAATTAATCACGGGCGGGATGGATCAAACTAAAATCTTGCGGGTCGTCGGTTTGTCTGATTCCGTGCTGTTCAATCCGCTCGATCCGTATGACGCGCACAACCGGCGCATCAGCATCATCGTCATGAACCAGAAAGCGGCGGAGGAGGCCAGTCATGACGGCGGACAATAGCCTTCGTTCGGACTGGCGGTTCGCCTTGTTTCATGAGTACGACGAACAAAGTCTGACAGACTGCTAGAATACGCGTAGTTCGTTACCGGCTTAAATATATGGTCCCTCATCTCACTACCGCACTCAACGGCCCGCTGCTCGATCTGGAGCGACGTTTTCTGACCGCCATGCCGACCATCGAACACTGGTTTCGCCGGCAATGGATCGAACATACCCCCCCTTTTTATGCCTCGGTGGATTTGCGCAACAGCGGCTTCAAGCTGGCTCCGGTGGACACGAATCTGTTTCCCGGCGGATTCAACAACCTCAATCCTGATTTTTTGCCGTTATGCGTGCAGGCGATGCAGGGCACGGTGCAGAAGATTTGTCCTGAGGCGCGCGGCGTGCTGCTGATTCCGGAAAATCACACGCGCAATCTGTTTTATCTGCAAAACGTGGCGCAGCTCGTCACCATCTTAAAGCAGGCCGGCATGCTGGTGCGGGTGGGCAGTCTGTTGCCTGAAATAACGTCACCCACCGAGATACAACTGCCCAACGGCAGTGCGGTGAAGCTGGAGCCGCTGGTGCGGCGCGGCAACCGTCTCGGCCTGGAGGATTTCGATCCCTGCGTGGTGTTGCTCAACAACGATTTGTCGGCAGGCGTGCCGGACATTCTGAAGAATCTCGAACAGGCTGTTTTGCCGCCGCTTACTGCCGGCTGGTACACGCGGCGCAAGTCACAGCATTTCACGGCGTACGATCGCGTGGCGAATGATTTTGCGGCGCTGCTGGGCATCGATCCGTGGCTGATCAATCCCTACTTTGCCACCTGCAGCCAGATCAACTTCCAGGAGCGCGTCGGCGAAGCCTGTCTTGCCGCCCAGGTAGATGATGTGTTGCAGAAGATGCGCCTGAAATATGCCGAATATGGCGTGAAGCATGATCCCTTCGTCATCGTCAAAGCCGACGCGGGAACCTATGGCATGGGCATCATGACGGTCAAGGATGCCAGCGAAATCACCGGCCTGAACCGCAAACAGCGCAACAAGATGTCGGTGGTCAAAGAGGGTTTGCAGGTACACGACGTGCTGGTTCAGGAAGGGGTTTATACCTTTGAAAACATCGATGAAGCCGTGGCCGAACCGGTCGTATACATGATCGATCATTCCGTGGTCGGCGGTTTTTATCGCGTGCATACCGGACGCGGGGTGGATGAGAACCTCAATGCACCGGGCATGCAGTTCGTGCCGTTGGCGTTCGAGAGTTGCTGCACCTTGCCGAATCCCGACTGCGCACCGGACGACACGCCGAATCGTTTCTATGCTTACGGCGTGGTGGCGCGATTGGCGTTGCTGGCCGCCTCGCTGGAACTGGAGGGGATGGAAAGCGAATGACAGGATTCGGGATTCGGGATTCAGACCGCAAGGGCCTGATAGGACAACTCAATTCTGACTATGACGATAAATCCGTCATGTCATCATTGATTCTCCGCACAGGGGCTGTGCCGTTGTTGCGTGAAGAATTCAGCGCATGGTCGTTGCGCCGCATCGCATTGCTTCTAAGGCCCGCGATGCGGCTGGCGATCCGCTTCCTGCTTCCTGCATCCTGCATCCTGTTGTCCGGCTGCGGCAAGGAGCCGCTGTATCAGGAACAGGGCTATGTGTTCGGCACGCTGGTGGAAGTTTCCATCCAGGGTGAAACAGAGCCGCGCGCCAAACAGGCTGTCGCCGATGTACTGCATGAGTTTCAGCGTCTGCACGACCAGCTTCACGCCTGGAAGCATTCCGAGCTGAGCGAGCTGAACGCGGCGATCGCCCGTGGCGAGAGCCGGGTTGTCTCACCTGAACTCGCCGCGATGTTGCAGGATGCGGCTAAGGTTTCAGCCCAATCTGACGGACTGTTCAACCCGGCTATCGGCGGCCTGGTGCAGCTCTGGGGTTTTCATGCCGATGAATTCAAACCGTTAGAGCCGGATGAAAAACTGATTGCACAACGGGTGACCGCCAACCCGCAGATGAGCGACCTTACCTTCACCCCCGCCCCGGCCGGGTTGCTGGTGCAAAGTCGTAATAAGGCCGTGCAGCTTGATCTGGGCGGCTATGCCAAGGGATATGCGCTCGACCGTGCGGCCCGATTGTTACGAGAACAGGGTATCCATAACGCGTTGATCAATATCGGCGGCAATGTCTTAGCCCTTGGCCAGCACGGCAAACGTCCATGGCGCGTCGGCATCCAGCACCCCCGCAAGTCCGGCGCGCTGGCTGCCCTTGACT
This sequence comes from Gallionella sp., assembly GCA_030645535.1. GTDB lineage: Bacteria > Pseudomonadota > Gammaproteobacteria > Burkholderiales > Gallionellaceae > Gallionella. The sequence continues at coordinate 76,046 of JAUSNM010000021.1, read as the reverse complement.
TGCATGACGGCGAGGCGATCGGCACGTCCGGCGACTATCAACGCTATTTCATGCTGGGCGATAAACGTTATTGCCATCTGATCGATCCGCGCAACGGGCATCCGATGCAGGGCGTACAGGCCGTGACGATTTTAACGCACGGCGTTCATGCCGGCGTGCTGTCGGATGCTGCATCCAAGCCTTTGTTTATCGGCGGTATTAAAGGCTGGCGTGCGGCGGCTGAACGAATGAGTCTGAGCGAGGCGATGCTGGTGGACGGATCGGGCGGCATTCATCTGACTAGCGCGTTGCAGAAACGGCTAGAATTCACCGACAAAGCGGTGAAACCACAGGTTGAATAAGGGGGTTGGAATTGGTCGGAATCTTATTGGTAACGCATAACGGCCTGGGCGACAGCCTGGCGGATTGCGTCAAACATGTATTAGGCGCAGTACCGAAAAACCTGAGAGTGTTATCGGTGCTGGCAAAAGACGATCCGCAGCAGAAACTTGCCGAGGGCGAGGCCATGATTAAGGAACTCGATAACGGCAGCGGCGTTTTGATTCTGGCCGATGTGTTTGGCGCCACGCCCAGCAATATCGGGCGAAAACTCTGCCATGCGGAGCGCGTGGAGGGGGTCGCCGGTGTCAATCTGCCGATGCTGTTGCGCGTAGTGTGTTCATCAAACAAGAATCTGACTGAATTGGCGAACCTCGCGATCGAAGGTGGACGCGAATGTATCGTTCATATGGAGCATTAGCATGCAGCAAGACGCACTGATCATCAATAAACTCGGCCTGCACGCGCGCGCCTCCGCCAAACTCACCCAGTTAGCCTCCAGCTTCAAATCTGACGTGATGCTGTCACGCAACAACCGCCGGGTAAATGCCAAGAGCATCATGGGCGTAATGATGCTGGCGGCAGCCAAGGGCACGACCATCACGATCGAAACCCTGGGTGAGGACGAAGCGGCCGCAATGCAGGCTATTCTGGCGCTTATCAGCGATTACTTCGGGGAAGGCGAATGAGCTTCACCCTGCACGGTATAGCAGTTTCCAGCGGCATCGCGATTGGTCATGCGCATCGGTTATCCCACAGCTCACTGGAAGTGGCGCATTACGTATTGCCCAGGCTGTTTATCGCTGAGGAAATCGCGCGCTTTGATGCCGCGCTGATTGCCACTCGCAACGAGTTTTCCAGTCTGCGCAGCAATCGCCCCAGTTACGCCGCCGCCGAATTTGATGCCTTCCTCGAATTGCACCAGATGATTCTGGACGATCCGCTGTTGAGTGTCGGGCCGCGCGAGATGGTGGAGCGAGATGGTTGCAATGTCGAATGGGCCATCAAGGTGCAGACGGATGCACTGGCTGCGCAGTTCGACGAGTTCGAAGACGCCTACTTGCGCGAGCGACAGGCCGACGTGAAACAGGTCGCCGAACGGTTGCTCAAGCAGCTATCGGGTCAGCCGGGGCATCAGCCGACTCACCTGCGCCATGATGTCGAGACGATACTGGTGGCGCATGATTTAAGTCCGGCCGACATGATCCAGTTCCGGCCGCAGCAATACGCCGCCTTCATCACCGATGCCGGCAGTGCGACCTCGCACACCGCGATTGTAGCGCGCAGCCTGAACACGCCCTGCGTGGTCGGTCTGCACCATGCGCGCGAGTTGATCCGCGAGGACGATCTGCTGATTCTGGATGGCGAACAGGGCGTACTGATCGTCAATCCGGACAAAGCCATCCTCGCCGAATACAAACTGCTGCAAAGCGAATGGGAGCTGGAACGCAAGAAGCTCAAACGCCTGCGCACCGCGCGCGCCAATACGCTGGATGGTGCTGTCATCGAGTTGCACGCCAACATCGAGAAGCCCGAAGACATCGTCGAGGCCAGGGAAAACGGCGCGACCGGCGTCGGCCTGTTCCGCAGTGAGTTTTTATTTTTGAACCGCGATCAGTTGCCGGACGAGGAAGAGCAGTTCGAATCTTATCGCTCTGCCGCCGCCGGGATGAAGGGCATGCCCGTCACGATCCGCACCTTCGATCTGGGTGCGGATAAACAAATCAAGGGTGCCGAGCGAGTAGCCAGCAATCCCGCGCTGGGACTGCGCGCGATCCGATTGTGCCTGGCCGAGCCGCAATTGTTCCGCACCCAGTTGCGCGCCCTGCTGCGCGCCACGCACTACGGCAACGTGAAAATACTGATCCCGATGTTATCTTCCGTGTCGGAACTCAACCAGACCTTGCAGTTTATCAATGCGACCAAGCAGGCGCTGGATGACGAGGGGATTCCCTATGACCGGGGGGTGAAGATCGGCGGCATGATCGAGATACCTGCAGCAGCCCTGGCGCTCAACATATTTGCCAAAAAGCTGGATTTTCTGTCCATCGGCACCAACGATCTGATCCAGTACACACTGGCGATCGATCGTACCGATGAAGATGTCGCGCATCTGTATGACCCGCTGCATCCCGCCGTGTTGCACTTGTTGTCGCATGTCATCAGCACCTGCAACAAACTCGACGTGCCGGTCTCGGTGTGCGGCGAGATGGCAGGCGAGCTGGCTTACACGCGTCTGTTCCTGGGTATGGGGCTGCGCCAGTTCTCGATGTTCTCCGCACAAGTGCCGACCATCAAACAGCGCGTCCTCACCACCAGCCTGCCGGACATCGCCGTCCTCACGCAGAAAATCCTGCGCGCCGATGACCCGATGAAAATCCGCGAGTTGCTCGACAAGCTGAACGCCTGATAAAGCAGTCGCTAGTCGCCAGCCGTGGGTAGCTGGCAGGGGGATAAAGTCCGCAGGACGTATCCACTAAACATCAAGGAAATATATATGGAACTGAACAACTTCTTGCAACGACTGAACGACACACCTGACAGCATTTCTTTCAACGACACCGTGGCTTTAATCGAATCACTGTATCAATTCACGCCCACGACGTTCAGCAACGGCAGTTTGGTGAGTGAAGCCGGCCAGAATTCGGGCTCATGCAAGCTGTTTTCATTCGGGCTGCTGCAAGGCCTGTCACAGCAGCAAACCCTGAACTGCTTTGGTGCATATTACCGAGATGACGTCCTCAAACACCCGCTGGGCACCGACCACCAGAACATCCGCAACTTCATGGTGACGGGCTGGGCGGGGATTGCATTTCAGGACAGTGCGCTGACACCTAAATAGGCACCCAAAGCCACGGCGGAGCCTGCCAGCGCGTGGCTTCAATTGACATGCGCTGAGAAAACGCACAAACTTCGGCCTGTGCCGATTTGACATCAGCTTGCGGGGCACGTTAAACATACCAGCTAAAGCGAGGACACCCGTTTTGGCTAAGCTAAACGGGTTTTCTTTTGGAGCTGCTTTGAGTAATTCTGTAGGCATCGTTAAAGCGCAGCGCGCACTATTTGACACCCCGCTGGTATTTCGCAGCGGTGCGGTGTTGCCGCGCTACGAGCTGGTATATGAGACATATGGCACGCTCAATGACGACAATTCCAACGCCATCCTGATCTGCCATGCGCTGTCCGGGCATCACCATGTGGCAGGATACTATGCCGACCAGCCGGACAATATCGGCTGGTGGGACAACATGGTCGGTCCCGGCAAACCGATCAACACCGACAAATTTTTTGTCATCGGGCTGAACAATCTCGGCGGCTGTCACGGTTCGACCGGCCCCTCCTCCGTCAACCCTGAAACCGGCGAGCCCTATGGTTCTGCTTTTCCTGTCATCACCGTGGAGGATTGGGTCGAATCGCAGGCAAGGCTGGCTGACCGGCTGGGCATTAAGTGTTTCGCGGCGGTGATCGGCGGCAGTCTGGGCGGCATGCAGGCATTGCAATGGTCACTGGCCTATCCTGATCGAGTGCGTCACATATTGGCCATCGCCAGCGCACCGCGCCTGACCGCACAGAACATCGCCTTCAACGACGTGGCACGTAACGCCATTCTGACTGATCCCGATTTTCACGGCGGGAACTTTTACCAGCACGGCGTGGTGCCGAAGCGGGGCTTGCGACTGGCGCGCATGCTGGGCCATATCACTTACCTGTCGGATGATGCGATGGCGGACAAGTTTGGCCGCGAACTGCGCACTGAACAATATAACTACGGCTATGAAGTGGAGTTCCAGATTGAATCCTATCTGCGCTATCAGGGCGACAAATTCGCCGCATACTTCGATGCCAACACCTATTTGCTGATGACCAAGGCACTGGATTATTTTGACCCTGCACAACATTGCGGCGGCGATCTGAATACCGCCTTTGCGCGCGCGCGCGCAGGTTTTCTGGTGATTTCGTTCACTACCGACTGGCGTTTTTCACCGCAGCGCTCGCGCGAGATTATCCGGCCTTTGCTTCACAATAAACTTCCGGTTAGCTATGCGGAGATCACGTCCAACCACGGTCATGATTCCTTCCTGATGGAGCATCCGCATTACTTCGATGTGGTGCGCGCCTATCTTAGCAACGTAAGCCAGGAGGTATCAGCATGAACACCCTTACCACTGAGCGTCCAGATTTCGCGGCCATCGCCTCATGGATACCCAAGGGTGCCACAGTGCTGGATCTGGGTTGCGGCGATGGCAGCCTGTTGCGCTATCTCAAGGAAACACGAGCCGTGCGCGGCTACGGCGTGGAAATCAGCGACATGGACATCGTGTCGTGCATCGCCAACGGCGTGAATGTGATCCAGAACGACCTGGATGCCGGGCTGTCCGATTTCGAGGACAATACTTTCGACTTCGTGATTCTGTCGCAGACGCTGCAGGCTACGCGCTATACCGAGGCGCTGATTCAGGAGATGCTGCGCGTAGGCCGCGAAGGCATCGTCAGCTTCCCCAACTTCGGCTACTGGAAGAGCCGCCTCAACGTGATGCTGGGCAACATGCCGGTATCAAACGAGTTGCCTTACCAGTGGTATGACACACCGAACGTGCATCTGTGTACGTTGCACGACTTCGAGAGTTTTTGCCGTAAATACTGCGTCAGCGTCACTTCGCGCAGCGTGATGACCGGCGGGCACGAAGTGAACCTGTTGCCCAACCTGCTCGGCAGTACGGCGGTGTATCGCTTCCAGCGCGGGGTATGAGCGTCATCAGGCAACTCTTTACGCGTCGCATGCTGATTTGCGTGTTCACCGGTTTTTCCTCCGGTCTGCCGCTGTATCTTCTCTTCAACCTGTTGCCCGCCTGGCTGCGCAGCGAACATGTTGATCTGAAGACGATCGGGCTGTTCGCGCTGATTCAGTTCCCCTATACCTGGAAATTCATCTGGTCACCGTTTCTGGACCGCTACGCATTGCCAATGCTGGGGCGGCGACGCGGCTGGATGGTGCTGACCCAACTCGGGCTGCTGGCGGTGATCGCCACAATGGGCGGTTTCTCGCCTGCCAGCCAGCTTGCCACCATCGCATGGTGCGCCACGTTGCTGGCGGTGCTGGGCGCCACGCAAGACATCGTACTCGATGCCTACCGTCGCGAGCTGCTTGCCGATGCCGAACTGGGACTGGGCAATGCGGTGCATGTGAATGCCTATCGCGTCGCGGGTCTGGTACCCGGTTCGTTGTCGCTGATCCTCGCGGATTTTCTGCCCTGGGACATGGTGTTCATCATCACCGCGCTGTTCATGCTGCCCGGCATTGCGATGACGCTGATGGTCAAGGAACCGCAGCGAGCCGCAGCGCCAAAGACCTTGCGGGAAGCGGTGGTCGAGCCGTTCCGCGAATTTATCAACCGGCAGGGCTGGCAGAGCGCGTTGCTGATTCTGGCTTTTCTGCTTTTCTACAAGCTGGGCGACAGCCTGTGCACGGCTCTTGCCACGCCGTTCTATCTCGATATGGGTTTCTCAAAGACCGACATCGGCCTGATCGCCAAGAACGCAGGTCTGTGGCCGGCGGTGATCGGCGGCATGCTGGGCGGATTGTGGATGGTGAAGATCGGCATCAACCGCGCGCTGTGGCTGTTCGGCGTGGTGCAGGTGCTGGCGATTTTTGGCTTCGCCTGGCTGGCGTCCATCGGCTATCACGCTGAGATCGGTGCGCTGGAACGCACGCAGCTGGCGGTGGTGATCGGTCTGGAAGCGCTGGGCGTGGGCTTAGGCACGGTGGCCTTCGTCGCCTTCATCGCCCGCACCACGCATCCGGCCTACACCGCCACGCAGTTCGCGCTGTTCACCAGCCTGATGGCGATGCCGCGCACCTTCGCCAATGCCGCCACCGGCTGGCTGGTCGAAGCGATGGGCTGGAGCGGCTTCTTCCTGCTTTGCGCTGTGATGGCCATTCCGGGAATGCTGCTGCTATTCAAGGTCGCACCGTGGAATGAAGTGCAGGCTGTTCCGGAGACATCTCACTAAAGCTGCCGGCGCACAGGGGATGGGGTGGAGCTTGTAGCGCGCATCACGAAATCAACCGGATTACCGGTAATGCGAGCCGGTACCTGCAAACCCCAATTCCTTGGCAGTGCCCTTCTTTTTAAGCCCACGCTTTTTTACACAGCAAGACTATGTGCGCAGACGCACGGAACGTGGTGCAGCGAAACGATATGATCACTCTGGCATACGGTTGCGGTGCTGGTGTGACCTGAGGTGGCAACTTCACCTGTCGGTTGGTAAATAGATTTGACCAGAATTCGCGCGACGCGGAACGGGCCAGCCTGTGAGGTTCGGCATTTGTCGTACCAAGGTGGATGCAACCCTTAAAAGGAGATTTCAAATGAAGATCACCAAACTCACTCTATCACTGATGGTAGTTATTGGGACGGGATGCACCACCGTACCACCCGCCCCTCCTGTTTCGATGTCAGATTTGCCGAATTGTTTTAATACCAATTATGACAAGGAACGGGGTCTCTTTACGATGAAGAACGCCGTTGGCGATCCGGTTAATCAGCAGTGTTTGCTTACAGTAAGATCGCGCAAGGGCGTTGCATCGGCATCGGTGCTTACGGCAGGACGCTACAGGGTTTATCTTGCCAACGGCGGAGGCGGCGGAGCTGGTGGATCTGCGCAAGTCTCCACCAGCAGTGGCGGGGGTGGCGGGGGTGGGGGCGCCGGCGCAGCGGAAATACAAGCGACGATCAACCTGACCGAGGGGGTATATAAGCTCACCATCGGTGCTGGCGGGCCGGGAGGGACTGCCTGCGTGCCAGGAGCCGGCTTCGGCGGCGGTCCCGGATGGGTTGGCAGCCCAAGCAACATGGTACGCGTTGCGACCGGCGAGGTTCTGATCGGCGCGCCCGGTGCCGACATCTATGCTCGCCCCTCACGAGCTCAGAATGAACAAATGGCCGGCAAGATGGATGCACACGGCGGCTCCGGCCCCGGACAAGCCAGCGGCGGACATGGAGACCGCCCTGCAAGCACTTACAAAATCGAAGACGAAGCCACTTCTGGTGCAAGCAAGCAAGCGTCTCCAGGCGCAAGCAAGCTAGTGTCAGGGCGTTTGGTGGCGGGGGGGGGCGCAGGCTCTGTTTCGGTGGATGACAAAAGCTCGGGCACCAGTGGCGGCGAAGGCGGCGGCGGTGGAGCGACGCGCATTGGGGCTGGCGGTGAAGGCGGCGGCGAGAGCGCTGGCCAAAAAGATGTCGCACCAGAGCACGGCACGCTCGGTAGCGGCGGCGGCGGCGGCGAAGGCAGTTCGTCAGCATGCTACCCCGGCGCCCGGGGCGGCCACGGGTACATTTCTTTGCGCCCGATTTGACCCGGACTACGCGATGGAGTTGCCGAGGGCAGCTCGGCGACTGGTTACTTTTTCTTGCGTCGCCAAGAAGAAGTAACCAAAAAGAAAGCGACCCCGGTTTGCCGCGCCTGCGGCGTTCCCTCAATAGTCCGTAAACAAGCGGGGCTGCGCAACTCGCCCTCGCTACCGCTCGGAACTCAAACAGTGTTGGCTACGTCATTCATGGAAATTTGTCTTCGCCGAAACTGCTGCTACGCGGAGCGTAGCAGCACGTATTCGCCTAAAATCACGGCTTGTTTGCGGACTATCTTCGGCGGCGCACAGGGGATGAAGCAGTTAGCATTTATTCACCTCAATAAAGATCAACTGGTTCAGGGGCGAGCATAGCGCGGATGAAACGCAATAGAATCTGAGCTACTAGCTACTAGCTACTAGCTACTAGCTACCAGCTACCAGCTACCAGCTACCGACTATATTTTCCTGACAAACACCTTGGATTTGCGCTGGTAGTTGTACAGTGATTTCTTCTGTGCGGGCAATGCGGTGACATCGCTCTCCTTGAAGCCGCGTTCCAAAAACCAGTGGGCAGTACGCGTGGTCAGCACAAACAGTTTCTTCAGCTTCTGTGACTTTGCCATATCCGCCATATGGTCGAGGATAGCCTCGCCGTAGCCTCGATCACGGCATTGAGCATCCACCGCCAGACAGGCGAGTTCAGCGGCGGCCTCGTCTGGGAACGGATAGAGAGCGGCGCAACCGACGATGCGATGGTCGTGTTCCAGCACGACGAAACGCTCGATTTCGCGTTCCAGCAGTTCGCGGCTACGCCGCACCAGGATGCCTTGCTCTTCGAGAGGGCGCAGCAGCTGCAAAATCCCGCCCACATCTTCGATGGACGCATCGCGCAACGTATTGAGCGTGGACTCCACCACCATCGTGCCGATACCTTCATCGCTGAACAGCTCTTGCAGCACGGCGCCGTCGGTGTGACGACTGATCAGATGGGTACGCGCAACGCCGGCCTCGCAGGCGCGGATCGCGCAGGGCAGGAACAGATTGATGTCGTCCGGCAACGTGCGCGTTGCGGACAGTACGGCTTGCGCCTGGTTGACGGTCAGCTCCCTGAGCAGCGTCTCTTTCTTGTCTTGCACGCCGTCGGTGTCCATCAGGAATACCAACTTGTCGGCATCCAGTGCGATCGCGGTCGCGGTCGCGACATCTTCCAGCGTCAGATTGAATACCTCGCCGGTGGGCGAGTAGCCAAGCGGTGAGAGCAGCACCACTTCGCCGAAATTCATGCGGTTGTTCAGCGCGGCGACATCCACCTTGCGCACGCTGCCTGTGTGCTGCAAGTCCACCCCGTTGATCACGCCTATCGGTTGTGCGGTGATAAAGTTGCCGCCCGCCACGCGGATGTCGGCATTGGCCATCGGCGAATTCGCCAGGCCCATCGACAGCAGCGCCTCAATCTCGACACGCACACGGCCGACGGCTTCTTTCACGCATTGCATGGTCTCGGCGTCGGTCAGGCGGATACCCTGATGGTAACTGTCCTCCAGATTTTTGCGGGCCAGGTGTTGTTCGATTTGCGGGCGCGCACCGTGTACCAGTACCAGCCGGATGCCTAAGGCAGCTAACAGGTTGAAGTCGTGCGTCAGCGCGACGAACTTGCCGTCCTCGACCATTTCCCCGCCGAACGCGATGACGAAGGTTTTGCCGCGAAAACTATTGATATAGGGCGCGACGGAGCGGAACCAGGCAACGAAATCGGCGGGTGTAGTTGTGATCGGCATTTGGTTTTCCTTGTTTTGATAGAGAAGTGAGAAGAGGGAAGGGAGAAGAGTAACAGCGGCGCGGAGGTTTCCCCCTTTTCCCTTCCCCCTTAACCCTTCCCTGATTTGTCACCCTTCTCAATTGTTAAAATCACCCCAAAGCGTTTGCAGCGCGGCAAGTCCCGCCACGGCGGCGGTTTCGGTGCGCATTACGCGTGCACCCAGGCGAATCGGGGTAAAACCGCAAAGCAGTGCGGAGTCGCTTTCGGCCTGACTAAACCCGCCTTCCGCACCGATCAGCAGGACGGCAGTGCCTTGCGGTTCTGGCTGACTTTGCAATGACGTCGCGCCCTGCGGCAGCAGAATAAATTTGCTGTTAATACTCGCACGCATTTGTTGCAGCCAGACCATAATGTCCAGCGGCGGATGAATAACAGGCAATACGTTGCGCCCGCATTGTTCACAGGCAGAAATGGCGACCTGTTGCCAGTGCTCTGTACGCTTCGCGGCACGCTCGGCGGATAACCTGGCGACACTGCGTTCGGTGGCCAGCGGCTGAATCTCAGTTACCCCCAGTTCGGTGGCTTTCTGGATCACCCAGTCCATTTTTTCGCTGCTGCACAAGGCCTGCGCCAGCAAAACCTGCAAGGGCGATTCGCGGTTGGCGTCGACCTGAATGAGGTCGCCGACGATGACCTGTTTGCCGGAAAGATCGCTGATCACACCGTGACACTCGTGGCCCTGCCCGTCAAACATTTGCACATGATCACCCTCACGCAGGCGCAGTACACGGCTGGCATGGTGCGCCGCATCCGCCGGCAAATTAAATGAGCCCTGATTGGGGAGCGGTGGCGGGCAGTAAAAACGTGGCATGAGAACTGGATATGAGTGGTGGATGGGCGTGATAATATACCGCCCGGCCGCGGCAAGGAATTGCAACGTGCGTTTTAGCTTAAGAATTTTGTCAGGAGTATGGAATGGTCAGTTTGCAACCGCCGCTATGTGACTTTGGCTGGAAGGCGCGTGATTTCGATTTGCCGGGTGTGGACGGCGTACGCTATAACCTCGAAAAGGCGCGGGGCAAGAACGGTTTGCTGGTGATGTTCATCTGCAATCATTGCCCCTATGTGAAATCCATCCGCGATCGGCTGGTAAGGGATGCGCGCGAGTTGCAGCGGCACGGCATCAACAGCATCGCCATCATGTCCAACGACACGGCTGATTATGCGGAAGACTCATTCGATAACATGAAGCTGGTGGCCCGTCAGTATGATTACCCTTTCCCCTACGTGTTGGACGAGAGCCAGCGGGTGGCGAAGGACTACGGCGCGGTATGCACACCGGATTTCTTCGGTTTCAATGCCAATCTCGAGTTGCAATATCGCGGTCGTCTGGATGCCTCGCGCAAGGAAGCGGTAGCGGATGCGCCGCGCGATTTGTACAACGCGATGTTGCAAGTAGCCAATACGGGCCAGGGTCCGCGTGAACAGATCGCCAGTATGGGTTGTTCGATCAAATGGAAAAATGAGTAGCATGGAAAACCACATTCTGTCGAAAACCGGTACATTTGGTATGAGCGCGCTGCTCAAGGCAACCATTGCCGCCGTCAAGCTGGTAGCGGCAGAAGAAATCATGCCGCGCTATCTGAAAGTGGCGCACAAGCACAAAAGCGATGGCAGCCTGTGTACCGATGCGGATATCGCAACGCAAACCGCACTGATCCGTAAACTTCAAGTAATTTGCAACGTTCCGGTGCTCGGTGAGGAAATGACGGAAGTTGAGCAACAGGCGATCTGGCAATCTTCCGGGGATGGCCTGTGGTGCGTAGACCCGATAGACGGTACGTCCAATTTTGTGCACGGCCTGCCTTACTTTGCAGTGTCGGTCGCACTGCTGCGCGATGGCAAGAGCGTGCTGGGTGTGGTGTACAACCCGGTAGCCGATGAAATGTTTGCCGCCGAAGCGGGTAAAGGCGCATACCTGAACGGGGAAAAGCTATTTGGCCGTGTCACTATTGAGACGATGGGCCAGGCTCTTGCCAATGTGGATCTGAAACGACTGGACACCAAGCTGGCAGCGATGCTGGCGGCTCATCCTCCCTATGCTTCGCAGCGAAATTTCGGTTCCAGTACGCTGGACTGGTGCTACACAGCGGCCGGGCGCTATGACCTTTACCTGCATGGCGGACAAAAGCTGTGGGATTACGCTGCCGGGATGCTCATTTTGTCGGAAACCGGCGGTTATGCCTGTTGTATTGAGTCTGATGATTTTGCGGCGGGCGATGTCTGGCAGCGTTCGGTGATTGCGGCGCGCAGCGAGACGTTATTCAATGAGTGGAAAGACTGGATCAGAGCAGTAGCTCAACGCGCACCTGACAATTAAGGGAAATACTTTGAAAATATTGATTTTGGGTGCGGGGCAGGTTGGTTCGACCGTGGCGGAAAGCCTGGTGAGCGAGGCCAATGACATCACCGTGGTGGATTCGGATGGCGCCAAACTGGCCTTGTTGCAGGAACGTCTGGATTTGCGCACGCTGATCGGCAATGCATCACATCCTTCCGTGCTGGAACAGGCCGGTATCGCAGACACCGATATGCTGCTGGCGGTCACGCAAAGCGATGAAGTCAACATGGTGGCCTGCAAGCTGGCGGCCAGTCTCTACAACACGCCGACGCGCATCGCACGGATACGCTCCACCGACTTTCTGGCACGTCCGGAACTCTTCAACAAAGACAACTTCTGCGTGGACTTCTCCATCTGTCCCGAGCAAATTCTCACCGATTACATCACCAAGCTGATCGAGTTCCCTGAGGCGCTGCAAGTGCTGCGCTTTTCCCAGGGCCGTGCATCCCTGGTGGCGGTGCGCGCCTTCGAAGGCGGGCCGCTGGTGGGTAAACCACTCAGTGTCCTGCATGACAACATGCCTCATATAGATGCGCGCGTCGCGGCGATTTTCCGCAAGGATGGCCCGCTGATCCCCGAAGGCGACACGGTGGTCGAGGATGGCGACGAAATCTTCTTCATTGCAGCGACTAACAACATCCGCAGCGTGCTAAAGGAAATGCGCCGCATGGACAAGCCAACCCGCCGCGTGATGATCGTCGGCGGCGGCAATATCGGTCGCCGTCTGGCTAAAGCCCTGGAGCACGACTATCAGGTCAAGCTGATCGAATACAACAAGAAATCCTGCGAGAAACTGGCCGGAGAATTGGCCAACACGCTGGTGCTGCACGGCGACGGCACGGACGAGAAGCTGATGCAGCAGGAAAATGTCGGCGAGGTGGACGTGTTCTGCGCGCTGACCAACGATGACGAGAACAACATCATGTCGGCACTGCTCGCTAAGCAGGGCGGTGCGCGCAAGGTCATCGCCCTGATCAACCGCGGTGCCTATGTCGATCTGGTGCAGGGCGGCAAGATTGACATTGCGCTGTCTCCGGCACATGTCACCATCGGTTCGCTGTTAGCCTACGTGCGTCATGGTGATGTGGCGGCGGTGCATTCCTTGCGTCGGGGTGCCGCAGAGGCACTGGAACTGGTGGTGCATGGCGATCGCAAGTCATCGAGAGTGATTGGACGGCGCATCGACGAGATCGATCTGCCCAAGGGGGCGACCATCGGCGCCATCGTACGCGGTACGGACGTCATCATGGGGCATCGCGGTGTGGTCATCGAAGCCGAGGATCACGTCATCGTGTTCGTCATCAACAAGGCGATGGTGAAAAAAGTCGAAAAGTTGTTCCAGGTTAACCTCGGGTTCTTCTGATGGGACGCACGCTTACCGTTATTCATGCGCTGGGCCTGATGCTGGTGGTATTCAGCCTGGCCTATCTGATGCCGGTCGTCACTGCACTGATCTATGGTGACGTCACCGTGCTGCTGGATTTTCTGTTGGCGATGGTTTGGACGGCCGCCTTCGGCGGGCTGATGTGGATGGTCACGCGCCGTTACAAAGGCGAGTTATCAATCCGGCACGGCTACCTGCTGGTGGTAGCGATGTGGACAGCGATGCCTGCGGTCGCAACCTTGCCGTTGTTGCTGGTTATCCCTGACCTGTCTTTTACAGATGCCTATTTTGAAACCATGTCCGGCATAACCACGACAGGAGCTACCGTGCTGACCGGGCTGGACAGCCTGCCGCCTGCCATCAATATCTGGCGCCATGAACTGAACTGGCTGGGTGGCATGGGGATCATCGTGCTGGCTGTGGCGATTCTGCCGCTGCTGGGCATCGGCGGTCGCCAGCTGTTCAAGGCCGAAACGCCGGGCCCGATGAAAGACTCCGCGCTGACGCCGCGCATCACCGAGACGGCGCGCAATCTGTGGCTGGTTTATTTAGGGATCACGATCGCCTGTATCGTGTCGTTAAAACTGGCCGGCATGAATTGGCTGGATGCAATCTGCCATGCCTTTTCTGCCATGGGTCTGGGCGGATTTTCCACGCACGATGCCAGTATCGGCTTCTTCAATTCGCCGGCGATCGAAGCTGTGCTGATCGTGTTCATGCTGCTGGCGGCGATGAATTTTGCCACCCACTTTCTGGTCTGGCGCTCAAAGAGCTTGGCACCCTACCGGATGGATGTGGAGGGTTTGTCCACGGTGGGGCTGGTGCTGATCAGTTGCGTCGGGATTGCCGGTTTTCTGTGGTGGCAGGGAACTTACCCCAGCTTCTGGACCGCGTTGCGTCATGCCAGCTTTAATCTGGTTTCATTAGCGACCGACTGCGGCTTCGCCAGTGTAGACTTTAATCAGTGGCCGATTTTCGCGCCGTTGTGGATGCTGTTTCTGAGCTGCATCACCGCAAGCTCCGGCTCCACGGGGGGCGGCATCAAGATGATACGCACCTTGGTGCTGGTCAAGCAGGCCGGACGCGAGTTCGTCAAGCTGCTGCATCCGTCTGCGATCAACCCGATGAAGATCGGCGGGCAGGTCATTCCAAACACCGTGGTGTTCTCGGTGCTGGGCTTCATCTTCCTGTATTTCATGAGTGTGGTCACACTGACCTTCGCGCTGTTAATCAGCGGACTGGATTTCATCTCGGCATTCTCGGCGGTCATTGCCTGCATCAACAATGCAGGCCCGGGTCTTGGCGTGGTGGGACCTGCCAGCAACTTCGGTGTGCTGACCGACTTTCAAACCTGGGTCTGCACGATTGCCATGCTGATCGGGCGGCTGGAAATTTTCACCGTACTGATTCTGTTTACCCCGCAGTTCTGGCGGCGCTAGCAGGCATGCAGCCTACCCAAGCAGCATTCCCGCAGGATATTAATGATGAGGCGCTGGTTCAGTTGAATGCGCACCTCAAAGCTATCCGGTCTGTCGAGGATGAAAATATCCTGCATGATGACGTGGATGCCCAGTTGCTGCCGGTTTTCCTGGAGGAAGCTGACGAACTGTGTCCCAGAATAGCCGGTTGCTTGCGCGCTCTGCGCGACGAGACGAGCCATGATCCACACCTGTTGAATCGACTGCTGCATACCCTCAAGGGCAGCGCACGCATGACGGGTGTCATGCGCATCGGGGACATTGCTCACGCAATGGAAGGTCGTTTGCTCGCAGATGGCACTGATGCCGACTTCCGGGATGCGCTGGAGGCTGATTTTAATCAGATAAACACCCTGCTGGAAGAATTGCACCTGTTTGCAGCAGAGGAAAACCATGCCGATGAGGTTGACCGGCGTGCAGTTGGCACAGGTGTGGCTGAACGGCTGTATCGCACATTGCGGCAGACCGCAAAGGAGCTGGGTCGTCGTGCCAATCTGGAGCTGATCGGCTTCGATGTGGAACGGGATATACCGGGGAAAATGACGGCCCCGCTGGAACATCTGTTGCGCAATGCGATCGTACATGGCATCGAAGATGAGCTGCAGCGTATCGCCAGCGGAAAAGAGGTCATCGGTGAAATAACCTTAAACCTGCGCTGGGAAAACAACCAGCTTATATTTGAATTAAGCGATGACGGACGCGGTTTGGATTTGCCGGCCTTGCGCGAACAGGCCATTAAAAAAGGCTTGTTGGATGAGGCTGATACGTCCGTCAACGACGATCAGCTGGCGCAGCTGATTTTCATCCCGGGTATGTCAACGGCCGGGGAAGTCACGCAAGTGGCAGGCCGTGGCATAGGCATGGATGTGGTGCGCAGCGAAATTGCGGAATTGGGTGGGCGAATCAGCGTCAGTTCCAGGCCTGGCCTGGGTACGCAGTTCACGATACATCTGCCGGCTCCCGCCGCTGTTAATCCCATAAGGGAAAGATGAAAGTCTGACGGCGAAACGCCTGTTTACCCGTCTTCTGCCTGTGGATTTAACCAACGCTGAATTGTGAAGCGTAGCTTAGCCAGCTACAATGCCGACATGTCTACATTCGATCTTACCAACCACTTCCTGATTGCCATGCCTGCCATGCAAGAGGGGTTTTTTGCCGGCACGCTGACTTATATCTGCGAGCACGACGAGAACGGCGCACTCGGCATCGTGATAAACCGGCCGATCAGCCTGACACTGGCTGACATGTTCAGTCAAATCAATATTCCGCTGCATCAGCCCAGGCTTGCGAAGATGCCGGTGCATGTGGGCGGCCCGGTACAAGTCGAGCGCGGCTTTGTGCTGCACGACACGAAACAGGATTGGCAATCTACGCTTCGCATCAATGACAAGCTGGCACTGACCACCTCCAAAGATATACTCGAAGCACTGGGCGAAGGCAAAGGCCCGCATAACCTGCTGGTAACGCTGGGTTATTCAGGATGGGAGCCGGGCCAGCTGGAGCACGAGATCAACGAAAATATCTGGCTGACCGTGCCTGCAAACGAACATATCCTGTTTGGTATGCCGGCCGAGGAACGGCTGGCTGCGGCGATGGCGCTGCTCGGTGTGAATTATTCCATGCTGGTAGAAGATGCCGGACATGCCTGATAAAGCAGGATGCAGGATGCAGGATGCAGGATTGAGCGGTGTCGCTGCGCAGCAGCTTTCTGTTTCCGAATCTCATTCGACAACTTTGGATTCCCGCTCCGCGCTCCTGAATCCTGAGTCCCGAATCCCGAATCCTGTAGTTGGCACCCTGCTCGCATTCGATTTCGGTACCCAGCGCATCGGCGTCGCAGTTGGCAACACCTTTTCCGCCAGTTCGCGCCCCCTGACCACCATTTCGGAAGAGAAAAACGAGATCCGTTTTGCGGCCATCGCAGCACTTGTCAAGGAATGGCAGCCCTGTGCACTGCTGGTGGGGCTGCCCAGCAACGATGACGGAACGCCGCACGAACTGACTGCGCTGTGCCGTCGCTTTGCCAATCGTCTGCACGGCAGGTTCAGCCTGACTACGATACTGGTAGATGAACGTTATACTTCGCTGGCGGCCAGCGAACAGCTGAACAGAGAAGGCATCAGAGGCCGGGAGCAGAAGAGTCTGATCGACCAGTATGCCGCACAACAAATCTTGCAGGCCTACCTTGATGAGCCTGCAGCCTGTGTAATCGTAAATGCCGATAGAGGTATACATGAATAATCCACAACTCAATAAAGACGGCGAGCTTCAACATCTGTTGACCACAGAAGGGCTGCCGGTGCGCATCATGCGCGACATTCTCGACCGTGCCGCGTCATTTCTGGATGTCGCCGAAGGACGCGAGATCAAGAAAGTTCCGCTGCTGCACGGCAAGTCGGTGTTCAACGTGTTCTTCGAGAACAGCACGCGCACGCGCACCACGTTTGAAATTGCCGCCAAGCGCCTGTCAGCAGATGTGGTCAATCTGAACATCGGGTCATCTTCCACCAGCAAGGGCGAAACATTGCTGGACACCGTGGACAACCTCTGTGCGATGCACGCCGATATGTTCGTGGTGCGCCATTCGCAAAGCGGTGCGGCGCATCTGATCGCGCGGCATGTCGCACCCGAAATCCATGTCATCAATGCGGGAGACGGGCGGCATGCACATCCGACCCAGGCGTTGCTGGACATGTTCACCATCCGCCATTACAAGAAGGAATTTCACAATCTGCGCGTGGCCATCGTAGGCGACGTGTTGCATTCGCGCGTTGCGCGTTCGCAGATTCATGCGCTGACCACGTTAGGCGTTCCGGAAGTACGGGTCATCGCACCCAAGACGCTGCTGCCGACCATGGTCGAAAATCTCGGCGTGCAGGTTTATCACGACATGGCGAAAGGCTTAAAGGACGTGGATGTGGTGCTGATGCTGCGCTTGCAGAATGAGCGCATGCAGGGCGCATTGCTTCCCTCCGGGCAGGAATACTTCAAAAATTATGGTCTTACTGAAGAAAAGTTGGCTTACGCCAAAGCGGATGCGATCGTGATGCACCCGGGACCGATGAATCGCGGCATTGAAATCGACTCGCGCGTGGCCGATGGTTTGCAATCCGTCATCCTGTCGCAGGTAACCTTCGGCATCGCGGTACGCATGGCGGTGATGAGCACGTTAGCAGGGAACGGCAAATGAATATTCACATCAAAAATGGTCGCCTGATCGACCCGAGAAACAACATCGACGCAAAGCTGGATATTTTTATCTCCAATAAACTTATCGCGGCGATAGGTCAGGCACCGGACGGTTTCGTCGCAGCTCAGGTCATCGATGCCACGGGGTTAATCGTATCACCCGGCCTGATCGATCTGGCAGCGCGTTTGCGCGAGCCGGGTTACGAATACATGGCCACGCTGGAATCGGAAATGGATGCAGCTGTGGCAGGCGGAATAACCAGCCTCGCCTGCCCGCCCGATACCGATCCGCCGCTGGATGAGCCAGGGCTCGTGGAAATGCTCAAGCACCGCGCCCGGAATTTGCATCAGGCGCACCTCTACCCGGTTGCCGCGTTGACTACTGCGCTGAAAGGCCAGGAGTTGACCGAAATGTCCGAATTGGTGGAGGCCGGATGCGTGGCGTTCAGCCAGGCCGACGCGCCACTCACCGATACACGCGTGTTATTTCGTGCGATGCAATATGCGGCCACCTTTGGTTTCTCCGTATGGCTGCGTCCGCAGGACAGCTTTCTGGCTCGCGACGGCGTGGCGCATGATGGCGAAGTGGCGACTCGTTGCGGACTGCCCGCCATCCCGGTTTGTGCCGAAACCATCGCGCTGGCGACGATGCTGACGTTGGCGCGTGAGACCGGCGTGAAGCTGCACATCTGCCGGCTTTCAAGCGCTGCGGGTGTGGAAATGGTTCGTACAGCCCGGCAGCAAGGCCTGGCGGTGACCTGCGATGTAACGATAAACCACGTACATTTGTCGGAAATGGACATCGGTTTTTTTGATCCTAATTGTCGCCTGACCCCGCCGCTGCGCAGTCTGCGCGACAGGGCAGCGCTGCGTGCCGGTTTGCTGGATGGCACGATAGATGCCATCTGTTCCAATCATGCGCCGGTGGACGAAGATGCGAAGCAATTGCCCTTCGCCGAAGCGGAATCGGGCGCGACGGGACTGGAGTTGCTGTTGCCGCTGGTGCTTAAATGGGCTGAACAGGAAAAGCTGTCATTAGCCGATGCACTCGCAAAAGCCACGTTGCGGCCAGCGCAGATATTAGGGCTGGATGCAGGTCACCTGAGTATCGGTGCAGCTGCCGACGTGTGCGTATTTGATCCGGAGATTTACTGGAAAGTAGAACCTGCGGCGCTGAAAAGCCAGGGCAAGAACACCCCGTTCACGGGAATGGAAGTACAAGGGAAGGTTCGCTACACGCTGGTTGACGGCAAAGTCGTGTATCAGGGATAGGAACTGCAATCATGAGTGAAATAAATCCAGCGCCACCGGTTCAAATGGTTGATTTAAAAAACAGTTTGACGGACGCCGAGCGAGTCGATTTCGAGCAGCAGTTGGCTGAAAAAAATCTGGCATTGGCGCATTGTTCGGACGCCGACCCTTTGACGCGTGTCCGGCTGCAACTGGATATCGCCGAAATCCTGGTCTGGCTGGAGCGCAATGAGGAAGCCTGGAATCTGGCGCGCACGGCTTTTGATGCCGCATTGAAAAATGAATCATGGCAGGATGCCGTGGAGGCGTGCAACGTGCTGTACCAGACTGAACAAGCCGCCTCGATTCCTGCGCTGGGCATGGGCGTCTGGCTTGCGGTGACTTATCCCGTGACGCATGAACTCACCTACGCCATGCTCGATCATGTGGTCACTGAAACACCCGCCCATGCAGATGGCGCAGCACTCGCCGCTGTCACGACGCGCTATGTGATAGACCTGCGCGCCGGCGATGCGGAGCACGAAGACTGGAGCCTGCTGGCCAATGATCTGATTGCCCGCGTAGCCTTACGCCACAGCAACGTACAGGATCAGCAGGCGCTCGATGCCTGGATGGATAAGCTGGGTTTGCGCGACCCGCAGGTATTTCTGCCCCGGCTGAGTCAGGTGGTTAATGCCATCGTCGGTGACTCATGGTGGTTTGACCGCAACGAGCTGCGCGACAAATTACCTGAGTAGTCGCTCCTTACCACTGACCTTTGCGCAGGAATAAGCACTAGGCATAGTGTGAAACGACAGAAAAATATTGAATGGTTGCTGAACCTGCAAAAAACACGGTGGCTACGATGGTTTCGTGTACTGAGGCTTCATGTGAGCGCCCTTCTTTGCGTTCCTGCCAGTAAACCGCGCAGCTATGCAAAAAGAGGAGGGTAAATATGAAGCTGACGGCTAAAAAAGGTATTGAGTAAGTCATTGATTTCTCCTGATATTCAAATTCAGAATCAAATTCAAACCTGCGGAGTTACCACGCTTAACGGGAAGCATAGAAAACCGGGTGCGTCACTTGACACTCCCGTTTTATCTGGCGATCCCGCTGTCATAGGATAAATCCCTTAGACCGGTAACTTTGCGTCCCTGCTTTTCAACAGGTTTGCCATTTGCAGATTTGTTGTTGTTCCACTGTGGTGGAACAACTGATTAGCAATATACGGGGGATTATTTCTATGGTCAACCGGTCATTCACGAACCCGTACGCAAAGAGTAAATCACATTGACGTCCATCACAGGGGCAAGTCGGGGTATCGCCGTTTCGTAGTAAAATGCGCTGGTCAGTTTTCCCACCGAACTCTTTAATTCCCGGCTTATTCATGAATCCATTACTCGACTTCACTGGTCTGCCGCGCTTTGCGGAGATCCAACCCGAACATGTCGCACCCGCGATCGAAAAACTGTTGGCGGAATGCCGCGAACTGATCCGGTATCTGCTGGCCGATGACAGAACGCCCACCTGGAATAATTTCGTCGCGCCGATGGAAGACGCGCATGAGCGCCTGTCGCGTGCCTGGGGTCCGGTAGGCCACCTGAATGCGGTGATGAATTCGCCCGAATTGCGCGAGGCCTACAACACTACGCTGCCGGTGATCACCCAGTATTACGCAGAGCTCGGGCAAAATCTAGATTTATTCAATAAATTCAAACTATTGCGCAACAGTCCGGAATTCGAGGATTTGACTGACACGCGCAAGAAGATCATCGCGAACGAGTTGCGCGATTTCCGTCTCGGCGGCGCGGAATTGCCTGAAGACAAGAAGGCGCGTTATCTGGAAATTCAGGAGAAACAATCCGAATTATCGTCGCGTTTTTCCGACAACCTGCTGGATGCCACCAACGATTTCACGCTGGTCATCGAGAATATAAGCGACTTGAGCGGCTTGCCGGAAGATGCGTTGCAGACCGCACAGGAAGCGGCCATCGCAGCAGATAAGACCGGCTGGCTGTTCACCTTGAAAGCGCCGTCTTATATGCCGGTGATGCAGTTTGCCGATAACCGCGAATTGCGCGAAAAGATGTACCGCGCCTACGCGACACGCGCCTCCGAGTTCGGCAAACCTGAATGGGACAATTCAGAGCTGATGAATCAGATCGTGCAACTGCGCGGCGAAGAAGCGCGCCTGCTGGGTTTTGCCAATTATGGCGAGTTGTCGCTGGCCGCCAAGATGGCGGAAACGCCGCAGCAGGTGGTGGATTTCATGCGCGAACTTGCGCTGCGTGCGCGCCCTTTCGCTGAAAAAGACCTGGCCGAGCTGCGCGAATTCGCGAACAAAGAGCTCGGACTCAGTGATCTGCATTCCTGGGACACCACCTATGCCGGCGAAAAGCTGCGCGAGCAGCGTTATGCCTTTTCCGAACAGGAAGTGAAGGAATATTTCCCGGAAGACGCCGTGCTGACAGGGTTGTTCAAGCTGGTTGAAACGCTGTATGACCTGTACATCGTCGCGTCCGTCGCCCCTGTGTGGCACGAGAGCGTGCGTTTCTTCGATATACGCGATTCAAAAGGTCAGTTGGTCGGGCAGTTCTATTTTGACCTGTACGCCAGAGCCAGCAAGCGCGGCGGTGCCTGGATGGATGATGTGATTACACGCCGGCGCGTGGATGCGCTGATCCAGACGCCTGTGGCCTATATGAACTGCAATTTTGCAGCACCCGTCGGCGGCAAGCCTGCGGTGTTCACCCACGACGATGTCATCACCCTGTTCCACGAATTCGGCCACGGTCTGCACCATCTGTTAACGGAAGTGGAAGACCTGGGTGTGTCCGGCATCAACGGCGTGGAATGGGATGCGGTCGAATTGCCCAGCCAGTTCATGGAAAACTACTGCTGGGAATGGGATGTGCTGTGCGGCATGACGCGTCATGTCGATACTGGCGCCCCCCTGCCCCGCGCATTGTTCGACAAGATGCTCGCCGCGAAGAATTTCCAGAGCGGCTTGCAAACCTTGCGCCAGATCGAATTCTCACTGTTCGACATGCTGATGCACAGCGACTTTGAGGCGGGTGGAGCTAAAACCATCCTTAATTTATTGGATGAAGTGCGCAAAGAGGTGGCGGTGCTGATCCCGCCGGAATACAACCGCTTCCCGCACAGCTTCTCGCATATTTTCGCGGGCGGTTATGGCGCGGGCTATTACAGCTACAAATGGGCGGAAGTGTTATCCGCCGATGCCTACAGCCTGTTCGAGGAGCAAGGCGTGCTCAATCCGGATGTAGGCGCGCGCTTCCGTGCGGAGGTGCTTGCAGTGGGCGGTTCACGCGGCGCAATGCAATCGTTCGCCGCATTCCGTGGCCGCGAACCGTCCATCGACGCGCTGTTGCGACACAACGGTTTAGGTGACGCCCTCTGATGAAACTCGCGACCTGGAATGTCAATTCGCTGAAAGTGCGCCTGCCGCAGGTGCTGGACTGGCTGGCCGCCAATCCGGTCGACGTGCTGTGTTTGCAGGAAACCAAGCAGCAGGACGCTGATTTTCCGCAGGCAGAACTTGAGGCCGCAGGCTACCACAGCGTCTTTGCAGGGCAGAAGACCTACAACGGTGTGGCAATACTGAGCCGCGAGCCGGGGCATGATGTGCAGATCGGCATACCTGATTTTGCCGATGAACAGAAACGCGTCATCGCCGCCACTTTTGGCGATGTGCGCGTGGTGTGCGTCTACATCCCGAATGGACAGAGCATCGATTCCGACAAGTATCAGTACAAGTTAGGTTGGCTGGCCGCGCTGCACGACTGGTTGCGCCAGGAACTGGTGCGCTACCCGAAACTGGTGCTGCTGGGCGACTACAACATCGCGCCGGAAGACCGCGACGTGCACGACCCGGCAGCCTGGGTGGGCAACGTGCTGGTAAGCCCGCCTGAACGCGATGCCTTCAGGGGCCTGGTGTCGCTGGGTCTGAAAGACAGTTACCGCCTGTTCGAACAG
The DNA here is from genome assembly GCA_030645535.1 of Gallionella sp. GTDB lineage: Bacteria > Pseudomonadota > Gammaproteobacteria > Burkholderiales > Gallionellaceae > Gallionella. The sequence continues at coordinate 52,940 of JAUSNM010000021.1, read as the reverse complement.
ACTGATAAGACCTTCAGTTGGTGGGATTACCGGATGATGGCGTTTCGCCGCAACATGGGGCTGCGCATCGACCATATTCTTGTAAGCGAAGCGCTGGTGCCACTATGCAAAAGCTGCGTGATCGACAAAGCGCCGCGCAAGCTCGAACGCCCGTCCGATCACACACCGGTGATCGTTGAATTGTAGGGGGCGCGATTCATCGCGCCCTGCGCAGAATAAGGCTCAAGACAACTTCGCCGGGGGCAGCCCGGCAGCTGATTACCTTTCTTGTCTTGCCAAGAAAGGTAATCGAAAGAAATCGCCCCCGGTTTGCCGCCCCTGCGGGGTCCCCTCGATAGCCGCAAACAAACGGGGCTGTGCAACTCGCCCTGGCAAAGTGCACACAACGCACTTTGCTGCGGAACTCAAACAGTGCTGGCTACGTCATTCATGGAAATTTGTCTTCGCCGAAACTGCTGCTACGCGGAGCGTAGCAGCACGTATTCACCTAAAATCACCACTTGTTTGCAGCTATCTTCGGCGGCGCACAGGGGCGTAGGGCGGTGCGCAAAGAGCGCATCAGAAAATATTAACTACCACACCAGCTTTTTCACCGGAGCGATTGGTATTCCGTGGGAATATCATTGTTGACATATAACGTGCGGCGTAATACTGTACGCGTTATGATTAAGTCATTCTCCTGCAAAGACACCCAATCATTGTTCGAAGGTCTGAACCCGCGCCGCTTTCGTGCGATTCAGACGGTTGCCGAGCGCAAACTGACGCAACTGGATGCGGCTGTTACGTTGGACTTCCTGCGCTCACCACCGGGCAACCGGCTGGAAGCCTTGCAGGGAAATCGCAAGGGACAATGGAGTATCCGCGTGAACGACCAATGGCGTATCTGTTTCAAATTTAACAACGGTGACGTGTTCGATATCGAAATCGTCGATTACCACTAAGGAGTACAGCATGATTAAGAATGGAATGCGCCCGGTACATCCAGGAGAAATACTGCGCGAGGAATATCTTGTACCTATGGGTATGAGCGTTCATGCGCTGTCGCTGGCGTTGCGCGTACCTGCCACGCGGCTGCACGAAATCGTCAAGGAGCGCCGCTCGGTCACGCCTGATACTGCGCTGCGGCTGGCGCGCTACTTTGGCACGGATGCCCAGTCCTGGCTGAACCTGCAATTGAGCTACGATCTGAAAATCGCCGAAGCAGAACTGAAAGAGCGCATTGAGCGCGAAGTGGAAAGAATGGCAGCGTAGCAAAAGATTGCTGATCCTGACGACTAAGAGTACATCACCGTTGCCATACGGATGAGGAATTTGACATGAGTATTCAGATTCGAGCAATAGCAGCAGTTGGCCGCATTACGAATCCATGGAACGAACCGCTCCCAACACCGGAATTTGTAACAGCGCAAGCAGCAGCGATAGGGCATCTGGTTCTCGCGGCCTGTCGCGGTGTCGAATCGCTAAAGTATCTTGCGAAGATTGATGATGAGCGATTTGGCGGACGTTATCCAGAGGATGGCTTTAACAACGATAGTGTTGACGATGGACACGTCAGATGGGCAGTTGCCAGCGCAATATCCACTCTGGACCAGTGCATTGCTGCCGCGTCGCGATTTGGCAAATTTCGAACATGCAAAGGTGGTGAGCATAGTGTCCGTGATTTCTATGGTGTGTGGGATAGTGGCAAAATTAACGATGATCGCAAATTGATACCAGAGCCGTGGCTTGCATGGTTCGATGGAATAGTTGCTGATCCACGCTACCTGTGCGTACTCCGTGTCCGTAACTGCCTCATTCATTCCGATGCGCGACGCGGTAGCTACGCGAGTACGGAACCGCCTGCTGGTCATGACATGAGGTTCAGATACATGGTCGCGCCCCGGGCGGGGACAATGCTGGACACTCCAGTGGCGGATGTGCGATCTCGCGAGGTCATTGAGTTTGCCTGCGCACTTGCTTCCACGCATGTGCTTCGGTTTATTGAGACTATTGAGCAGCTTCCGCTTCTGGCACGGCCATAGCGTCACCCACGTAAGGCGCAATTTCGCCGTTTGTAAATCTGTGTGAATCTGCGGATAAAAAGGTTCTGAAATTAGCCATTTGCACCGAACATCATGCGTTTCGCGACGAAGCGCTTGGCGAACGGCAGGCAGTCCAGCGCAGTCAGCGTGGCGGCGCGCGCGGCACTTACCAGCGGCAGGTCGTTGGAGAACAGCCGAACCAGACTGTCAGTGAAACGGATGCCCGCTTCCCGGTCGATGCGGCGCCGGCTGCGGTAGCCGGCGAGCATCGCATCTGTACCTAACGTTTCCGGCGCGGCATCCAATATTTCCTGCGCCAGTTCCCACGCATCGCGCAGCCCCATATTAAAACCTTGTCCGGCTACCGGGTGCATGGTTTGCGCGGCATTGCCGAGCAGCACGGTGTGCGGCATCGGCGATTGTTCAGGGGCTTTTTTGAGTCCCAGCGGGAAACAGCTGCGTTTTCCCACGGTGAGAAATTCTCCGACCCGGTCGCCGAAGTGCTGATGCAATTCGGACAGAAACTTGGCGTCATCCCAGGCCAGCATGTCCTCTACGCGTTGATGCGGTGCAGTCCAGACGATTTCATAGCCGTCCTTGTAGGGCAGCAATGCCACCGGCCCTTGCGGGGTAAAGCGTTCAAATGCGGTGGCGACTTTCGGGGCGGCGCATGTCACATGCGTGATCAGTGCGCTCTGTCCATAGTCGCGAACGATCGGCGGATACAGCTCGGCTAATAATTTTCCGCCATCGGCGACCACCGCGAGACGGGCGTGCAGGGTGTGCTCCAATCCATCCTGCTGATAAGCGATGACCGCATGGTCAGCTGCGCCGGCAAGGTGCGTGACGCTCGCGCCGTAGATGACGCGAACCCCTCTCCCTTCCGTGGGAGAGGGGACTGGGGAGAGGGGGTGCTGCAGCGCACCGGTCAGGGCGTCTTGCAGCGCCGGATAAGGCAGCACATAGCCCAGTTCCGGCACCTGGAGTTCAGTCGAGCGCAACACGGCACGGCCGAAGCTCTGCTTTTGCGAAATATGGATGGTGCGGATCGCCGACACATCCTGCATTTGGCTCCAGACACCCAGCCGTTCCAGCAACAGACGGCTGCCGTAGGACAGGGCGAGCGCACGCGCATCGACGCTGGCAGTCTTCGCGGGTCTCGCTTCGAGCAGGCAGACTTTTAGGCGGCTGTCTTTCAATGCCAGCGCCAGCGCGGCGCCTACCGGACCTCCGCCAATAATGACGATGTCATAGTTGGAATCATTCATGTCGCATGACCTCCTCGATCTCGTTAACGGTTTTCGGTGCCGCCCCGGTCAGCACTTCATTGCCAATCCCGGTGATGACTACATCGTCCTCGATGCGGATACCGATGTTCCACAGGGCCGGCGGCACGTCATCGGCGGGGCGGATATAGCAGCCGGGCTCGACGGTCAGCACCATGCCGGCTTGCAGGCTGCGCCATTGATCGCCGATCTTGTAGTCGCCGACATCGTGCACGTCCATGCCCATCCAGTGGCCGGTGCGGTGCATGTAATACTTCTTGTAGCTCTCGCTCTCCAGCACGCCATCCACCGTGCCGTGACACAGTTTCAAATCGATGAAGCCTTGCGCCAATATGCTCAGTGCGGCGTTGTGCGGCGCTTCCCAACTCGCGCCCGGCATGGCTGCAGCAATTGCGGCTGCCTGAGAGGCGAGCACGATCTGATACACATCCCTCTGTGCGCCCATAAATCTGCCGTTCACCGGGTAGGTGCGGGTGATGTCAGAAGCATAGCCTTCGAGTTCGCAGCCCGCGTCGATCAGCAGTAAATCGCCGTCGTGCAGTTCGGCATTGTTTGCGATGTAATGCAGCACGCAGGCGTTCGCACCGCCTGCGACGATGGAGGTGTAAGCGGGATCGCGCGCGCCGTTGCGGCAAAATTCGTGCAGCAGCTCGGCCTCGACCTGATATTCCAGCTGTCCTGGACGGGTGAATTGCATCGCGCGTTTATGTGCGGCAGTCGAAATAGCGGCGGCGCGGCGCAGGATATTTATCTCATGCAAGTCCTTGAATAATCTCATTTCATTTATCAAGGTGCGCACATCGCGCAGCTCATCCGGAGCTTTGATGCCGCTGCGCGCCTTTTCCTGCACTGCACAGCGCAACTTGAGCAGGCGTTGATCCCATGCAGCACTCGCGCCCAGGGGGTAGAACAGCGCGGGCTGGTTGCCCATCAGCTCGATCAGCTTTTCATCCAGCTGCGCAATGGAAAAGGCCGCATCGAAGCCGAATTTCTCCTGTGCCGCATCGGGGCCATAGCGAAATCCATCCCAGATTTCCCGCTCCATATCCTTTTCACGGCAAAACAGGATGGATTGCGGCTTGTTATCCTTAGTCGCGACAAGCACCAGCACCGATTCGGGCTCACTGAACCCGCTCAGGTAATGAAAGCTGCTGTCGAAACGGTAGGGGTGATCGGTATCGGCATTGCGCTGCTGTTCCAGCGCGTTTGGAATGATGGCGATGCCGTGTTGCATTTGAGCCAGCAGTCGGACACGGCGCCGGGCGTAGATATCGGGGTCAAACATGGGCTTCCTTGCGTAATTGCATGTCGAGTTCTTGCAGGCGCTGCGGTGTGCCGACATCTACCCAGAGGCCTGTATGATGTTCACCGCTGATTTTACCAAGGGCTATCTGCGCGCGCAGCAAGGGGGCTAACGGCGCAATACTGCCGCGTGGAATGTGGCTGAACAGACCGGGATGATAAAGACCGATACCGCTGAAAGTGAGCCTTCCCTCTCCCCCGGCCCCTCCCCCGCATGCGGGGGAGGGGAGCGGAACGATGCGTCCGTTGTGCAGGCAAAAATCGCCATTCGGGTGATGTACCGGGTTGTCCACCAGCACCAGATGGGCAGCATCACCGTTGGCATGCAGCAAGGCTGCCCGTTCGTGCAACCGGGCAAAATCGTAGTCGCAATAAATGTCGCCGTTGATGACAGCGAAAGGCGCTCCCTCAATCCCTCCCCCGCCCGCGTGGGCGGGAAGCAACAACGGCAGCGCATAGGCGATACCGCCGGCGGTTTCCAGCGCACTGGTTTCACGGGAATATTGAATGCGTGCGCCGAATTGGCTGCCATCACCCAGGGCAGCTTCGATCTGCGCGCCTAAATGGGCGTGATTGATGACCAGTTCGGTGATGCCGGCATTCACCAGCCTTTCGATATGCCAGACGATCAGCGGCTTGCCGCCCACTTCGAGCAGGGGCTTGGGGGTGTGGTCGGTGAGCGGGCGCATACGCTCGCCACGCCCGGCCGCTAATATCATGGCGATCATGGGATTTCGTCTTTCACGTTAGCTCCCTCGCCCGTTTTACGGGAGAGGGTTGGGGAGAGGGAATGCGCAGCATCAAGGGTTTATGCCTTTGCGAGTTGTCGCCCACCGGGCAATATCCCTGCCGGCCCCATTGCACGTTCAAAACCCGTAGCCCGTTGGAGTCTCTTGCGGAGGCTCCAGCTCATTGAGCAAATTGAACAGGGGCTTGAGATCGACGTAGCGTGCGGCGGCCGCGCGCAGATAACTCATCACCAACGGCATGTCCTTCAGGTAGCCCTCCTTGCCGTCGCGGTAACACAGGCGTGCAAAAATGCCCAGCACCTTGATGTGTCGCTGTACGCCCATCCATTCAAAATCCCAGTAAAGCTGGCCAAAATCCTCATGTACCGGAAGACCCGCGCGACGCGCCTTTTCCCAATAGCCAATCAGCCAGTCGATGATCTCCGGCTCTTCCCACTTGATGTAAGCGTCCTTGAACAGCGATGCCAGATCGTAGGTGATAGGGCCGTACACCGCATCCTGAAAATCGATGATACCGGGGTTCGGTTCGGTCACCATCAGATTGCGCGAGTGATAGTCGCGGTGCACGTATACGCGCGGCTGTGCCAGGTTGTTGGCGACGATGCGCGCAAAGACCGTTTCCAGCTTGGCGTTTTGTGCGGAGGTTAATGTGATATTGAGATGCTTGTTGATATACCACTCCGGGAACAGGCGCATCTCGCGCAACAACAACGCTTCGTCATAAGGCGGCAACTCATCTGCCTTTGATGCCAGTTGAATCCTGATCAGCGCATCAGTGGCAGCAGAATACAGGCCACGTGCATTTTCCGGGGTCAGGGCTTGCAGGTAGGTGGTATTGCCAAGATCGGACAGCAGCAGAAATCCTTCCGTCAGATCCTGAGCGTAGACATGCGGCACATGGGTTCCGGCATTCTCGAATAATTGCCCCACATGCAGAAACGGGCGGCAATCTTCATGTTCGGGTGGCGCATCCATCACGATCAGGGTGCGATTGGAGAACGAGGCGCGGAAGTAGCGGCGGAAACTGGCATCGGCGGAAGCGGGTGCCAGGCTGAATGTTTCACCGGGGAATTGGCTTTGCAGCCAAACAGTCAGTTGTTGTTGACGTTTCATATTGGGCTTTTGGACTGGTCTTAATGGTAAACTTGCAAAAGTTTACCACCTTACCAATATTATGCGGTTTCGTCTCAAGCCTGTTGTGCTCACTTTGCTGTGTATTTTTGTCCATTCTGCCGTGGCGGAAGAGCTGCGCGCGCCTCATGCGGGCACCGCAACGCAGGCGGAGGATGAGCCCGTGTTTCTTGAGGCGGATGCACTGACGGGCGACAAGAAGAATCAGGTCGAAGCCACCGGCAACGCAATTTTGATCAAGTCCGGTCAGACCGTACGCGCAGATCGTTTGTTGTATGACCAGGAAACGAGCGATGCAGAGGGCTTCGGTTCAGTTGTGGTGGAGCAGGCTGGCACCACCATGAGCGGACCATATATGAAACTGAATATGGATACGCATGCCGGATTTATGGAACAGCCGGAATTCTACTTTAAGGAAAGTGACGGGCGCGGCTCAGGCGACATGCTGCACATTCAGGATCAACAGCATTACACCCTGGACAATGCGAGCTACACCACTTGCCCGGCAGACGATCAGGACTGGTTTGTGAAAATGTCCAGCCTGGACATAGACCGCGATCAGCAGGTGGGTATCGCCCACAATGCCTGGATTGAATTCATGGACGTGCCCATTCTGTATTCGCCGTGGATGGATTTTCCGCTGGGTCACCAGCGAAAATCAGGTTTCCTGGCGCCGATAATGGGCGGCTCGACCAAAGGCGGCAGCGAGCTGACCGTGCCTTACTACTGGAATATTGCGCCGAATTACGATGCGACCATCTCGCCGCGCCTGATGATGAAGCGTGGCGTATTATTCAACAATGAGTTTCGTTACCTGGGATCGAGTTATGCCGGTGAGGTGCACGCGGATGTGCTGCCCAATGACCCGCTGACCCACAGCAATCGCGGTCGTTTCGGCCTGAAGCATGGCCAGACGCTGGGCGGAGGCTTCAGCAGCAGCGTCAATTTCAACCGCGTTTCTGACAATGCTTATTACCGGGATTTGGCAGATACGGTGAATGTTGCCACGCAGGTTAACCTGTTGCAGGATGTAGCCTTGAATTATGGCGCAGGTTGGTGGAGCAGCAGCGCGCGACTGCAACGCTACCAGACTTTGCAAGATCCGTTAGCACCTATTGGCGTTCCTTATGCGCGCTTGCCCCAACTCACACTGAACGCGGCTCAGAATTACGCCGGTGCAAATGTTGCCGTTGCAGGTGAGTATGTGAGTTTCAGCCATCCCACCGCGCTGAACGGACAGCGCCTGGTGTTTATTCCCAGCGTCAGTTATCCGCTGGTCAGCACACCTGCGTATTACCTCACCCCCAAGTTTACCCTGCACAATACCCAGTATGTGATGGGTATCCACAATGCAACGGCATTAGCCGATGTCTCGCGCACTTTGCCGCTGTTTAGTCTGGATAGCGGCGTTGCCTTCGAGCGTGACATCAGCCTGCTCGGCCATAAGTATATGAACACGCTGGAACCGCGCGCTTTCTATGTGTATGTGCCATACCAGAATCAGGATAAATTACCGGTATACGATTCAGGCCAGGCGCCGTTCAGTTTTGCCCAGATGTTCACCGAGAATCGCATGGTCGGCAATGACCGGGTGGGCGACGCGAATCAGGTCACGCTGGCCGTGACCTCTCGTTTTCTGGGACAGGATGATGGCATTGAGTATTTAAGGCTCATGGCAGGCGAACGTTTCAGCTTCAGTCCGCCACGGGTAAACCTGGTCGCGCCCACAACGACAACCAATAAATCCGATATTTTGCTGGGTGCAACAGGCCGTCTTTACGGTGCATGGTCGTTTGACAGCGAGTTGCAATATAGCCCCGCCCTGGCATTGGTTCAGCACTACAACGTCATGGCACGCTACCGCCCGGAATCAGGCAAGGTGCTCAATCTGGGCTATCGTTTTGTCAGCGACACGCTGGGTGCATTGATTCCCGGCGTAGCCACGCCGACAGGAACGGCTATGGTCAATGGGATCATCTACCCGACGATATGGGGTGTACCTTACACAACGATAGGCGGCAATAATTATTCAGTTGCCTCGCCCTCGTTGCGTCAAATAAACGTATCCGGACAATGGCCGTTATCCAGTCATTGGCACGCAGTGGGACAGTGGAACTACTCCTTCCTGGATAACCGGCTTCTAAATGGAGTGGCGGGTCTTGAGTATGAAGAAAGCTGCTGGATGCTGCGAGTGGTGGCACGCAGTTTTACGGTTGGCATGGTCATGACCGCAGCCGGTGCAAAACCGGTGAACAACACCGGAATATTTGTACAGCTCGAATTGAATGACCTGATAAAAGTAGGCTCGGATCCATTGAGCATGCTCAAGCAAAGTGTGCCCGGCTATACAAAATTGAATGAAAAAACCCGCAAATAAACCAAGCTCGGTCTTGCGTTAAATGAAGAGATGACTATGTCCAAAATCAAATTTCCTGTTTTGTTGAGCGCGCTGCTGCTGGCGGCTGCCCCCTCTTTTGCGGTCGAAAATCGTGCAATCGACCCGCAGCAGCAGGTGGCGACGATAGATGCGGTAGTGGCGGTAGTGAACGATGACGTAATCACGCGCCATGAACTGAACGAGCGGTTGAGTACGGTGATCAGCCAGTTGAAGAAGCAGGGCACCCCGTTGCCGGAGCAGAGCGTGCTGGAAAAGCAAATCCTCGAACGCATGATTGCCGAAATGCTGCAAGCTCAGTTCGCGAAGGAAAGCGGCGTGCGTGTGGACGACACACAGCTGGATCTGGCGATTACGCGCATCGCTCAGCAAAATAATTTCCCCACGCTGACCGAGTTCCTGACCAAGCTCGAAGCGGATGGTGTGAATGTCAAAAAATTCCGTGAGGAAATCCGTGCCGAGATCGTGTCTACGCGTTTGCGCGAACGCGAAGTCGAAAGCAAACTGATCATCAGCGATACCGAGGTGGATAACTATCTCACCAATAAATCGAAGATGGGGCTGGATAACGATGAGTATCACCTGGCGCATATTCTGGTGGTAGTGCCTGAACAAGCCAGCGCCGAAAAAATTCGCGCTGCACGCGAACGCGCCGATCATGCGTTGGCTCAGCTCGCCAATGGTGCAGATTTTGCGCAAGTGGCAGCCGGCTTTTCGGATGCCAAGGATGCCTTAAAAGGGGGCGATCTGGGCTGGCGTCCGGGTGATCGTATTCCGCCGCTATTCATGAACGAATTGCAAACGCTGCAGCGCGGCCAGAATACGGCGGTGTTGCGCAGTCCGAGCGGTTTTCATATCCTCAAGCTGGTCGAAAAACGCAGCGGCAGCGCACCAGTGGTGATCACACAAACCCATGCACGACACATTCTGATCAAGACAAGTGAAATCGTAACCGAAGCCGAAGCCCGGAAACGCATACTGGAAATCAAGCAGCATATCGACAGCGGTGCCGGTTTTGCAGAGCAAGCAAAGCGCTATTCTCAGGACGGCAGCGCCCAGCAAGGCGGCGATCTGGATTGGCTGTCTCCAGGGCAGACAGTGCAGGAATTCGAAGAGGCGATCAACAAGTTAAAGGTTGGCGAAATCGGCATGGTGCAAACCCAGTTCGGCTGGCATTTGATCCAGGTGCTGGAGCGGCGCAATACCGATGTCAGCGAACAGCAGAAACGCCAGCAAGCCCGGGCTTCCATCGGCACCTTTAAATCTGAGGAGTTATACCAGGACTGGTTGCGTCAACTGCGTGACCGTGCGTTCGTTGAATATCGCCTTGAACAAGAGTAGCAACAACGTGCAACCGCTGGTCATCACGGCGGGTGAGCCCGCAGGCATAGGCCCGGAATTGTGTGTGCGATTAGCCTCTGCCATGCCGGACGTAGTCGTAATTGCCGACAAGCATTTGTTGCTGCAACGTGCGGAACAGCTTGGCATAGATTTGGAAGTAAGAGAATGGGTAAGTGGCAAGTCGGGAGTGGTAAGTGGGGAGAGTGCAGCGAGGGATTGGAAAGCAGGCGATCCATTGCCGCGACACTCCCACTCACCACTTTCTACTCCCCACTACCTAACAGTAATTCACATCCCGCTTGCAGTTCCCTCTGTTGCCGGAAAATTAAACGCGGCCAACAGTGCTTACGTGCTGGAAACATTGCGCCGCGCGGTGCGGGGCTGTCAGTCGGGTGAGTTTTCCGGCATGGTGACAGCGCCGGTACACAAAGGCATCATCAATGATGCCGGGATCCCGTTTACCGGGCATACCGAATTTCTCGCCGAACAGACGCACACCCCTCAGGTGGTGATGATGCTGGCAGGCGGCGGGATGCGTGTTGCGCTGGCCACGACGCATCTGGCGTTGCGGGAGGTGCCGGATGCGATTACCGCGCCTCTGCTGGAAAACGTGTTGCGCATCATTCATCGCGACCTGCAACGCCGCTTCGGGCTGGCAGAACCGCGTATTCTGGTGGCGGGCTTGAATCCGCATGCGGGCGAAGGAGGTTATATGGGGCGCGAGGAAATCGATGTGATGATCCCCGTGCTCGACAAGTTGCGTTTAGAGGGCATGAATGTAAGCGCTCCGCTGCCTGCCGACACCTTGTTTACACCGGACAAACTGGCGCGATGCGATTGCGTGCTTGCCATGTATCACGACCAGGGACTGCCGGTACTGAAGCACGCGAGTTTCGGCCAGGGCGTAAATATTACACTGGGTTTACCCGTGATCCGCACATCGGTCGATCACGGCACGGCATTGGATCTGGCGGGAACAGGTAAAGCCGACGGCGGCAGCCTGCTGGAGGCGATCAGGGTCGCGGCACAAATGGCTCAATTTGAGCATTTGGCATCATGACCACACAATCAATCCACTGATTACGCAGATTCACACAGATTATTTTGTGTCGATTTAATCTGCGGAAATCTGTTTAATCTGCGGAAGAATGGTTTATAAAATGCATAAGGCAAAAAAGAAATTCGGCCAGAATTTTCTGGTGGATGAACGCATCATCGCTGACATCATCGGCGTCATCCGTCCCGAGGAAGACGACAATCTGGTGGAAATCGGCCCAGGTTTGGGCGCGATGACAAGGCCGCTGCTGAAGAAATTAAAGCATCTGCATGTAGTGGAAATCGACCGCGATATCATCGCGCGGCTGGAGGCCGACTACCCGCAGGATCGGCCCGATCCGAAGCTGATTATCCATGCCGGAGACGCGCTGAAGTTTGACCTTGCAACCCTGGCCGCGCCGCTGCGCATCGTCGGCAATCTTCCTTACAACATCTCCTCGCCGTTGCTGTTTCATTTTGCAGCTTATGCAGAGCGCATCACCGACATGCACTTCATGCTGCAAAACGAAGTGGTCGAGCGCATGGTGGCCGATCACTCCACGCCAGCCTACGGGCGGCTGTCAGTGATGTTGCAATACCGTTTCTTCATGGAAAAGCTGCTCGATGTGCCGCCTGAATCGTTCCGCCCTGCGCCTAAAGTGGATTCCGCGATCGTGCGCATGATTCCGCTGCCGGCCAGTGAAATTCAGGTGAAAAACGAAGTGTTGTTTGCTCAGATCGTCAGTGCCGCGTTCGGCCAGCGCCGCAAGACGCTGCGCAACACCTTGCGCAGCTTTCTGAACGAAACCGAGTTTGAACAGCTCGGCATCAACCCCCAGTTGCGCGCCGAGAATCTGTCTGTGGCTGAGTTCGCCAGGATAGCCGCGTATGTGGACGGACGAGGCACTGCCTAAGTTTTGGTTTGTCATTCAGGCGAAGGCCGGAAAACGAGGCCGATGGCCGAAGTTTCGAGGAACGACCATCCATGCGGGGTGCGGCCCCGCAACATCTTTCAGCCGGTGGCAGACCGGCGGCTGATTACCTTTCTTTTCTTGCCAAGAAATGTAATCGAAAGAAGGCGCCCCCGGTGTGCCGCGCCACCCGACTGTCAGCAGGCAGGTGGCATACCCTCGATAATTCGCAAACAAACGGGGCTGCGCAACTCGTCCTGGCAAGGTGCACACATCGCACCTTGCTGCGGAGCTCAAACAGTGCTGGCTCAGCCATGCTCTGTATTATTTGATTCGCCGAAACTGCTGCCACGCGCCGCGTGGCAGCATGTATTCACCTAACCCCACCGTTGTTTGCGACCTATCTTCGGCGGCGCACAGGGGAGGCAAGTCAAAGCCAATAAATCCTATGGAGATTGAGGGATTTTATTTCAAATTCAAGGGGGTACTGTAACTCTAGTTTTTTCAATACTGTACGGTAAGAATTACTTTAGGTTATGATGCATAATAAATTTTTCCGTGGGGTCGTTTTGAACAAGCATGAGTTTGAAATAAGGCAAGCCGTTGTCGGAGCCCAGAAGCTAGAAGTTTGGATCAATTTCGGAAAACATTTAACTACGCTTGCAGCTATACTTTATGCGCTGAAGATTATTTTTGATGGGCTTCAGCCCTTCATTGGGCAGAATCCAGAAGCACTTCTTGCGTTTGCAAAGATTATTGATGCGATAAATCCATCCAATATTACGAGTTATATGGTTGCTGGTGTTGCTGCTGTTGGCTGGAACCTTGAGCGTAAGGGAAAACGGCGCGCGATTAGGCAGAAGAATGAATATCAAAAGCAGGTTGAGTCTGGTGATTCATACCGTTCATCAAGCGGTTTGACTAAAACCGGACAGACTCCAAAGGGAGTGGGAAAATGATAAATGCTATGTTTTTTGGAATCAACGTCATTTTGTTGATTGCTGTTTGGAATCTTATGCTCAAAAAATCGATTCTTGATCACTATCGGGATCAATTGTTTGATTTGAGGGGTGAGATGAGAGAGTTCTTTGTGCAAAAAGATATTTCCCTAGATTCTGTCGCCTATAAGAACCTTCGCGACTTGCTTAATGGTCACTTGCGATTTACAGAGACAATAACGTTTTTGAAGTTCATCGTTCTTGAAGTTGAAATTCAAAAAAATAAAGAACTTCAAGCTTACTTAAAGGCAGAAATTGATAAACGCTTCAGTGCGGAAGATCCAGCGTTAAAAGAGTTCATTGTTCAGGTTCGAGATAGGGCAAAGGTCATCCTTCTTAATTATATGATCAATTCTTCTGGGGCAGCCTTGTTGATTGCTTTCGCTTTTGCCCCCGCCGTGATTGTTTGGAATTTGGGGCGGGTGTTGAGCTACGCACTTAGAACTGGTTTTAGCACGTTATCTGATGGACTCTCTCAATCTCTTCATGAGATTTATTCTGCCCTAAAGTTTGTTTTTGCTGTTCAAGCTCCGATAAAGAAAACAGTAAAATCTGACTTGCTTGAAGAATACTCGTTCCGGTTTGATTCAACTTGTGTCGCCCTAGCCTAGTTTTATAAGGGTAGCATCGAATTAAAATAAGGCACGGTAGCTCGGCTCAACATGCCTTGATGCATTTGGAAACCCCTGTGCGCCGCCGAAGATAGTGCGCAAACAGCGGTGGGTTTAGGCGCGCACTGTTTGAGCTCCGCAGCAGTGTGCGGTGTGTGCACACTGCCAGGGCGAGTTGCACAGCCGCCTGATCAGACGAGCAACGCAGGGAATCCCGCAGGGATGGCGGATCGGGGCGGCCTTTCTTTCGTTTATTTCTTTGGCCGGGCAAAGAAAGAAACCGGCTGCGGGGTCGCACCCCGCTGGGCTGCCGGGCTGCCCCCGGCAAGCAAAGCTATACTTTCTTCTGTATCAACTCAATCTTGTAACCATCCGGGTCTTCGACAAAGGCAATCACGGTGCTGCCGTGTTGCATCGGGCCGGCTTCGCGCACGACCTTGCCGCCGCGCTGTTTGATTTTTTCACAGGCATCATAAGCATTATCTACTTCGATAGCGATGTGGCCGAACGCGTTGCCGGGCTCGTATGCCTGCACGCCCCAGTTGTGCGTGAGTTCGATCACCGCACTGTGAGCTTCATCCGCGAAACCAACAAAGGCCAGGGTAAACTTCCCATCGGGGTAATCGGTGCGGCGCAGCAGCTTCATGCCGAGCACATCGGTATAGAAGGCAAGCGATTTTTCCAGATCAACCACGCGTAACATTGTGTGCAGTATGCGCATTATCTTCTCCGTGCCTTGTCGTGTTTTAGTATTCGGCATGGGCATATAGGGTAAAATGCCCGACCTGACGCGCATAATACCATCGCCTACATCATGTCCGAATCATACCCTTTAGTAATGAGTTTTGCTGCCACCGATCCTTCCGGAGGTGCCGGTTTGCAGGCTGATATGTTGACTATCGCCAGCATGGGTTGTCATCCGCTGTCGGTTGTAACCGCAATCACTGTACAGGACACCAGCGGTGTGGAAGATGTACTGCCGATAGAGCCGGAATGGGTGGTGGATCAGGCGCGTGCAATGCTCGAAGATGTGCCGGTCGCGGCTTTCAAGATTGGCCTGCTCGGCAGCGTGGAAAATATCGTGGCGATTGCCGAGATATTGGCGGATTATCCCGACGTTCCTTTTGTGCTGGATACGGTGTTGGCTTCAGGGCGCGGCGATGAACTGGCGGATGAAGATATGCTGGATGCGATGCGCGAATTGCTGATTCCGCAGGCCACCATCATCACACCCAACAGCATAGAGGCGCGGCGTCTGGCTATTGATGAAGACAATGAAGAGGACGATCCCAGCCTGGAAGAATGCGCCAAACGCATCCTGGCGATGGGCTGCGAGTATGTGCTGATTACCGGCACGCACGAACAAACCACCAAGGTAATCAATACGTTGTATAGTGAACAGGGTGTGGTGAGCCGCGATAGCTGGGCGCGTCTGCCGGGGATTTATCACGGATCTGGTTGCACGCTGGCGTCCGCCATTGCCGCCTTGTTGGCGCAGGGCGTAGAGGTTCCGGAGGCAGTCAAGGAAGCGCAGGAATACACCTGGCAAACACTGAATGCGGGTTTCCGGCCCGGCATGGGGCAGTTCATTCCAGACAGATTGTTCTGGGCGCGAGGCGAAGACGATGAGGACAAGCCTGAGCTGCTCAATTGAGAATTGATAATTGATAAGTAAAATTAGTGGTCTGTACGCGATTACGCCGGAGGAACAAGACACGGCGGAGTTGCTGCGTCAGGTGCGCTTGGCTTTGCAAGGCGGGGCGCGGGTGTTGCAATACCGCAACAAGCTGGGTGACTCAGCAGTGCGCCTTGCGCAGGCGAGTGCCTTGCGCGAACTGACGCGGGAATTTGCAGTGCCCTTGATCATCAACGATGACGCGACACTGGCCTTGCGCGTGGATGCCGATGGCGTGCATCTGGGTGGTGAAGATGGCAGTATTGCGGCAGCCCGGCACGCGCTGGGCTTTGATAAAATGATCGGTGTATCTTGCTATAATCGCCTGAGTCTGGCACATCAGGCCGCAAATCAAGGCGCTGACTATGTCGCGTTCGGCGCTTTTTTCGCCTCAACAGTTAAACCTTCCGCGCCGGTGGCGACGTTGGATTTATTGAGGCAGGCGCGCCGCGAGATCAGTCTGCCAATAGTTGCGATAGGCGGCATCACGGTTGAAAATGGCGCATCAGTATTGTCGGCAGGGGCTGGCGCACTGGCGGTGATTTCGGCATTGTTCAGTTCACCCGATATACAACTTGCGGCGCGACAGTTTGCAAATTTGAATACCAATAATTTAGTTAGAAAGATGCAACATGACTTCACATAATCCCACGGCTTCTCAAAATCAAGCTCTTTTCGACGCATCGCAGCAGGTCATACCCGGCGGCGTGAATTCACCGGTGCGTGCGTTCCGTTCGGTAGGCGGCACACCACTATTTTTCCAGCGGGGCCGTGGCGCTTACGTCTGGGACGCGGACGACAAACGCTACATCGATTATGTCGGTTCATGGGGTCCGATGATCGCAGGCCACTGCCATCCCGACGTGGTTCGCGCAGTGCAGGATGCGGCAGCCAATGGTCTGGGTTTCGGTGCGCCGACTGCGTCCGAACTGGAAATAGCCACGTTGTTGTGCAAGCTATTACCGAGTCTGGAAATGGTAAGACTGGTCAGTTCCGGTACGGAAGCGACCATGACGGCGATCCGTCTGGCGCGCGGTTTTACCGGTCGTTCACGCATTGTCAAATTTGAAGGCTGTTATCACGGCCATTCCGATGGCTTGCTGGTCAAGGCGGGTTCCGGCGCGCTGACCTTCGGGCAGCCGAGCTCATCCGGCGTACCTGCTGAGATCGCCGCACTGACCACCGTGCTGGACTACAACGATGCGGCAGGGCTTGAACGCGCCTTTGCCGAGATGGGTTCAGAGATCGCCGCCGTGATCGTCGAGCCGGTGGCGGGCAACATGAATCTGATCACGCCAAAACGTGAATTCCTCGATGCCATGCGCAATCTGTGTACCAAATATGGTGCGGTGCTGATCCTGGACGAAGTCATGACAGGCTTCCGCGTCAGCTTGCAAGGTGCGCAGGGTTATTACGGCATCAAACCCGATCTGGTCACGCTGGGCAAGGTGATGGGCGGCGGTTTGCCGGCAGCTGCGTTCGGCGGTCGACGCGACATCATGCAATGTCTGGCACCATTGGGTTCCGTGTATCAGGCAGGCACCCTGTCGGGCAACCCGGTCGCTGTTGCGGCGGGTCTGGCAACCTTGAAACTGGTGCAAGCCGAAGGTTTCTATGAGCGTCTGTCACAACTGGCGACGCAGTTGACCGAAGGACTGACGGCGAGCGCCAGGAAGCACGGCATCCCGTTCTGTGCCCAATCGGTAGGCGGCATGTTCGGTCTGTATTTCAGCAATGCAGTGCCCACCAGCTACGCTGAGGTGATGTGTTGCGACAAGGAAGCATTCAACCGCTTCTTCCACGCCATGCTGGACGCAGGTGTGTATCTGGCGCCTTCTGCATTCGAAGCGGGTTTCGTATCTTCCGCACACACCGAGGCTGACATCAATGAGACGATTGCAGCAGCTGACGCAATTTTCTCGGACTGGAAATAATGGGACTCTTCTCTTTAGCTACGTTTTATACCACCGTCAACCACATCAAGGACTTGCCGATGCACGGCGGCCGGGAAGTGGCTTTTGTCGGGCGATCCAATGCAGGCAAGTCCAGCGCGATCAACACGCT
Source organism: Gallionella sp. (assembly GCA_030645535.1). Classification (GTDB taxonomy): domain Bacteria; phylum Pseudomonadota; class Gammaproteobacteria; order Burkholderiales; family Gallionellaceae; genus Gallionella. Next base: position 35,421 of record JAUSNM010000021.1, on the reverse strand, counting down.
GGCCAACCATGTGCGCCTGGCTTACACCAGCAAAACACCGGGCCGCACCCAGCATCTGAATTACTTCTCTCTGGGCGAAAACAAGTTCATCGTGGACTTGCCGGGCTACGGATATGCCAAGGTGCCGCCAGAGGCCAAGCGCCACTGGGAATCCTTGTTAAGTACTTACTTGCAAAAGCGCGAGGAGTTGAGCGGTTTGATCGTCATCATGGATATACGCCGCCCGTTGCTTGAACTGGATGAAACAATGCTGGACTGGTTCGCGCCGACCGGCAAGCCGGTGCACATTCTGCTGACCAAAGCAGACAAGCTGAGCCGCCAGCAATCGACGATAACGTTGATGAAGGTAAAAGCCTACCTTGCCGAAAACTATCCGCAGTGTTCCGTGCAGTTATTCTCCAGTCTGAAAAAGCAGGGGCTGGAAGAGGCTGAAGCGGTGATAGCGGGCTGGTTAAAGTCAGATGGCAGTTCTGAGTCAAGCGTTGATGAAGGCGTAATTGACTAAATTTAGTCGTTAGTCGTTAGTCGTTAGTCGTTAGTTGGCGGTGAAAGATAAAAAACAAGCAGACAAAAAAAGCCCCCAACCAGTGGGGGCCAAAATCTTAACAAGGTTAAGACACGCTCAGGGAGGAGAAACGTGGAATGATTTATCGTCATTCACGTACTCAGATAAGCGTTTTCTAAAATAGTTCAAAAATAAAATATATTTTTAGGGAAAGTTATGCAGACACTAGGACAATACCCTAACAAACGCATGCGACGCATGCGCCGCGATGCATTTTCGCGCGACCTGATGCGTGAGAACGTACTTACGCCTGCTGATTTCATCTACCCCGTTTTTGTGCTGGAAGGCTCAAACAAGGTAGAGGACATCAAGTCCATGCCGGGCGTGCAGCGCAAAACGCTGGATTTGCTGCTCAAAGATGCCGAAGCATGCGTCAAACTTGGCATTCCGGTAATGGCGATTTTTCCGGTGATCAGCGCATCGCACAAAACGCTTGATGCGTCTGAAGCCTACAACCCGGACGGCCTCGTGCCGCGCGTCGTGGCCGAGCTGAAAAAACGATTCCCTGAACTCGGTATCATGACCGACATCGCGCTCGACCCTTACACCAGCCACGGTCAGGATGGGCTGATCGATGAAGCAGGCTACGTGCTCAATGACGAGACCATTGCCGTGCTGACCCGACAGGCCCAGGCTCATGCTGCTGCGGGAGCAGATATCGTCGCACCATCCGACATGATGGACGGGCGCATCGGTGCGGTGCGTGCGGCGCTGGACGCTAACGGGCACATTCACACCCGCATCATGGCCTACTCCGCAAAATATGCCTCCAGCTTCTACGGCCCGTTCCGCGATGCGGTCGGCTCCAGCACAAACCTGGGTTCGGGCAACAAATACACCTACCAGATGGATCCTGCCAATTCCGATGAAGCGCTCTGGGAAGTCGGCATGGACTTGCAGGAAGGTGCTGACATGGTCATGGTCAAGCCCGGCATGCCCTATCTGGACATCCTGCGCCGTGTGAAGGACGAATTCAAAGCGCCTACTTTCGTCTACCAGGTCAGCGGTGAATACGCGATGCTCAAAGCCGCTGCACAAAACGGCTGGCTGAATGAAGAGGCTTGCGTGCTGGAATCATTGCTGGCGTTCAAACGCGCCGGTGCGGACGGCATCTTGACCTACTTTGCGCTGGATGCGGCAAGGTGGCTAAAAAAGCAGGATTGAGGATTGAGGATTGAGGATTGAGGATTGAGGATTGAGGATTCAGGATTCAGGAGCCAGGAGTCAATTCTGAATTTAGAGTCGTGCGGTACCCGAAGCTATGAATACTACGCTCAGTGCAGGAAATATGAGTACTACGCCGCTGAATCCTGTATCCCGTATCCTGCATCCTCTATGATTTTTGTGACCGCCGTGATATCCGCATGGGTCTCAGGATGGCGGCTGCCGCTGTGGCGGGCATTTTCAGGCAAGACAACAATGTGTATCTGGGTGCCTGATTCACCCGTCAGAGTGTAGCTCGGCACCGTCTCCTCATGTCCGCCCAGCCGCACCCTCCATTCCCCGTCTTCAAATTCGAGCTTGTTCTTGAGCAGGAACAGCAGCACGGCTTTGCCATCGTCGGAAAACAGCATCAGGTTGATGTCTGAATTTTCCCCCGCCGCACCGCTCAATACCGATCCGGTCAGATAGGGATTGAAAGCTGAAAACAGCTGCATCGCGGACAGGGCTTCTGCGCGTAGCTGATACAGGATGTCAGGATGGCTGTCGTGTTGGTACAAGGCGCGATAACTGTGCAGCGCGTCCTGCACCTCCTGGTTGCTGGGCAGGTGCTGGGTGTCCGACGCGCCGAGCTGGCGGGCAGCCTTACGCTTGGCAGCGGCAAAGTCAGCAATACCGGCTTCGGCAATCAACTTGGCGGCCAGATGCGCCAGTTGTTCGCGCATCAGATCGCGCCTTGAAGCGTGTGGCTTGTTGGGCATCAGAGCAGCTGGTCTTTGACGGAATCCGCAGGTTTACCAATCTCAACGGGTGCCGGAGCTGCCTGCCCGCCTGGTATATTTTCCTGATAGAAATATTCCACTCGTGCGCCATTCTCGTCGCGATGACCGCTTTCGTTGATGCGCACGGCAGCCATGTTGTCAGGCATACTGTACTCAGCCTGAGGAACATTTTTGAGCGTTTTTTCCATGTAGCTGATCCATATCGGCAGCGCGGCGCCACCCCCGGTTTCCTTGTCGCCCAGGCTGCGTGGCTGATCGAAGCCCATCCATGCAATGCCGACCACGGTCGGTTGAAAGCCGCAAAACCACGCATCGATTGAGTCGCTGGTTGTGCCGGTTTTTCCGGCCAGATCCTGCCGCCCGAGTTGCATCGCGCGAATGGCGGTGCCGTGCTTAACCACGTCCTGCATCATGCTGACCATCGTGTACGCATTGCGCACATCGATGACCTGCTCAGCACCTTCATTCGCTGCGACAGGGATTGTTTTGCTGAGTACCCTGCCTTGTGCATCCTCAATGCGCTGGATGAAATAAGGCGTGGTGCGGAACCCGCCATTGGCGAATACCGAATATCCGGTCAGCATCTGCAACGGCGTCACTGAGCCGGCTCCCAGCGCCATGGTCAGATAAGGCGGGTGCTTTTCGGCATCCAGACCAAACTTGGTGATGTAATCCTGCGCATAGCGCGGTGTGATGGATTGTAAAATCCGTATCGAAACCATGTTCTTGGAATGGATCAGCGCCTCGCGCATGCGCATCGGCCCCGCGTATTTGCCGTCGTAGTTCTTCGGCTGCCATGGTTCGCTGCCGGTCTGGTCGGAGCCGAACGTCAGCGGCGCATCATTGATGATGGTGGCAGGCGTGAAGCCCTTCTCCAGTGCTGCAGAATAAATAAAAGGCTTGAAGCTGGAGCCGGGCTGACGCCAGGCCTGCGTGATGTGGTTGAACTGATTGTGGTTAAAGTCAAAACCGCCGACCAGCGCGTAGATAGCACCATCGAGCGGATTGCCCGATACAAACGCAGATTCCACCTGCGGAAGCTGGCTGATTTGCCAGACTCCATGCTCATTCTTCTGTACGCGTATGATGGATCCAACAACAATACGTTGATTTAATGCAACTTTATCGCTCAGGGCGCGCTGGGCGAAACGCAATGCTTCGCCGCTGATCGTGACTCGTTCGCCACCCTTGCAATAGGCCTGAATCAGCGCGGGTGACTCGGACAACACCACGGCGGGCAGCAAATCATCGTTATCAGAGGAATCCTGCAGCGCTTCTTCCAACGCTTCTTCGCTATTGCCCTGCTGCAAATCAGCATAGCCTTCCGGCCCGCGATAGCCATGACGACGGTCATATTCGAGCACGCCACGGCGTACCGCCTGATAAGCGGCGATTTGGTCCTGCTGGCGGATGGTGGTGTAAACCTTGAATCCTTCGGTGTAAGTCGCATCCTGATACTTTTGATATACAGACTGTCGCACCATTTCCGTCAAATAGTCTGATTTTACGGAAAATTCCTGATTGCCGTGCTTAGTAACGAGAGGCTCGTTTTGGGCAAATTTGAACTGTTCATCGTTGATAAAGTGCAACTCGTGCATGCGTCGCAGCACATACATCTGACGCAGCTTGGCGCGTTTGGGATTGACGACGGGGTTGTAGCTTGAAGGTGCCTTGGGTAAACCGGCCAGCATGGCGGCTTCAGCGATGGAAATCTGACTGAGTGGTTTGCCGAAGTATATCTGCGAAGCGGCCGCGAAGCCGTAGGAGCGCTGCCCCAGATAAATCTGGTTGATGTAAAGCTGAAAAATATCATTTTTGGAGAGGTAGTGCTCGATCTTGAAGGCAAGCAACATCTCGTTGAATTTGCGCGTAAAGGTTTTTTCCTTGGAGAGGAAAAAATTTCGTGCGACTTGCATGGTGATGGTACTCGCCCCCTGCCTTGTGCCACCCGCCGTAAAGTTTGAGAGTGCCGCGCGCATCACGCCCATATAGTCAACGCCGCCGTGTTGATAAAAACGATCATCCTCGGCAGCCAGAATGGCATTCTTCATCGCATCAGGTACATCGGCGATTTTCACCAGCGCGCGGCGTTCCTCGCCAAATTCACCGAGCAAAGTGCCTTCCGCGCTATAAATGCGCAGCGGGACCTTCGGGTGGTAGTCGGTGAGTACTTCCAGGGATGGAAGGCTAGGGTAGGTCAGCATCACCGCCATGCCGAGCAATAAAAGAGGCAGCGAAAACAGTGTGAGCACTACGATAACGGGGAGCAGCCAGCGGCGTGTAGTCATTGAATAGTTGTTCAAGAATAATTAATAATGGTATCGTTCAACGGACGCACCGATTATACGAGATAAATGCAACCACAAAAACGCCTTTACAGTACTGACAGTTGTTGCTAGGATTTCAACCACTTTATACGGAAAAGCTCCGAACGGCCTATGCCAAAAGTAAATTTTGATATTTTGCTGGATTTTATCCAGTCTAAAACGCCACCTTTAATTGGGGTGGACATCAGTTCTTCATCGGTTAAGTTGGTAGAACTAAGTCAGGCGCCAAATAATTCGGGTTATATCGTCGAGCGGTACGTCATAGAGACATTGCCTAAAGACGCATTTTTTGATGGCAATATCAATAATCTTGATGCGCTGGCAGAATCGTTGCAGCGTGCCTGGAAACGCCTGGGTACAAAAATCAAGAATATCAGCGTCGCGTTACCTGCTGCGGCCGTTATTACCAAGAAAATTCTGTTGCCGGCCGGTATGCGCGATGAAGATCTTGAATATCAGGTCGAATCGGAGGCAAACCAATATATTCCTTTTGCGCTGGATGAAGTCAATCTGGATTTTCAGGTACTAGGCCCGGCTCCCGGCAATGCAGATGAAGTAGAGGTGTTACTGGCCGCTTCACGCAAGGCCAATGTCGAAGATCGAGTGGCGGCGGCTCAGGCGGCAGGTCTCAAGGTGGTAGTGGTTGATGTCGAACCCTTTGCCGCAGAAACTGCGTTTTCACAAATTCGGGCACAGCTGCCTGACAGTGCAGAAGACAAATGTGTAGCATTGATCGATATCGGTGCTTCCGTGATGAATGTCAATGTGCTGCGCAACGGGCAATCAATTTACACACGCGATCAACAAATCGGTGGTGAGCAATTGACCCAGCAAATTCAAACCATGTTTGGTCTGTCTGCCGAGCAGGCAGAGGTGGCCAAGCGCAGTGGCAGCTTGCCAGACAATTATGAAAGCGATGTGTTGTCGCCATTTCGCGAGAGTCTGGTCATGGAAATCGCGCGCGCCCTCCAGTTCTTTTTTACCTCTTCGCAATATAACGAAGTGGACTATATTGTTCTGGCAGGCGGCTGCGCCGTATTGTCCGGGCTGGATGACGCAGTGGCCACTCGTACTCAGGTAAGCACCATGGTGGCGAATCCGTTTGCGTTGATGACGTTGTCGGCCAGAATAAAGAACCGCCAATTGCAAGCAGACGCACCGGCGTTGATTGTCGCCTGCGGTCTGGCCATGCGGAGGTTTGACCCATCATGATATGCATAAACTTATTGCCGCACCGTGAGGAAAAACGGCGTGCGAGACAAACACAGTTCATTATATTGGGCGTTATTTCACTGTCGCTGGGCGCTGTGGTCTGGGGGCTTGTGCATGTAGCGATCGGCACGCAAATAGGTTATCAGGAACGTCGCAATGATTATCTGAAACAGGAAACCCTGATACTTGACAAACAGATTGATGAAATCAAGAAGTTGCGTGAACAGACCAAGTCTTTGCTTGAACGCAAGGATGCCGTAGAGAAGCTGCAAAGCGACCGCGCCAGCGTGGTGCATTTACTGGATCAGATGCTGCGTATCCTGCCGGATGGCGTTTCCATCAAGACGATCAAGCAAAGCGGGGACACCATCAATCTGGTCGGTTACGCGCAATCCAATGCGCGGGTTTCGACCTTGATGAGAGCGATTGAAGATTCCGCCTGGCTGGAAAAGCCTTCTTTGGTGGAAATACACGCGAATACTGCGAATGGCGCACGAGTCAGTGAATTTACCCTGACTTTCAGCCTGACCAAGTTGCCCGCAGTCGACGCCGCCAATAGCGGAAGGAATTAGGTGTCATGATGACTTTTGATGATCTGAAAAATCTCAATCCCAAAACCCCGGGTGCATGGCCGTGGGCTGCAAAACTGATGGCTTTCGCGGCGATATTTCTCGGTGTGGTAACCATGGGCGCTCTGCTGGACTGGCAGGATCAATGGGAAAATCTGAAGACGGCCAGGGTTCAGGAAGATAGCCTCAAGGAGGCGTTTCTGACCAAGAAAAAGCAGGCCGTCAACCTGGATCTGATCAAGAAACAGTTGCTGGAAACCCAGGAATCTTTCGGTGCCTTGCTTAAACAATTGCCGAACAAATCCGAAATGGATGCCTTGTTGACGGACATCAACCAGGCAGGATTGGGTCGCGGTTTGCAGTTCGAATTGTTTCGCCCGGGTGCAGAAACCATAAAGGGTTCGTTTGCCGAGCAGCCGATTACCATCAAGGTGACGGGTAGTTACGATGATCTTGGCAAGTTTTCCAGTGACATTTCCATGCTGCCGCGAATTGTGACGCTGAATGAAATAGCCATCACACCCGCTGGCGGATCTTTGACGATGGATGCGATCGCGAAGACCTTTCGGTACCTGGATACCGACGAGATTGCGGCGCAGAAGAAGACAGCCAAGCCGGCAGGAGCCAACAAATGAAGCTAATCTATCTGGCACTTGCAGGCGTTTTACTAACAGGCTGTGGCGGCGAAGAGTTTCAGGACCTGCGTGACTTTGTCAAAAATTCCGGTGCAGACCTGCGCGGAAAGATACCCCCTCCGCCCAACGTAAAACTCTACGAACCCTTCGCGTATGTAAATGACACAAATTTGGCCGACCCCTTCAAGCCGCGCAAGCCCGAGGCAAGCGCCAGCGGTAAGCGAGGTGAAAATGAGCCGGACCTGAATCGGCCCAAGGAGGCATTGGAAGATTTTCCTCTGGAAAACCTCAAGATGGTCGGTTATGTTCTCAAGGCTAAAGTCAGCCACGCAGTGATCCGCGCGCCCGATAGAAAATTGTATCAAGTCAAGGTGGGAAATTACATAGGCATGAATTTTGGCTTGATTCAAAAGTTATCCGATACGGAAATCGTGATTAAGGAGTTGGTGCAAGACAGCACCGGTGACTGGTCTGAGCGTATCAGCAGCCTGCAATTAGTTGAGTGATTAAGGAGTAACGCAATGGGACACGATATGACTACACGAGCATCTTCAGTAGCCGGCTACTTCAAACGAAATGCAGCTGTCAAAGGTGCGATGCTGGGCTTGTTGATGGTTTTCGGCATCGCGCAAGCCAAAGCCGAGACTCTGAATAAAATTACCGCGTTGAGCGTTATGGAGGCGGGCTCAGGTACGACCGTGATCAAAGTAGAGTTGGCCGAGCCTATGGCTAACCCGCCGGCCGGATTTACCATCAACGTGCCGCCGCGTATTGCACTGGACTTTCCCAATACAGAGAATGCACTGGGCCGGTCTTCACAGGATTTCTCAGTAAGGGATTTGCGCAGCGCCAATATCGTCCAGGCCGGCTCCCGTACCCGATTAGTGGTTAATTTGAATCAGATGTTGACTTACGAAACCCGGGTAGAGGGCAAGACCGTCCTGGTTACCTTGCATGCCAAAGTCGCAGAAGCGGCTACAGCAACCACGCGTTTTGCCGATGCTCGCCAGGGAACACAAAAGCATACCCTGAGCAATGTTGATTTTCGTCGCGGTAAAAATGGCGAAGGCCGTATTCAGGTTGATCTGTCCGATTCAGGCGTTGGCATCGATATTCATCGCCAGGGTACACGCCTGATCGTTGATTTTATGAAGACCAATTTGCCGTCTAAATTGCAGCGCAAGCTGGATGTTGTTGATTTCGCAACGCCTGTGCAGGCCGTAGATACATTCGCGCAGGGTGACAATATCCGCATGGTCATTGAGCCCAAAGGAAACTGGGAACATGCGGCCTATCAAACCGACAATAAATTCATCATCGAAGTAAAACCCGTAGTGGAAGATCCTAACAAACTGGTCAAGGGTGGTCAGGCAGGCTATGCAGGTGAAAAACTGACTCTCAACTTCCAGGATATTTCCGTGCGCGAAGCATTGAATGTCATTGCGGACTTCACAGAGCTGAACATGGTCATCAGCGACAGCGTGACAGGTAACCTGACCCTGCGTCTGAAAGATGTGCCCTGGGATCAGGCGCTGGATATCATTCTGCAAAGTCGTGGCCTGGCGATGCGCAAGAACGGCAATGTGATTCAGGTGGCACCCGTTGGAGAGCTGGCGGCATCAGAGAAGAATGACTTGACCGCGCGCCAGGAAATTTCCGAACTGGAAGAGTTGCGCACTGAAAGCTTTCAGCTGGGCTATCAAACCGCCGCTGCCGCTGCCTCGCTTTTGAACGGGGTCAGTGCCGGAGCCGGAGCCGGTGCTGCGCCTGCGGCAGCAGGCGCAGCTGGAGCTGCTTCGCCACGCATTTTATCCAAGCGCGGCAGTGCAATGGCTGATGCGCGCACCAATACCTTGTTCGTAAAGGATACCCCGTCTCGTCTCGATGAAGTACGCAAACTGCTCAAGCAGATCGATGTGCCATCCAGGCAGGTGTTGATCGAGGCCAGATTTGTTTCGGCAGGTGACTCGTTTAATCGAATGCTGGGCGGCAAGTTGGGTTACACAGGACCTGCCGTGGGTCCGGGTGCAGGCGCCGCTATTGGTACCAACACGCCAACAGCCACCCGGGGGATCCTCCAGCCCAATGTGAATCTGCCGGGCGCGGCTGCCGTAGCCAACGGCGGAGGCTTGATACTGTCGCTGTTTAACCCCGCAGCCACCAAGGTGCTGACACTGGAACTGTCCGCATCGGAAACCGATGGTTTAACCAAAAACATCGCAAGCCCGCGTGTGGTAACGGCCGACAAGACTAAAGCTTCGATTAAATCCGGCGTGGAAATTCCATATACGATACCGTCCTCAACTATTGGCGGCCCGGCTACAACGGCATTCAAAACAGCCGCTTTGAGCCTGGATGTGACGCCGCATATCACGCCCGATAACAATATCAACATGGTGCTGGTCGCCAACCAGGATACCGTCGGCGCACTTTATGGCGGTGTGCCGAGCATCAACAGCAAGTCTGTCACGACTGAAGTGCTGGTCGAGAATGGCGGCACGGTCGTGGTAGGTGGCGTGTTTACTCAGGATATAGCGGATACCACCAATAAGGTTCCGCTGCTCGGTGATGTACCGGTCTTGGGCTGGCTGTTCAAGAACAAGGTCAAGTCAGATAATAAAAACGAATTGCTGATCTTTGTAACACCTAAAATCATGCAGGGCACGTTGAATCTGCATTAATCAGGCGGCTTTTAATTACCGAAAACATCAAGGCCCGGCTCAGTCCGGGCCTTTTTAATCGTTTACAATACGCGCTATGCAAAACGGCACTAATAATCGCAAATTCCAGTCGGGAAACCTGATCCTGGTCGGCATGATGGGTTCGGGTAAAACCACGATGGGGCGTATCCTGGCGAAGCACCTGGACAAGGTGTTCGTGGATAGCGACGAGGAAATCCAGTATCGCACCGGGGTGACCATTCCGCACATTTTTGATGTGGAGGGAGAGCCTGGTTTTCGTCAGCGGGAAACCGACGCACTGGAAGCGCTGGTTCAGCGCGATGATCTGGTACTGGCCACCGGTGGCGGAGCTGTTCTGGCAGAACAAAATCGGGCGATGCTGCGGCAAAATGGCATCGTTATTTATCTGAAAGCCGGGGTTCATGATCTCTGGTTGCGGACCCGCAATGACAGGAATCGGCCGCTGCTGCAAACAGGTAACCTGCATGCCAGATTGGCCGATTTACTGCATCAGCGCGAAGCGCTCTATCAGCAGGTCGCCGACATTGTGATCCCCACAGGCAGGCAGAGCGTGCATGCACTGATGCTCAGACTGGCGGGCGAAATCGAGAACTACCGCAAACGTAACCAATAAATAATTATGCAAAAATTGACAGTAGGATTGGGCGAACGCAGTTATCCGATACACATCGGCACGGGCTTGCTGGCAAAAGCGGAGTTATTGACCGCGCATCTGCCCAAAAAGCGCGTTGCAATAGTGACCAATACCACGGTAGCGCCGTTGTATCTTGCGAAATTGCAGGAAACATTGCATCAGATCGGCGTTCAAAGTGTGGAAATTATCCTGCCCGATGGCGAAGTCTACAAGACTGCCGAGACACTCAATTTAATCTATGACGGACTGCTGACCCATCGCTGCGAACGCAGTACGCCCCTGATTGCACTGGGCGGCGGGGTGATCGGTGACATGACAGGCTTTGCAGCCGCGACCTATTTGCGCGGCGTGCCGTTTATTCAGATACCGACCACGTTGCTCTCCCAGGTGGATTCCTCGGTTGGCGGCAAGACCGGCATCAATCACCCGCTCGGCAAAAATATGATCGGTGCGTTCTACCAGCCCCAACTGGTGCTGGCTGATATTGCCACCCTGAATACCCTGCCGGACAAGGAGTTGTCGGCGGGCTTGGCAGAAGTCATCAAGTATGGTTTGATCCGCGACTTGCCGTTCCTGGAATGGCTGGAGCTAAACATGGACAAGCTGCTGGCACGTGACACGGACGCGCTGCAATATGCCGTGATGCGCAGCTGTCAGAACAAGGCGGAGGTTGTGGCAGCGGATGAGCGCGAAAGCGGTGAGCGCGCCTTGCTGAATCTGGGCCATACCTTCGGTCATGCGATTGAATCTGGCATGGGATATGGCTGCTGGCTGCATGGCGAAGGCGTGGCAGCGGGGACGATTATGGCCGCCGACTTGTCGCAGCGCATGGGATGGATCAGCGAGCAGGATGTAACGCGCATCCGTAAATTGTTTCAGCGAGCGCTGTTGCCGGTCAGGGCACCCGATCTCGGCGTTGAAAAATATCTGGACTACATGGGGCACGACAAAAAAGTCGAGGGCGGCAAGCTGCGTTTTGTTCTGCTCAAACAAATAGGGCAGGCGGAGCTTGTCAGCAACGTTCCATCAGAGTTGTTGCAGCAAACGTTAGAAGCAAGCGTGCATGACTGAGCTTGCCAGCTATGCGGTCTCTGAGGCTAACTCGCGCGGCAGAAAATCTCCCGAATCCGCCCCGCAGGGGCGCAGCGAATTTCAGCGCGACCGCGATCGCATCATTCATTCCGGCGCGTTTCGCCGCCTCGAATACAAAACTCAGGTATTCGTGAATCATGAAGGTGACCTGTTTCGTACGCGCCTGACCCATAGCATCGAAGTCGCGCAAATCGCACGCTCGATTGCGCGCCGTCTGCATCTGAATGAAGATCTGGCCGAGGCGATTTCTCTGGCGCACGACCTGGGACATACGCCGTTTGGTCATGCAGGGCAAGATGCGCTGAACGACTGCATGAAAGCGTATGGCGGCTTTGAGCATAATCTTCAATCGGTGCGCGTGGTGGATGTCCTTGAGGAACGTTACGCGACATTCGACGGACTTAATCTGTGCTTCGAGACGCGCGAGGGCATACTCAAGCACTGCCGTATGGAACAGGCAGCGCAATTAGGCGAGCTGGGCGAACGTTTCCTGAATAATCGCCGCCCTTCGCTGGAAGCGCAAATTGCCAATCTGGCCGATGAAATCGCATATAACAATCATGATGTGGATGACGGCTTGCGTTCAGGGCTAATTACGCTGGAGCAACTCGCCGCCGTGCCATTGGTGGCTGAGCATCTGCAGGCGGTGCGCGTGGCTTATCCTGATTTGACCGGGCGGCGCGTGGTGCATGAAACCGTGCGGCGCATGATCAATACGCTGGTGACGGATCTGATCCGGCAGAGTGCCGCCAATATTGCCGCACAAAACCTTGAGACCCTGGAAGATGTGCGCAGCGCGCCCGCGCTGATCGCCTTCAGCAGCGCGCTTGTTATGCAGCAACGCGAGCTTAAGAAGTTTTTACATATGCATCTGTATCGTCACTACCGCGTGATGCGCATGAGTGCCAAGGCGCATCGCATCATAAGTGAGCTGTTTGCTGTCTTCATGGAAGACAGCCGTTTGCTGCCAACGCAGTTTCAATCGCATGAAACGCGGGATGAATCAGGTCGTGCGCGGGTGGTGGCTGACTACATCGCCGGCATGACGGATCGTTATGCGATACGTGAACATAAACGCATCTTCGCCGTGGAAGAAGACTCGATTTAATCATGAATGCATTAAGCACTTTTTGCGACTAACCTGCCCCGGTGTTGTCGCTCATGTTTCACGTGAAACACGTCTCAACTCACCCTGCCAGACCGTTAATATATTAAATACAATACATTCAGATAGTTATCAAATCACTCGGCAAACCAGCCTCGAGAAATCGATTTATTCTTCGCTTCCCTGGCTTGCCCCATGCCGAGCACCTGCCAGGCGGCTATCGCGCGTTTAGAGAGGCCGCCTCTGCAAGCCCCGTATTCATTGACTTACAGGGCAGGTGGTCACAAGACGCCACTATTGCAGTATGTATATCAACCAGATGATAGTATTGTGTCCCGCAAGTTGCGCCTCAGAGTTGAATCCGCCAAATTTAAACCAGGAGAGTAAAAATGATTGTTACTACCGCCATTGAAACCCGCCGCGCCGTTAAGTCGTACGATCCGGAACACCGCATGACAGAAGCACAAATCGAGAAGCTGATGTCGCTTGCCATGCTCTCACCCACCGCATTCAATATCCAGAACTGGCGCTTCGTGCTGGTACGCGATGCCGGGTTGCGCAGCGAAATCCGCAAGGCGGCCTGGGACCAGGCGCAAGTAACGGATGCCTCCTTGTTGATCGTGCTGTGTGCCGACACCAAATCCTGGGAAAAGGATACTGCCCGCTATTGGGCCAATGCGGCAAAGCCGATACGGGATTTCATGGTTCCCGCCATCGACCAGTACTACGCCGGTCGTGAACAGGTGCAACGTGACGAGGCGATGCGCTCATGCGGCATCGCGGCCATGACGCTGATGCTGGCAGCCAGAGAGATGGGTTTGGATTCATGCCCGATGGACGGCTTCGACTACGATGCGGTCGGCAAACTCATCAACTTGCCGCAGGATTATGTGATCACGATGATGACGGTGGTCGGCAAGAGCACTAAGGAAGCCTGGCCTCGCGGCGGGCAATTGCCGATGAACGAGGTGGTGATCAACAACCATTTCTGATTTTAGCAACCGATGCGGCAGCGCCTGCCGCATCTTCTCCAGAGCCGCTCAGGCTCGCCTCAAGTTATTCTAAGATTTCTTCAGTCAATTCATCGGTGAAGCGTCACCCATCCGCCCGGGCCACCGCCTGATGCTGCTCGGACTTTCCTGATGGTTATTTCCGCACAGTGGCGTAGCATTCATCCACCCTCAATCCCGATAAGGATTACGGATGGACAGAATCAAAGTAACTGCGCATCTGATAGCTCCACTCGTCACGGGAGGAGGGTATATGACGCTGGACGGGCTTCTTGCGGCATTGTTGTTCGATGAACTGCAAGACGTGGAAGCCGCACATGCCGCTATTCCGATCCGCCAGACAGACGGCCTGCATCACGCCAGCGCAGCCATCTTGGAATCGAGTCGCGAAACGATCTCGTTCATCGCAGCCCTCCGCCCCGGCCACAGCATCAACCCTGAGCTGATTCTGAAGAACAACCACGGGCATTTGCACCGCAAGTTCGATACGTCTTTGACCAACGTAATGAACAGCTACACTCAGCTGACAGCGCCGACGGTCACCTGGTATGCAGAGGGCGATGCGGATCACATTGCGCGGCTGGTTTCCCCGGTTCAGTTCATCGGCAAACATCGCGCATCCGGTTTTGGCCGCGTGTCGCACTGGCAGATCGAAGCGGATGAACTCGACGGGATCGAAGGCCCGTTCGGTGAGCCGCTGCGCCCGGTGCCAATATCCATGTTCAAGGGCGACACCTCGCATCCCGTTGTTGACGCCGCCTGGCGTCCGGCATACTGGAATCCAGTTCACCGAACCGCGTGTTACGCACCCGTTTAACCTGGAAAAAGCTGTTGTCCACGAAACACACGAAGAAACACGAACAAATTCAAATGCATGTCCTTATTTGTTGTATTACCTGTTGGGTGAGTTGATCAATTTATGTAATCAATTGTTTTCTTTAGTGAATTTGCGAGCATCCGCTCTGCGGATTGCCTGCTTACTCCATTTCGTGCCTTTGCGAGTTATTGGCTTTTGCCAATATCCCTGCGAGAAACATTTCGTGGATGAAATGAGGTTTTAAGGTTTAAGGAGGAAAGATGCTGAGTTTCTTCAATGAAAACTTCGGGCGCTATCTGGTCGTGCAGACCGGCGATGCAGCTTATGACGCCCGTCACGCTCTTTCATCCGGTCACAAAATGAAAAAGCCGGGTATCCCGCAACGGATCGCATCTGGCTGGGCGGTCATCAGACCCGGCAAATCGACCATGCAGTTCGAACTCGCAGCTGGTGGTATCGAGTACAGCAAGCAAACGCGCTACGAGGCGTTTCTGGCCGAGCTTGAAAACTGGGATTGCACGCCGCGCATGTTCATTGAGTTCACCAAAAAACCCGTGCCGGTCGGCAACCTGTTTCGCACCTTCGATCTGCGTCAGGTGCGCATCTGCTCGGCAGCGGGTGTCGAGACATTCGACTTCACCAAACCACCGGAGAAGGACGGCTGCAAGACGCACAAGGTGTTGTGGAAACTGAAAAAAGAGGAGGGGTGATGGACTTCATAATGCAAAAGCCGGCCAGCCTGCGCGGTTATGCGCTGCACCGGATCGCCGCCGGATTGGCCCGAAGTGAGAAGATATTGTTCGCAGACTGTGGCGACCACCTGCTGCTGCGAACGGACAAACAGCTTGATGTCGAGCAGCGTCCGCTGCGTACTCTCGCTCCGGGTGACATCATCGGTTTCGAACTGCGCGCCTGCGTCGGCAAGAAGCTCAAGGGCCGGCACCTCTACTTCCGCACCA
This sequence comes from Gallionella sp., assembly GCA_030645535.1. Classification (GTDB taxonomy): domain Bacteria; phylum Pseudomonadota; class Gammaproteobacteria; order Burkholderiales; family Gallionellaceae; genus Gallionella. The sequence goes on along the minus strand of JAUSNM010000021.1, from coordinate 19,851 downwards.
CGGACTGGCGCAGCCGGCATGAGTGGCTGGAACGACAAGGGAACGCGCATGGCTTTTCGATCATCACGGTGCATTGCACCGCCCAGATGCTGACAGTCGAAGCGGGTGACCGGCAGTTCACGATTGATCAGACTGACTTCACCGGCGTCCTGAAAGTCACGGATGTCGAACGTTTCAACAACGCTGTCGCCAATGGCGTCGGCAACAAGGCCCGTGCTTTCGGGTTTGGCATGTTGGTAATTTAAAGGAGATACCGTGAAAACAATTGTCATCAACGCCACCCTCACTACCGTAGGCCCTTTGTCCATCACCATGCCCATCGCCGAAGGTCAGATGGGCAACAAATATAACAACTTCCCCGTTGTCACTCGCGGCATCGACGAGGACGGCAACAAACGGCAGACCGGCTACCTGCCCGCCACCACGTTGCGCGGCTTTCTGCGCCGTGCCATTGTCATAGATCTGATGACTCAGGCCGCAGAACAGGGACATCACTACACCCTGCAAAGAGCTTACGCTGACCTGATCGGACAGGATGCGGCGTCCGAAGCCAAGGACGATATTGATCTCATCAAGTTGCGCCAGACCCGCGAGGAAAATGCGGTACTTGATCTGTTCGGCTCTGGTCTGGGCATCAAGTCACGCCTGCTGGTATCCCACTTCATGCCGACACACAACGTGCTGCCCGAAGTCATCACCGGGGTACGCAAGGATCTGGAAGATACCGACGGCGTGCTTGACTTGATTTCTGCCGAGGACCGCGACAGGTATCTGGGGCGTTCCGCTGCGAACAGCAAACGTTCTGCCGCCCTGACGGTGGTGAAAGGGCTGGATGCCAGAATACGCAAGGCAAAAAAGGCAGGCGAAGACCTTGCCGAACTCGAAGCAGCGCTGCTGGCGGCGCAGGGGATTGTCGAACGTTACGAGTCCGATATGGGAGACATGACCAACTCATCGCGCACGCTGACCAGCTATTTTGCACTCCCGGCAGGCATCGAACTTAAAGGGCGTCTGGTCATCGAGAATGCCCGTGAGCGTGATCTGCCTATGATAGAACTGGCGCTGAACGCACTCTCGATGCGTCCGATTCTGGGCGCACAAAGCGCCCGTGGCTGCGGGGAAATTGAAGGGATATTCGATGTTATGGTGGATGGCATACTCACCCAAAAAATTGCCATCGGTGCATGGAAAACGGCGACTATTACCGATTTGTCCGGGACAAAATAGTGAAATCTTTCGCATAGTCAATACGTTGCAGTTAGCAGGATCAAGCCACCCTCTGTATGGGTGGTTACTAGAACCAAGGCGTGTACCGGCTGCACGTTTACAGCGATCAAGCCACCCTCTGTATGGGTGGTTACTAGAACTGATACCAAACAGGTGCGATCTTCGATGAAGATCAAGCCACCCTCTGTATGGGTGGTTACTAGAACTGGAAGGTCAGACACTCGTCTATCTGCTCTGATCAAGCCACCCCACGTAAGGGTGGTTACTAGAACTAGGTGATCTTGCTGTCCTGATGCCATTGGGATCAAGCCACCCCGGGTGGTTACTAGAACAATGGTTCGGTGCTGGAAGAATACCCTGAAGATCAAGCCACCCCGGGTGGTTACTGGAACAATGTTTCACGTGAAACAAACCACCCTGTCGTGGTCAATAAAAAAGGAAAATCGATGTTCCGCTCTGCCGAGCAAAGCAACTTTTCTAAAATAATCGCCAGGCACATGACGGCGGGTGACGCCCCGTTGTTGCTGGAAGGCGGCACCGGCATCGGTAAAACCCGCGCCTATCTGTCCGCGCTGATTCAATACGGCCAGCGGGTCGCCATCGTGCTGCCGACCCATCAGCTGATTGACCAGATGCTGACATCATCCGATCTGGCGGCAACGCGCGGCACGGCCCGCATCGCCGCGTTCCGACCGGCGCGGATGTTCGAAAGCCGGGCAGATTACGAAGCAAACAAACGTGAGGCGATAGCTGCGCAGGTATTGTTCTGTACTGCCGCCAGCGTCATCATCGACCAGCGCCTGGGCGGCGAATACAACGGCTCGACCACGCACGCCTACCTGCTGTTTGATGAGGCAGACCAGCTGCCGGACATGGCGGCATTGCAAAGCGACTTCACGATCACACAAGCCGAACTGGCCGGTATGGGCATCCGCCTGACGACCGTTACAAGTGCGTTGCAGGCGATACTGGCAAAACCGCCGCGCGTGGTGGAACCGGAAATCAGAGCGGCTGCCCGGATCATCCTCGATGCCATTGAGGAACCCGCGTGGTATCAGTCGGCAGGTATCAGCGACGACGGTGACATCTTGCTGACGCACAAGCTGCCCGGTCGCCTGCTGAAGAAGATCAGCAATATGAGCAACGTGGCATTTGTGTCCGCCACGCTGACTGTCGGCGGCAGCTTCAAGGAATTTCAGAACTCGATGGGCATCGCAAAGATCAGCCATCTGTCCTGTGCAATAGAACCGGAGCGGCATGGTGCGCTTGACTTCCACATGATGCCGATGAAAATCAACAGCCCTGAATGGATCGCGGCTGTCGTGCAAATGGCGAATGAGGCGCCCGGGCCCGTGCTGGTCGCAACCACATCGCACGAGTTATCAGCCCTGCTCGGTGAACATCTGCCGGGCGCTGTCGTCAGGTCGGCAGAGGAAACGGCCGCGACAGCTGCCGGACGGGTGAGTGCAACCGGCATGCTTGTTTCTGCCGGCACGTGGGCAGGTCTGGATACGCCGCTGCGCTGGCGTTCGATCATTGTGCCGCGCATTCCATTCGGCCAGCCGGTGGTCATAGACGGGAATGTGACGACCAGCTATTTCGATGCGCGCAATACTGCGATTCGCCGCTTGCGTCAGGTCATCGGGCGCGGCCTGAGAACCCCGGATGCAATCTGTAGCGTTTACATACTGGATGACCGGGCCGACAAGCTGGTCGGGTTCGTGCCTGAGCGTTTCTTTGCCGAGTGGTTAGTCCGCAGGACGTATATCGAGGGCGCGAGGAAAGAAGTGGTTTTATCCAAAAGTGAACGCGACCCGGCTGTCCGTCAAAGGGCGCTGAAACACTACGGCCGCAAGTGCATGGCGTGTGGCTTCGTGCCGAAGGTCGATGCGCAGCTGGACGTGCATCACCTCGACCCGATTGCCGAAGGTCAGAGACGTACCAAAATCGAGGACGTCGTGGTCTTGTGTGCGAACTGCCACCGACTGGCACATTCAACCCGGCCACCGCTTCCACTCGTTGATCTGGTTGCACTCCTCAATGCCGATGAATGACAGAGAATCAGCTCATATAAGCCATTTTTCCAAAAACTTTCAAAATACCCCGTAAAACAACGTATTTTAAATTTTACCTGACATCCCTACCTGACCCCTTACCGCCCCACCATCAGACGATTCAATGGCTGTTTTGACAGACCTGGTCTGCAAGCCGTGTATCTATTGGCTTACAGGACCGCATGTTTTTGAGAACTGCTGAATCTTGCTCATTTTTCCGCTTTTACGGTGATTTTCAGCTTTTATGCAGCCCAGTCTGCTTTTTGCCGGAGCAAAAAAAATGGCCGCAAATAAATCGCGACCATCAGATGAATATTTCAGTTATTAGATCTTGTCATTCCGGCGCAGGCCGGAATCGAATCTTGTATTAGCTGGACACCGGCTTTCGCCGGTGTGACGAATTAATAGATTACGCTCCGCTTCATTCCAGCACAGTTGTTGCACCACAACACTTCTTGAATTTCCTGCCACTTCCACATGGGCACTTTTCGTTTCGTCCAACTGTTGGCATTTCGCGCCGAATAGCAGGATCTGTAACGGCACGACGAACAGGTGACCAGAACCGATAAAGCCCGGCGACGCTGGCAGGTATCTGCTTTGATAATTCTTCGCGTTGTTCCGGTGTTTCAATCAGCGCCTCTTCTGACGGCGTCACATCCTCTGTGCCCAGTAAATAAATGGGACGTAAAAGCTCAGCATTATTCGGATCATCAAAAACTGCCTGCCAATCCTGGCGCTGAAGATTGATGGCCGTCATAAAGCCATATGCCCACATTTCTCCGTCTACAAATTCTCGCGGGCTGTCAGGATAGACGGCGCTGTCGAAAATCGGCTCGCATGCGTCCGGATTCTGTTGCAGGCTCACGACCAGATTACTCAGGTGCCGCATGATCAGACTGGTGATCCGTTCAACCTGTGCATAGTTATCAAACGCTGGTTCATCCTTATCTGACGAGCCCCACACCTTCGGCAGCCATACACCGGGGCTGAGCATGACAGGTGCGGTGACGATGGCAGTCAGAAAGCCATCAAGGCAATCCAACATCATCGTTTCATCAGACGTGGCATCTGACAACAGGAAGTTGCCAAGCTCATCCATATCCTCATCGGAAAGGGTTAGCAAAGGAGGAGTATTTTTATTTGTCGACATGTTCAGTGGTTGAATAGGTTATTTAATAAGGTGAGCGCGCGCTGCGAATGGTACGTTGACTGATCGCCAGGAGTCTAGTTCCCAACAACACCAATCTTGCTTTGAGTGAATTATATAGATCATCGCGGACATTGCCAGATTCCAACTCAACCACATCCGGCACTTCGACACGATGCGCATTGCCTGCGCGGTTATTACAAATTTTGATAATCGAGACTCATAAATATGAAGTCAAGACTGACGGGCCGCCAGCATTTTTCTGATTGCGGCCGGATCGCGCTCGGTGCGCAATGTCCGGTATATTATTTCCGCTTCCGGGTACGCGGCGCGCATCATTCCCAGCCATTGTTTGAGCCGCCCCGGCGCGTGCCTGGCGTCCATCATGGCACACAACTGGTCGTAGTAATCGATTACCCAGGGAAGCAGTTCCGGCCAGGTCATGGCTGCATCCCCGGTCTTGATGCGCCGCATCAGGTCAGGACGGATGATGACGCCGCGGCCGATCATTACGTCAGTGCAGCCGCTGATCCGGCGTATTTCTTCACTATCTTCCGGGGTCCACACTTCGCCGTTGGCCACCACAGGCAACTTCACCGCTTCGCGGATATAGGCGAGCCACTCCCAGCGCGCGGGAGGACGGTAGCAGTCGGACCGGGTGCGGGCATGGACGGTGATTTCGCAGGCTCCGCCCGCTTCGATGGCGCGGGCGCAATCCAGCGCCAGCGAAGTGTCTTCCAGGCCCAGACGCATCTTCGCGGTGACGGGAATGTGTTTCGGCACGGCACGGCGAGTGGCGGCCACGATGGCGTGAATTTGCTCCGGGAACTGAAGCAGCACAGCGCCGCCGCCGTGACGATTCACCGTGGGGGCGGGACAGCCGAAGTTAAGGTCGATGCCCGGTGCGCCCAGGGACGCGGTGAATGCGGCATTTTCCGCCAGGCAGACCGGGTCGCTCCCCAGCAGTTGCACGCGCACCGGGACCCCGGCACGCGTGCAGCCGCCGTGATCCAGCTCCGGCACGGTGCGCAGCAGCATTTTCTCGGTGAGCAGATGGTTGGTGACCCGCACGAATTCGGCCACGCAAAGGTCGATGCCGCCCATGCGCGTTAAAATGTCGCGCAGGCTATGATCGGCAATGCCCTCCATAGGGGCGAGAATCAGCCGCATGTTTTTTTAAACAGCGGTGTGATGAACTTGACGTCGTCTTCGCTAAGAGTGTTTTTGTTCATTCTTTGCCCGGTACCGTTTTGCCTGAGTCAGCCATGTAAATTTATGGTCAGTATTGAACAATGCATAAATATTTTAAAAAATTTGCTTCTTTCAAACTGCTTTCTTTTAGTTTTTATCAAAATTCATTACAAAACGCCGTAAAACGCCGAATACGCGATATTTAGCGTCAAGCCTGACCTACCCCTTAACACACCTGCGTCAGACGACTACAGCACGCTTTTAACACGACTGGCCTGCAAGCCTTGTATCTGTTAGCTTGCAGGACGGCACGTTTTCTTCGTACTGCCAATTTGGCCAATTTTTTCAATTTCACAGCGACTTTGTGCTTGATTGCAGGTCAGGCAGGTTTTCTGCAGAATTTTGAATAACAATATTCGAAGTGGAAAAAAATGGCCGCTAATAAATCGCGGCCATCAGATGAATATTTTCAGTTATTAGATACGGTGTGACGAATTATCAGATTTTCCCATCATTCGGAAAAGTTACTATTTTTTTACACATCCAGGTTTTTTGCACCCAACGCATTTTTCTCGATGAACGCACGGCGCGGTTCAACCAGGTCGCCCATCAGGGTGGTGAATACCTCATCGGCTGCTATGGTGTCTTCGATACGCACTTTGAGCAGGATACGGTTTTTCACAAACATGGTGGTTTCCCACAATTGTTCAGGATTCATTTCACCCAGACCTTTGTAGCGCTGAATGGAAAGGCCACGCTTGGCTTCTTCCAGCAACCACTCGATAGCCTGCTTGAAACTGGAAACACCGCGTTTCTGCTCACCGCGCGACACATAAGCGGTCGGGCTCATCAGTCCGTCCAGCGCATCCGCAGTCTGGCGGATCTGCTTGTAATCGCCTCCTTGCAGAAAGTCCTTATCCAGATAACTTAAAGAGTAATTTCCGTAAAATAGCTTTTCAAGACGCAGGCGCAATTCGCCCTGATCGTCGTTTTCCACAGTGACCTTGATGACGCCCCCGCTTGCAGCCTCAAGAAGTTGCGCGCTTTTTTGTGCCTGTTCCGCATCGTCCAGCGAAAGGGTAGGCAGGATCAGCAAGGCATGACTGGCTTCCGGCGCGATGTAATGCGTCAGACGATCGATCACGGCTTCGGCAAGAAAATACTGTCTGGCGATCTGTTCCAGCGCCTCACCCTGGATCGGGGTAGCTTCCAGCGCGGCATACAGCGACGCATCCTTCAGCGCATTACCCAGCAAATAGCTCTTCATCTCCAGGTCATCCTTGAGATAACGCTCTTCGCGGCCTTGCTTGATTTTGTACAACGGTGGTTGCGCGATGTAGATGTGACCGCGCTCGACCAGTTCCGGCATCTGGCGATAGAAGAAGGTCAGCAACAACGTGCGGATATGTGAACCGTCCACGTCCGCATCGGTCATGATGATGATGCGGTGATAGCGCAGCTTGTCGGCGTTGTATTCGTCTTTGCCGATACCCGTTCCCAGCACGGTGATCAGCGTCGCGATTTCCTGGGAACTGATCAGCTTTTCAAAGCGGGCTTTTTCCACGTTCAGGATCTTGCCCTTAAGCGGCAGGATAGCCTGGAACTTACGATCCCGCCCTTGTTTGGCTGAACCACCCGCAGAATCACCCTCGACCAGATACAGCTCTGACAGTGCGGGATCTTTTTCCTGACAGTCGGCCAGTTTTCCGGGCAGACCCATGCCATCCAGCACCCCTTTACGGCGGGTCAAGTCACGCGCTTTACGCGCAGCTTCACGGGCACGCGCAGCTTCGATGATCTTGTTTACGATAATTTTTGCGTCGTTGGGTCTTTCCAACAAAAACGCACTCATCTGCTGGCCGATCAGTTCTTCGATAACAGGGCGAACTTCGGATGAAACCAGCTTGTCCTTTGTTTGCGATGAGAATTTAGGATCAGGCAGTTTCACCGACAACACGGCGGTTAAACCTTCGCGCATATCATCGCCGGTAGGTTCTACCTTGGCTTTTTTCGCCAGTTGCTCAGTTTCAATATAATTGTTCAACGTGCGCGTCATCGCGGCGCGCATCGCCGTCAGATGCGTACCGCCGTCACGTTGCGGAATATTGTTGGTAAAACATTGCACGTTTTCCTGATAAGTATCATTCCATTGCATCGCAATTTCAGCCGTCATGCCGTCTTTCTCGCCGATGGCATGAAAAACAGTCGGATGCAATGCAGTTTTATTGCGGTTCATGTATTCCACAAAACCCTTGATACCACCCGTGAAGGAAAAATTTTCTTCCTTGCCGTTGCGATGGTCAATCAACGCGATTTTTACGCCGTTATTCAGGAATGACAACTCGCGCAGGCGTTTGGCAAGAATATCGAAATGGAATTCGATCAGGCCAAAGGTTTCTTTGGCAGCCAGAAAATGAACCAGCGTACCCTTCTTTTTTGATTCCCCGATCACTCTGAGCGGGGCTACCGGATCACCATGGCGAAATTCCATGAAGTGTTCTTTGCCGTCGCGGTAAATGGTCAATTTCAACCATTCGGACAAGGCATTGACCACGGATACACCCACGCCATGCAAACCACCGGATACTTTGTAGGAATTGCTGTCAAACTTGCCACCCGCATGCAGGATGGTCATGATGACTTCAGCAGCAGAACGACCTTCTTCCTTGTGAATATCGGTCGGAATGCCCCGACCATTGTCGCTGACGCTGATCGAGTTATCTGCATGAATAATCACATTGATTTCATTGCAATGCCCCGCCAATGCTTCGTCTACCGCGTTATCCACCGCTTCGAATACCATGTGGTGCAAACCAGTACCATCGTTCGTGTCGCCGATATACATACCGGGACGTTTGCGGACTGCTTCCAGGCCTTTAAGCACCTTGATGCTGGTTGAATCATATTCACTCATGGGTTTCTTTCCTGGTGTTGGTTTGTTTCACGTGAAACGTAAACTGAAAACGGCTGCTATTTTACCACTAGACTAAATACGCATCGGCATCACCACATATCTGAATTCCAGATCATCGGGTGATGTGATCAAAATACTGCTGTTGGGATTGCCAAAGGAAAATATTGCCATCTCGCTATGGATGCTACTCAAGCCATCCATCAAGTAATTTACATTGAAGCCAATGTCAATTGCCTCGCCATGATAATCAGTTTCAATCTCTACCTGAGCTTCTTCCTGTTCACTGTTGCTGCTGATGATGCAAAGATTCTTTTCTGTCAGAACAAAGCGAACCCCTCTGAATTTCTCATTGGACAGAATCGCCGCTCTTTGCAAAGCCTGTTGAACAAGAGTTCTGTTGATACTCAGATGGTTGCTGTAATTAGGTATAACTCGTTGATAATCAGGGAATTTTCCTTCAATCAACTTGGTTGTAAGTTCAATACCGGAAAAAGTGGCCTTGAGTTGCTGAGCAGAAAATTCAAGTTCAATAGTCTCGTTTCCGTCGCTCAATAATTTTGAAAGTTCAACGATCGCCTTACGCGGAATAATGATTTCCAGCTTTTCAGAGTTTTCATCTATCGCTATCGCGTTGTAAGCCAGCCTGTGTCCATCAGTCGCAACGGCCCTGAATATTTTATCTTCAATAACAAAAAGCACACCGTTCAGATAATAGCGCACATCTTGCTGTGCCATCGCAAATTGCACAGAACCGAACAACGATTTTAGTGCGGATTGGCTTAACGTGATTTTTCTCGGGTCAACGAGCTGGTTGCTGAGTTTAGGAAAATCTTGTGCCGGCAGAGATTGAAGATTGAATTTGCTCTTGTTGGATTTGATCTGAGCTTTATTTTCTTTTACTTCAATTGAAACTTTGCTCTGGTCAGGAAGTATACGCAATATTTCCTGAAGTTTTTTCCCGCCAACGGTAATCGCTGTATTGGAATCACCATCTGTATCCGTTTCGATCGTGGTGGTGATTTGAATTTCAAGATCAGTAGCAGTGAAACGAATATTGCCATTTTCTTTTTCAATCAGGACGTTAGACAAAATAGGCATGGTTTGTTTACGTTCGACAATACCTATAACCGTTTGCAGCGGTTTTAGTAAAGTTTCTTTTTCTATCTTTTCAATAAACATAATATATATACCTAATAAGACTAATAATGTCTTCAGATTGAGTGAATAAGTCTAATTTTAATAATTAAAACAGTCTGTTACAGCCTAAAAATACCTGTATTTTAGCTGTTGGTTAAATGCCTTGTTAATGTGGATAAGTTTAGCAAAAATTATTTAATGAATGTTATCCACATTAAGTCCACAACATAATCACAACGTTATACAGTTTATCAACGTAAAGTTTGTAAAACCTCTGCTATTACCCAATCCCTGATCTGTCCTCTGCTTTTCAATTTCAAATTCAATTTTCAACCAGTCATTTACTTTAAAAAAATCTGGGCTAACAAACTAATTTTTTCAGAGCAACTTACTTACAAAAAACTTTCAGATTCAGGTAAGGATTGTTTTCATTAATTTGAAGGGCTGATAGGCAAAATGCAGGTATTTCTTTATGTTAAGAATTTAATATATAAACTTAATAATAATAATAATGCAGACTAAATTCTGTGGATAACATTAAAAATGTAATAAAATCAAATAGTTGTGTTAAAAAAATCAGTGTTGCTTAGCTGTTGATGAATGAACTGTCTATTGTGGATAAGTTTGAGCACTAAAATAAATTGTAGCGATGTGCACATGTTATCCACAACAAAACCACAGCTTTATCCCGTCAGTGTCTGGAGGAGGATTTTATAATCCGCATCGATAGTTGTATCGCTCGCCCGCAGAGCTGCCACTGTTTGACAGGCATGAATAACGGTCGAGTGGTCTTTCCCCCCGAATGCATTGCCTATTTCCGGCAGGCTCATCGTCGTCAACTCACGCGCCAGACTCATGGCCATTTGTCTGGGGCGGGTAAGATTTCGAGTTCGTTTTTTGGATAGCATATCGACGATTTTTATACGGAAATAGTCAGCAACGGTCTTCTGGATATTATCGATCGATATCTGCCGGCTTTGAGCTACCAGAATATCTTTTAAAGCCTCCTTTGCTGTTTCAACGGAGATAATGCGTTTGTGAAACTTGGTGTAAGCCTCAACACGCTTGAGCGCGCCTTCAAGTTCACGTACGTTTGAATTTACGTGCTTGGCAATAAAAAATGCGACGGCATCGTCCAGCTTATAACCGCTGATCGTGGCTTTCTTGAGCAAGATTGCAACACGCATTTCTAATTCAGGTGGTTCGATCCCGATGGTCAGTCCCCAGCCGAAACGCGAAACCAGCCGACTCTCCAATCCCGTCAATTCCTTTGGAAACGTGTCACTGGTGAGAATTACTTGCTTATGCGAATCAACCAATGTATTGAATGCATAGAAAAATTCTTCCTGAGTCTTGGCTTTTCCGGCAAAAAACTGAATGTCGTCGATCAGTAGAACATCCAGGGAATGGTAATACTGCTTGAATTCTTCAAATTTATTGGTTTGATAGGCACGCACCACGTCGGCAACATAGCGCTCAGCATGCATATAACAAACTTTTGCCTGAGGGCGGTTTATCAAAATCTGGTTGCCAATCGCCTGAGTCAAATGTGTTTTACCAAGGCCTACACCGCCATAAATAAATAGCGGGTTGTATGAAACACCCGGTAATTCAGCAACTTGCGTGGCAGCGGCAAAGGCTAATTGGTTCGCCTTGCCGATAACAAAATTATCAAACGTTAAACTTTGATTGAGTTTTCCATAGCCCCGGAATGAAGTTTCAATCTTTGGTTTTGTCTCAACGACAGCTCTTTTTGGCTCAGAAGGAGGAGGGGCCGGCAGCGTATTTGTTGAGGCGCTTTCCAGAACACGGAACTCAAATTGGGGAACGACTGAATAAACCAACTTTGCCTGACGGCTGATTTCAGGAAAAAAACGATCCTGTAAAATTTTCAATGTAAAAGTATTTGGCGCAGTCAAAATCAGGCGACCGTTTTCGCTGGTTAACTTGAGCGGTTTTATCCAGGAGTTGAATTGTTGGGGCGGGAGGCTCTTTTCGAATGAGTTGAGACAAGTATCCCAGAAGGCGTTTTCTTGCATATATACTTAAATGGATGTGCAAATTAGCATCAGATACCGCGTATTCTACAGACCCTGATAAAACTTATCCACAGGCAATCCACATGTAATCCACAGGTGGTAAAGCAAATTTGTCTTGACATGAAGCGCTTAACACATTGTAATATCGCGTTTTATGACTTCCCAAGGATAATTCAGAATGAAACGCACATACCAACCTTCCGTTACGAAAAGAAAACGTACTCATGGATTTTTAGTTCGCATGAAAACACGCGGCGGCCGCGCAGTCATCCGTGCTCGTCGTGCCAAGGGCCGTGCAAGACTCGCAGTGTAAGCATCCAAATAGCTTTGTAGCTGCGCAACGTATCCCGCGCAGTGAAGGCTATGGACAATGTCTGAAATCACACGTGCTTTCAGACAAGTATTTCAAGCTTTTTTTTGTGCCGAATCAATTGCAAAAAGCGAGATTGGGTATCGTTGTGGCTAAAAGGTATATACCCAAATCGGTTGATCGAAACCAGTCCAAGCGTGCAATTCGGGAATTATTCAGAATTCATCAAATCAAGGGATGCGGCATTGATCTGGTCGTGATGGCGCGGAACGGCGAACGTCCGGACAGAAATACATGCAGTGAAAGTTTGAATAAACTGTTCAGTCGGGTAGCAACAAGATGCGCAGAATCCTGATAAAAGTTATCCACGGTTATCAGTATCTGATTAGTCCGATGAGGCCGCCGACCTGTCGTTTCACCCCAAGTTGTTCTCACTACGCATGTGACGCTTTGACCAGACACGGCCTGCTTGCAGGTTCCTGGTTGAGCATCAAGCGTATCGCACGCTGTAATCCCTGGCATCCAGGTGGTTACGACCCTGCACCATAATTAATTAAAAAATACCATCATGGACTTTCAGAGACTCTTCCTGTTTTTAATTTTTTCCTTTTCGCTGATGATGGTTTGGGATGGCTGGCAACGTTATCAGCATCCACAAGTGGAGCAGCAAGCCGCAACGACTAAATCTGACTTGCCTGTGGCAACGACGAAACCTGCTGATTTGGCCGCGCAGACAGCCATTATTCAGCAAGCAGCGAAGGTCGATTCGGGAAAAATTATCAAGGTCAAAACTGACTTTCTGGAAGCACAAATCAGCAGTGTGGGCGGAGATATTCAGCGTCTGGATTTCGTAAAGCATCTTGATGGTCAGGATAAAAGCAAACAATTCGTCTTGTTCGAAAAAGGCGCGGGTACGCACAATTATGTAGCGCAGTCGGGTTTGTTAGGTGCGGGCATGCCTAATCACACCACGCTGTTCAGCACCGAACAAGACAACTATGAATTGACTGGCAATGCCGATCAGCTTCAGGTCAAACTGACTGCTGTGGCGGCGAACGGGATTAAAGTTGTCAAACTGCTGACCTTCCATAAAAGCAGCTATGTTATTGATGTTGCTTATGAAATAGAAAATACGACTGCAACGGCAATAACGACGTCGGCTTACTATCAGTTCATTCGTGACAGCGTCGATCCAGTAGGCGGTTCGAAGATGGTGCCGACTTACACCGGCATGGCGGTGTATACGGATAAGGAAAAATTCCAGAAAGTTGCTTTTTCCGACGTTGAAAAATCCAAAGTCAGCTATCCAAAAGATTCTGATAACGGCTGGATAGGTATGTTGCAGCACTACTTTGTCGCCGCCTGGTTGCCCAAAGACAAGACCAATCGTGAATTTTTTACCCGAAAACTTGAGGGTGACTCATATTCAGCAGGTGTGATCGTGCCTGTACCGGCGATCGCGGCAGGGCAGAAATCAGTCGTATCGGTTCCGCTTTACGCCGGTCCGGCGCAGTCCACGCTCGACAGCATCGCGCCCGGTCTGGGGCTGACGGTTGATTACGGCTGGTTGACGGTAGTTGCAACGCCGATTTTCTGGATGCTGACGTTTATCCAGGGCATCGTGCAAAACTGGGGCGTGGCTATCATCCTGCTCACCGTGTTGATCAAGCTGCTGTTTTTCCCTCTGTCGGCAGCGAGTTATCGCTCCATGGCGAAAATGCGTCTGGTTGCGCCCAAGCTGGAAAAAATCAAGTTGCAGTATGCCGATGACCGCGAAAAATTGAATCGCGCCATGATGGATCTGTACAAGACTGAAAAGATCAACCCGCTGGGCGGCTGTCTGCCAGTCATCATTCAGATCCCGGTATTTATCGCGCTTTACTGGTCTATTCTTGCCAGCGTCGAGATGCGCAATGCACCATTTTTCGGCTGGATCACCGATCTGTCAACGGCCGATCCGTTTTTCGTGCTGCCGATCCTGATGGGCGCCAGCATGTACCTGCAATCAAAGTTGAACCCGGTTCCGCCGGATCCGATGCAGGCCAAGATCATGAAAATCATGCCGATCGCGTTCAGTGTGGTGTTCTTCTGGTTCCCGGCAGGGCTGGTGTTGTACTCGATCGTCAATAATGCGTTGTCCATCGCTCAGCAGTGGTACATCACTCGCGGTATCGAGGTAGCGGGTGCCGCTGCTGCCAAGCGTTGATACGATAGCCGCAATTGCCACCGCGCAAGGGCGCGGTGGTGTGGGGGTGGTTCGTGTATCAGGGCGTGGCATTGCCCACATCGCACTGGCGGTATTGGGCAAGCTTCCCGTACCGCGCCACGCTACCTTTGGCGATTTTCTGGATACCAATGGTGACGTGATCGATCAGGGCCTCGCCCTGTATTTCCCCGCTCCCCACTCCTATACCGGTGAAGATGTTCTTGAATTGCAGGGGCATGGCGGATCCGCCGTGCTGCATTTGCTGCTGCAACGCTGTCTGAGCCTGGGTGTCCGCCTGGCCGAACCGGGTGAATTTACCCGCCGCGCCTATCTGAACGACAAAATCGATCTGGCTCAGGCCGAAAGCGTGGCCGATCTGATCGAAGCGACCACCACCGAAGCTGCACGAAGCGCGATGCGTTCACTGCATGGTGATTTTTCTGCTGCAATCAACAGCCTGGTAGATGAGCTGATTCGTCTGCGCATGCTGGTTGAGGCGATGCTTGATTTTCCTGAAGAGGATATCGACGTGGTTGATACCACCCATCGCGATTCGCTCCTGCAAAAAATTCAAGCTAAATTAGAGCAGACATTGGCGACGGCAAAGCAGGGCAGCTTGCTGCGTGAAGGTGCGCATATCGCACTGGTCGGTCGTCCGAATGTCGGTAAGTCCAGTCTGTTAAACCGTCTTGCCGGTGAGGAAGTAGCCCTGGTCAGCGATGTGCCGGGAACAACCCGGGATGTCATCCGTCAGGCGATCCAGATACGCGGTGTGCCGCTGCACATTATGGACACGGCAGGCTTGCGGGTATCGCAGGATGAAGTCGAGAACATGGGTATGGCGCGAACTCATCAGACGGTTCAGCGCGCCGATCTGATCCTGTTGTTGCTGGATGCAGCCTCCGGTTGCAGCGCGGAAGATGCCGACATCATTGCCAGCTTTCCCGCCGATATTCCTCATCTGCTGGTATATAACAAGGCCGATTTGCTGAAAGACAAAACAGGCGCGGAAGAGGGCGTTTATATTTCCGCCAGGTCCGGGTTGGGCATAGAAGCCTTGCGCGAGAAAATACTCAAACTGATCGGCTGGCACAATCAGGAAGGCGGAACTTTCATTGCGCGCGAGCGCCACCTGATCGCGTTGAATCTGGCCAAAACCCATCTGGATCAGGCAACAGGGTTATTGAATCAGCCGGAGTTGTTTGCCGAGGAATTACGCCTGACCCAACAAGCGCTCAACAGCATCACCGGAAAATTTACGGCCGACGACCTGCTGGGCGAAATTTTCAGCCGGTTCTGCATCGGCAAATAAAAGTACGGACGCATCCGGTTCGATTGCCCGCCAAAACAAACCAAATGGCGGGCAAAACCCCCGACGCACAGGTGATGGTGTACTATTGCAAGAAGTAAAATCAGCGCTATAAACTCAACCTCCTAGTTTCACAGGATTATTATGAGCGATCAGGATAGTCAGGCCACTCCAGCCGCACCGGGCAAGCGGCGCGCTATCCTGCTGCTCATTACCGGATCGCTGCTGGCAATCCTGCTGGCCGTTTTTGCCTGGTGGTTCTTTGCCGGGCAATGGCGGACCAGCACCGATGACGCTTATGTCGGAGGCAACATCGTCGCGGTGATGCCGATGACCGGCGGCACGGTGATTGCCATTCATGGCGACACCACACAGGCCGTGATCGAAGGTCAGTTGCTGGTGCAGCTCGACGACAGCGATGCGCGTTTGCAACTGGATCTGGCCGAAGCAGCCCTTGCGACGGCGGTGCGCGAAGTGCGCGGCTTGTATGCGACCAGCCACGGCAATTTGCCGCTGCTGGCCCAACGCCATGCCGACCTGGCGCGAACTCAGGCGGAGCTGTCCAGCATTGATGCAACATTGGCGCAAGCCGAGTCCGAATACAAACGCCGTGTCGCATTGGCACAACAGCATTTTGTTTCACCGGAGAACGTGCAGATTGCACAAACGGCGCGGGATGCGGCACGGGCGCAGCATGCCGCTGCCACCAGTGCGGTGAATGCCAGCAGTGCCGCCATCGCCCAAGCCGTGGATCAGGCAAGCGCATCCAGCGCCCTTGTCGATCACACGTCGCTTGAAAATCACCCTGACGTGCGCAGCGCTGCTGTACGGGTTCGCGAAGCTGCGCTTGCGCTGGCGCGTACGCGCGTGCTGGCACCGGTCAGCGGGCAGGTAGCCAAACGTGCAGTGCAGATCGGTGAACGGGTGATGCCAGGCGCTGCATTAATGGCGATTGTGCCGCTTGACAAGGTATGGCTGGATGCCAATTTCAAGGAAACCGAATTGCGCAACGTGCGCATCGGCCAGCCGGTCAAGCTGACTTCCGACTTCTACGGTGATTCGGTTGTTTTTCACGGCCGTGTACTTGGCCTGGCTCCGGGAACCGGCGCCGCTTTCGCATTGCTGCCCGCGCAGAATGCCACCGGCAACTGGGTAAAGATCGTGCAGCGCCTGCCCGTGCGCATTGCGCTGGACGCTCATGAGTTGCAATCGAATCCGTTGCGCATCG
Organism: Gallionella sp.; assembly: GCA_030645535.1. Classification (GTDB taxonomy): domain Bacteria; phylum Pseudomonadota; class Gammaproteobacteria; order Burkholderiales; family Gallionellaceae; genus Gallionella. Next base: position 3,089 of record JAUSNM010000021.1, on the reverse strand, counting down.
GACTCTCCATGGATGCTGCCATTGACATCCATGATCGCAGCGGTGCGGCGCTGACGACCCTGCCAGAGCCTGCGCCGATTGCCGCGACGATGGTGTATGCGCAGGACATCAAGGCTGCCGATGCAAGGGTGGCGCAGATCATCGCCGAGAACCTGGAACGCAGGTGAACACCTCACATGCACCACCTGCCACACTGAGCGGCATCAAGCTGGTTCTGGCAACACTGGCGCTCGGCATGGGTTCGTTCATGAATATTCTGGACCTGACCATCGTCAATGTAGCCGTGCCCACCATGGCCGGCGATTTCGCGGTCAGCCCGACACAGGGCACCTGGATCATCACTTCCTATTCGGTAGCCGAGGCCATCATGCTGCCACTGGCGGGTTTCCTCGCCGGTCGTTTTGGCGAAGTGCGCAGCTTCGTCGCCGCCACCTTGCTGTTCACGCTGGCATCAATGTTATGTGCGCTGTCGGTCAGCTTTCCGATGTTGCTCACGGCCCGTGTACTGCAAGGCGTATTCGGCGCCTCGATGATCCCGCTGTCGCAAACACTGCTGACCACCATTTTCCCGCCGCACCAACGCGGGCTGGCGCTGGGCATCTGGGCGATGACCACGGTGATCGCGCCGATTGCAGGGCCACTGGCGGGCGGCTGGCTGACCGACAACACCTCATGGCACTGGATTTTTCTGGTCAATCTGCCGGTCGGCCTGCTGGTCGGCATTTCCGTTGCGATGTTGCTGGCGGGTCGCGATGTGATCCAGCCCGGCAAACGCGATCAGAAAATGGACTGGGTCGGATTGTCCTTGTTGATCGCAGGCATCGGATCGCTGCAAATCCTGCTCGACAAGGGGAACGAGCTTGATTGGTTCAACTCCATCACCATTGTCACGCTGGCGGCAATGGCTGCCGTGGCACTGCTGATGTTCGTGGTATGGGAGCTGGGCGAGTCCGCGCCGCTGGTGGATTTGCGTCTGTTCGCGCAGCGCAATTTTCTGGTCGGGGCAGTATGCCTGTTGTTGGGTTCGATGGCCTTCTTCGGCGTGGTCGTGATCATTCCATTGTGGCTGCAAACTTTTCAGGGCTACACCTCGCTGTGGGCAGGCAAGGCCGTGGCATTCGGCGGCGTGCTGGCGTTCATACTCGGACCGATCATCGGCGCAAACATCAACCGCGTCGATGCGCGCGCCATCACCACGTTCGGCTTCATCGTATTCGCGCTGGTGGGTTACTGGAGCGCAAACTTTACCCCGGACATCGACTACTGGTCGGTGGCGCTGAGCCGCTTGTTCATGGGTATCGGCATCAGCTGTTTCTTCCTGCCGCTGATCACCATCAGTCTGTCCGGTTTACCCGCTGAACGTATTGCGGCAGCTTCCGGCCTCACCAACTTCATGCGCAATCTGGGAGCCAGCTTCGGCACTGCGATTACCACCTGGCTGTGGGCCAGTCAGGCTGCCGGATACCATGCCAGACTGGTGGAAAATATTCACCCCTACAACCCCGTGGCGAACGATTATCTGAACCAATTACACCTGCTCGGCATGCCGGGCAATACCGCCTATGCCTATCTGGAGCAAATGATCACCACCCAGTCCTACACTCTGGCCACCGACCGGATTCTGACCATTTCCGCCACGCTGATGCTGTCACTGGTCGCGCTGATCTGGTGGGCAAAACCTCCGTTCGTCGCCATTCGTAGCGGGCATTAAGAAAAATGCAGAACGAGGATGACCGGCAACAGCTGCGCCTGATCCGGCTTATAAGTCAGGCGTCGAACTGGCTAGTGGGTGGGTCATGGCTGCCGGCACAACCCATTTATCGTATTCTTCTTCCGTGACATATCCCAGCATCAGGGCTGCTTGTTTAAGCGTGCATGCATCGCGGGTTGCGCATTTTGTGATTTCTGCCGCGCGGTCATAACCGATATGCGGCGTCAGCGCCGTCACCAGCATCAAGGACTGCTCCATCAATTCAGTCAGCCTTTGGCGATTGGGTTCGATACCGCGTACGCAGTATTGTTCAAAACTCGTCATGCCATCAGTGAGTATGCGCACGCTTTGCGAGAAATTGTGCGCGATGAGCGGCTTGAACACATTCAGTTCGAAGTTACCCGAAGCACCGCCAATGGTGATGGCGACGTCGTTGCCAAACACCTGGCAGCACAGCATGGTCAGCGCTTCGCACTGAGTTGGATTCACTTTTCCCGGCATGATCGAACTGCCCGGCTCATTTTCCGGGATGCTGATTTCGCCCAACCCGGAACGCGGGCCGGAGGCCAGCCAGCGCACGTCATTGGCGATCTTCATCAGGGCTACGGCGAGCGTTTTTAGTGCGCCGTGGGCGGATACCAGCGCATCGTGTGCGGCCAGTGCGGCAAACTTGTTGGCGGCGCTCCTGAATGGGAAACCTGTGCTGCGAGCCAGCTCAAAGGCTACGCGCTCACCGAATTCGGCATGGGTATTCAGCCCGGTACCGACTGCCGTGCCGCCTGCCGCCAGTTCGTATAACGGAGTAATTGTGGCGAGTATCAACGATTCCGCGAGATCCAGCTGTGCCACATAACCCGAGAATTCCTGGCCCAGTGTCAGCGGGGTTGCGTCCTGCAGATGCGTGCGGCCGATCTTGACAATGCCAGCGAACGCGTCGGATTTTATTTTGAGGGTCGTGCGCAGCGTAGCCAATGCCGGGAGCAATTTTTGACGGACTCCTATGACGGCAGCCACATGCATCGCGGTGGGGAAGATGTCGTTGGAAGACTGGCCGAGATTGACGTCGTCGTTGGGATGCACCTTCGACACGTTACCGACGAAGTCGGCAGTTTGCGGGAGAAGGTGCGATGCGGCCACTCCCGCACCCGTCGGCTCCGCCGCACCGTGTCGTGGCCGAGTGTTGCGCGCTTCACCGCGCACGCCGCCTTGCAATTCCGAGGCGCGGCGGGCTAGCACCTCATTCATGTTCATGTTGCTCTGCGTACCCGAACCGGTTTGCCAGACGGACAGCACAAACTCATTGCTGTGCCGGCCAGCCAGCACCTCGGAGGCCGCCTGCACGATGGCTTTTGCCTTGTCTTCATTTAACAGGCCAAGA
>JAUSNM010000079.1 GCA_030645535.1 Gallionella sp. | reverse complement strand
AAGCATCGGGCAGGGCATCGCCAACGTGGCAACTGGCTTCTTTGGCGGTATGGGTGGTTGCGCGATGATAGGGCAGAGCATGATCAATGTGACCAATGGTGCGGTGAAAAATCTCTCCGGCATCGCCGCTGCGCTGTTCCTGCTGAGCTTCATCTTGTTCGCATCAAGCTGGATCGAAATGATTCCGTTAGCCGCCTTGATTGGCCTGATGTTCGTGGTGTCGGAAAAGACTTTCGAGTGGGGCAGTTTCCGTCTTTTCGGCAAAGTGCCTCATGCCGACTTGCTGGTGGTCGTCACGGTCGCACTCGTTACGGTAATGACCGATCTTGCCATCGCCGTGATAGTAGGCGTGATCATCTCGGCACTGGTATTTGCCTGGCAGCATGCCAAGAACATCGAGGTGCGCGTGACGATTGAGGAGCACGGCTGGAAAGTGTACGATTTGCACGGATCGCTGTTCTTCGCCTCGACGCAGAATTTCATCGCACTGTTCACTCCACGCGACGATCCGGCTGAAGTGGTGATCGATTTCAAGAATGCGCGCGTCAAGGATCATTCAGCGCTGGAAGCGATTGACATGCTGGCCGAGCGCTACACTCAACTTGGCAAACAACTGCACCTGCGCCACCTCAGCCCGGATTGTCTGGAGCTGCTCGACAAGGCAAAAGGCATGATAGAAGTGAACGTGCTGGAAGACCCGCTGTACCATCCGGCGGATAACCGTCTGGGTTAACCGCCTTCATTTGCAGGGAGCACCGCCATGGAACTGCATCAATTTTTCCTGTTTCTCGCCATTATCCTGATCTCGGCGCGGGTGCTGTCTGAAACAGTTGCGCGTTTCGGCATTCCCTCGGTAATCGGTGAGCTGATAGCCGGCCTGATCATCGGTCCTTCGTTGCTGGGCTGGGTAGCACCCGATACCACGATGAAACTGCTGGCCGAGATCGGCATCATCCTGCTGCTGTTCGAAGTCGGCATGGATACCGACCTGAGCCGCCTGGCGCGCTCCGGCAGCAAGCCGATTGTCGTGGCAGTGCTGGGTTTTACCTTCCCGTTTGCGCTCGGATATGGAGTCAGTGCCTGGCTGTTCGGTCTACCTGAGCTAACGGCGCTGTTCATCGGCGGTACGCTCACTGCCACCAGTATCGGTATTACAGTGCGCGTGCTGGATGATCTGGGTAAACGCCAATCGGACGAGGTGCAGATCGTGATTGGCGCGGCAGTGCTGGACGATATTCTCGGCGTGCTGGTGCTCGCGTTCCTGTATCAATTCGCGGTGGAACAGCAAGTGTCTATCCAGGCCTTGGGTGAAGTAGGGTTGTACATCCTCTTATTCATGCTGCTCGGACCTCTAGTCGCAAAACTTGCCTCATCGGTGATCAACCACTTCGATCAGCACGCTGCCACGCCGGGGTTGTTGCTCACCATGGCGCTGTCGCTGATTCTGCTGTTCTCCTGGCTCGCGCATGCTGTCGGTGCACCGGAGATCATGGGGGGCTTCGCCGCAGGGCTGGCATTCAGCCAACACTTCGGTTTCAGACTATGGATGGGCAAGACCGCAGCGCTTGAATTCAAACCCAGCCCGAAACTGGCCCACCGCCTCGAAGAGCAGATGCGCCCGCTGATCCGCACCTTTTCTCCGCTGTTCTTCGTGATGGTCGGGGTCTCGCTCAACCTCAAGGCCGTAGACTGGAGCTCTGCATTCATTTGGGAGCTGGCGGCATTGCTGCTACTCGTCGCTTTTTTCGGCAAATTCGCGGCGGGCTTCTTTATCCGCGAATCGCGCCGCAACCAGATAGCCATTGGCTTATCAATGATCCCGCGTGGCGAGGTGGGACTGATCTTTGCACAACTCGGTTTCAGTCAAGGCATCCTGAATGGTGAACTGTACGCCGCGCTGCTCATCGTCATCGCGCTGACCACCATGTCGCCAGCATTCCTGCTCAAATGGTTTTATAGCAAAAACAGCGGCACATGAACCCTCACATCACTTGTTGTCTTCATCCGGATAGTTGGTAAATCTGCATTCATACTTCGTGCTATTAGCTGTCATTGGACTCAAAAAATGAAGACGTTTATGTGTGAGTCTTTGCATCCCCGATCAGACTCAGGCGGACAAGATCAGCCACGCTTTCTACCCGCAGTTTCATCATCATGCGCGCCTTGTGCACCTCTACTGTGCGAGCACTGATGCTGAGAGTTTCGGCGATCTCGCGGTTGTGCCGGCCGTCCACGACCAACTCCATGACCTCCTTCTCGCGAGGGGTCAGGATCGCCAACAGATGGACAAACTCAGCACGCTGGTTTTCTTTAATCCGGGTATCCGTCTGACGAATAAATGCCTCATCAATCGCTCTTATCAGCTTGGTGTGATCAATCGGTTTCTCCAGAAAATCGACCGCGTGCGAACGGAAAGCCTCACGCGCCGAGACGACATCACCATGTCCTGTCATTACGATAGCGGGCATCCGACAGCCGATCGTAAGCAAGCGCTTCTGTAGTGCAAGTCCATCCATTCCCGGCATGCGAATATCGATGAGCAGGCACCCGCACCATTCCTGCCGGTAGGCTTTGAGGAAGCTCTCTGCGTCAGCGAACAGCGTGACGGGATAGCCTCGCAGGCCGAGTAACAACCCGAGGGCATCGCGGACAGATTGATCGTCCTCGACTATGAATATGCTGTATCCGCTAGGCTGCATCGTCGTCCTTTCCTGCCAAGGGCAGTACCAGTTTAAATAATCCGTGATCCGTCATTTCAGCCGACAGATGTCCGCCATGTGCCTCGACGATGGCGCGGCTGATCGCCAATCCCAAACCAAGACCACTGGATTTGGAGGATTGGAACGCCTCGAACAGCCGTCCGGCCTTTTCGCCGGATAGCCCCGGGCCGCTGTCCTCAATGCAAATACAGATATTCTTTGTGTTTTCTGAATGAGATGACACATGAATTCGACGTTCGCCTGAGGGCTGTTCGGCAACAGCATCAAAAGCGTTCGACAGAAGGTTGCGTAAGACGACCTCCAGTTGAAGGCGGTCAGCAAATAACGCGCACGTTAGATTAACGTCAATCGTTAATATGACATCCTGCTGTTGTGCCTTGTTCATGAACGGTGCAGTGGCAGAGGCGAGCAAATCTCCGAGATTAACTGCTTCGAGTTGCGTGGCGCCGGTGCGGAAGAAATCCCGCAGACGGCGCACCACATCGGCGGCACGAAAAGATTCCGATATCATGCGTCGTATCGTCTCGCGCAGTCGTTCGCCTGTTTCGCCTTGTTCCAGCAGTTGTTCGCAGGCCATGCCATACGCAGATAAAGCGGTGAGAGGCTGGTTGAGCTCATGTGCCAATGCGCCTGCCATTTCTCCAGCCGCAGCGAGGCGCAGCGTCTGTCGAAGCTCCGCACTGATCCGCTGCTTTTCATCGATCACGACACCGATGTACAGGCCAACAAATGCCAGGACGGCACCAAGCATTTGCAATTCAAACGCAGTCACGGCAACTAAATTCAGCCATTGTACGGCTGTCATGATGCCTGCCTGGAGTACAAATGCCGCAATGGCTGCACCTGCAATGCCTTGTCGGGCGGCAGCCCAGACGATAGGAAGAAAAAGCAGGTAGAAATATTGGAACTCTCCACTGCCGCCCAGCCCAAAAGCGACCCAAAGCATGACCGCTGCAAGCGTTCCGTATCCTGCCGTTTCCCAGCGGAGCAGCATGTCACGAATGCGACTTCGATGCTGGAAAAGCATCCAGAAGAAAGGCATGGTCACGACAATGCCGACGCAATCTCCCACCCAAAAGCGCACTAATGCGACGCCCCCCTCTCCGACCGGGATCAAGTCGAAAACGAGCAGCAGGGTAATGTAGAGACTACTCGTCGCCAACGTGCCGACCACTACGATGGCAAGCCATAAGAGTAAGCTTCTTTGATCTGGCAGGACATTTTCAGTATGGACAAAGCGGCGTAGCACTTCCGCGATGGCGCCGTAACCCGCAACTAGGGTGCCAGATAGCGCAATCGTCGTCAGAATTGGCGCGGGCAGGCCACGCACTACAACTTCACCGAGGAGAAGTGCGAAAAACCAGGGAATCGCGGTCAGCCTGCCATATCGGAGCGAGCACACCAAGCCCAGCGCAAGGGACGGGTTCCAGGGGGTGATGTTGAAACCATGCAAGGCGTGCAAATAACTTGCCCAGTCGAGTGCGACGTAAGCGATGACAAAAGCTGTCCACTGAAAAAAGTTCGTGATTCGGCTATGCATTCATATTTATCGAAGTAATTTGCTTGGCATTATCCTCTTTCAGGGATTGAGCGCATCCGTTTAGCGCGTAAGTGTATCCCTTACGCGATGGCACATTTATGTTCTAAAAAGCTGAAGCGGCGGAGTTTAATTCAGTATCAGCCAATTTAATTGATCCGGTAATCCATAGGGGCATTCCCTAATTTTCAGCGGAGGACATTTCTTCTATGCTGTATCACATTAGCTTATCAAAATAATCTGACCTGCGAGGCTGCAATGAAAGGTGATCATACGAAAATGCGAAAGACGCTTTTTATACTAGGTGCTATTTTCGGCATATTGATAGTCTCTGTGAGTACAGCATTTGCCGAGTGCCGCAAGGAACCAGGCGCTCAATGCCAAGGCGCGAAGCTAAGGGGCATTGACTGGCGCGGAGCCAAACTGGATGGTGGGAATTTTCAGAATGCCGACCTTGAACAGGCTAATTTTGCCGGCGCAAGCTTAAAAGGTGCCGTGTTACGTGGCGCAAATCTGCAACAGGCCAGGCTTGAACAATCTGACATGTCCGGCGCCAATCTTGACGGCGCAGATTTACGTTGGGCGAATCTTGAAAACTCAAACTTGGTAAAGACCCGCTTTACCAATGCCCAAATGGCAAAGTCTGACCTTGAAAATGCGGATCTCTCCCAGGCGATACTGACAGGTGCCGATTTGACGAGAGCAGACCTTGTTTCTGCCGATTTGCAACAGGCTGACCTGCAACGCGTTAAACTTGACGGCGCCTATATGGCCTATGCGAATCTGAAGCAAGCCAACCTGACCGGCGCATCCATCAATCGAACCCGGCTCATCGGGGCTCGTCTCAAGGACGCGACCTGGATTGACGGCAAAGTCTGCAAGGCGCCATCTATCGGAAGCTGTAAATAGCTTCGGCTACTTGGCGGCTTTGAGGATGCCAGCCTCAAAGTTTAGAAATAGCGCTTTGCGCTTAAACGCACAAACCATCGCCACCATTATTACAAATATTCATTCACCTCGGGTTTATTGAAATGCTTACCTCACTGA
>JAUSNM010000012.1 GCA_030645535.1 Gallionella sp. | reverse complement strand
CATATTCTCGACCAGGTTGATGTGTTTCGGTCGCTGACATACCGGAACATGCCGTTTGTGCTGGCGCCTAATCTGTGGAAGCAAATGACAAGACATGCGCCGCAGGTTTCGGTGCTTGCGGAACGTGCTCACGGCGATGGGGTGTATATCGATTTCGATAGCCCGGAGGGTTTTGAAGAGGTGTTTTGGCGTACGTTTGGTGCGCGAACGTCGGATCCCCGCTGTTTTAGTGTCGAAGAACCCTCTTCGGAGGCGCTCGCCACCTTTTCGGACTATCGCGCGCTCGTGGCGAATCCGCGAACGGAGCCAATTTCAGAAAGTGGCGTCCTGAGGCGCTACTTGTCAAAAAACAACAACAATCTGTTGCGCCTGCGTAGTCTCTGTGTTGACCAGACGGCGACGTTGTTGCTGGTATACCGGAACCCGGTTGCCACAGCACGCTCATTATATCGACAGCACGTAAATTTTTGCGCCGCCCAAACCGGAGACCGTTTTACGCGAACCTACATGGGTTGGCTTGCGCATCACGAATTCGGGCTTGATCATCTTCCGTTTTGTTTTGCAGTGCCCGAGATGGAAATGTCGCGTAAACCAGAAGATCTGAACTATTGGCTCGACTACTGGAATGCAGTATACCTCCACGTACTGGCGCAGCGGGAGCTGCGATTTTACCTGGTTAATTATGATGCTTTGTGCGCTGAGCCAGTAGAAACTCTAGCTGCAATCTTCAATGTGCTTGGAGTGCAGGCTGACGCCATATCACTGGCAAAGCGGATCAACGCACCGGCCCCAGGAGTTCAGAGCACCGACGATTTCTGTCCCGAATTGCTGAGCCGTGCCGAGGCTACACACCGCGCACTGCTGGACAGCCCGAAAAATATCGTACTCCCTACTGACATGGTGAAATCAAATGAAGAAAGCGCATTCCACGACCACCCCATATCGAGATAATCATGCCTTTGGCTGGAAGTTCTGGCTTTGGTTGACGGCGGCTGTGTCGGCTGTGCTCATCGTCGCAGTCATCAGTACGGCGTGGGCAGTCCGGCATGTCATCATAAAAGGTGGTGTTCGACTTTCAGAAAACCAAGCTCGCATGGTCATTGCAGTCGCCGAATTTCCGGGACTCGTTTTTTCGGCAGTTAAAGAGGTCAGGGATCGGTTCGGAGACGATCCGTCACCGTTGCTCATGGATCGGAAGACGACCGAGCAGCCATATTGGGTGCGCAGCTTTCCCTCCCCGAAGGATACCGGCTACCTGCTGTTTTCCGGTGTCGACCCGGTAGCAAAACACAGTATCGTGCAACTGATCCGGATTTCGGATGGAGCGCAAGTTGCACGCTGGGATCCTGACTGGGTAGCGATCTTCGAAACGATCACAGAGAAGAAGCTTGAGTCAAAAGGCAGTCCGTTAGAGGCTCGGGCAATGCATCCCGTGTTGCTTGCTGACGGCGACATTATATTCAATAACTTTACGTCCCTGGTGCGGCTGAGTCCATGCAACTCCAAACCTGTCTGGGTGTTCGACGAGGTGATGCACCACTCGAATGAAATTGATGAAAGTGGCAGTGCTCTCTGGGTGCCTTCTGTTGCGCAGGATGGTCTCGCCGACAACCCATGGTTGCGCGACAAAATTAGAGACGATGCTCTGGCACACGTTTCTACCGATGGTCGACTACTTGAAAAACGTTCCTTCGCCCGTATCCTGCGTGACAATGGCATGGAGTCGATGCTGCTGGGTATGTCTGGACTGCAAATTAACAGTGATCCGATCCACATTAACCAGATCAAAGCCGCTCATCAAGATTCCAGGTACTGGCAGCGAGGCGACTTGCTGATCTCGGCGCGGCATCTCAGTACACTGTTTTTGTATCGACCTTCGACTGACAAGATTATCTGGCACCAGACCGGGCCGTGGATGAATCAGCATTCGGTGGATTTCGTCGATGACCATAGTATCTCGGTGTTCAATAACAACGTTGTTTCAGGCCCCATAACCGGAAAACAAATGTTCATGAAACCCGGCGACACTAATCAGGTGCTGGTCTATGACTTTGATACCAAGCAGGTGTCGCAACCCTTCGCCGCCCTGCTTGCCCAGGCACGCCCGGTCAGCGTCACCGAGGGGCGTGCGCGATTGCTTCCAGATGGGGGGCTGTTCCTCGAGGATACGAATTACGGTCGGGATATGCGCTTCACCAAAGATCGCATGCTGTGGTCGCGCGTCAACGACTATGACAATAAACGTATCGGCGCGGTGTCGTGGAGCCGTTACCTGACCGCCGAAGAGGCCAGTATGCCATTGAAGGCTCTGGCATCACGGCGGTGTCAGTCTGAGAAGTGAGTCAGGTGATGGAGCTGAAATCTGTCATGCCTGCGTTGGGTTGTCCTTCTGTTAACTCCTGCTGGTAGTGCGCGTCAGATCCGCAAAAGTACACCGGGATACAGCCAATAATCGATTTGCCAAGAGGTGTCGCCCTGAATTTTATATGCATTTTGGCCTATATATTTTAAAATCCTGTTCATGTAATATCAGCTTGCTTGTAACGTGCCTTTTTACCTTAAGTATTCAAACTTTCAGGTTGATTTTTTTGTCAGGCTGTATTTAAGAAAAAGAATTTATGAAAATCGCCATCGCAGGTACCGGGTATGTAGGACTCTCGAATGCTATCCTGCTTGCACAGCACAATGAAGTGGTGGCGCTCGATATTCTCACTGCAAAGGTCGAGATGCTTAACCGCAGACAATCACCTATTGAAGATGTCGAGATTGAAGACTACCTGAAGCACAAGCCTCTCAACTTTCGCGCCACGCTCGACAAACATGAAGCCTACGCCGGGGCAGATTACGTCATCATCGCCACGCCCACCGACTACGACCCCGAGACCAACTACTTCAACACCCGCTCGATTGAGTCTGTGATTCAGGATGTCATGAGCATCAATCCACAGGCGGTGATGGTCATCAAATCCACCGTGCCAGTGGGCTATACCATTAAAGCACGTGCTCAATTTAACTGCGACAACCTGATTTTTTCTCCCGAATTTCTGCGTGAAGGTCGTGCCTTGCACGATAATCTGCACCCCTCGCGCATCGTCGTCGGCGAACGCTCCAGGCGCGCAGAAACCTTTGCCAACCTGCTCAAACAAGGTGCGGTCAAGCAAGATATCGCCGTTCTGTTTACTGATTCAACCGAGGCCGAGGCGGTCAAGCTGTTTGCCAATACCTACCTCGCTATGCGCGTCGCCTATTTCAACGAGTTGGACACCTACGCCGCCACACATGGACTGGATACCAGACAGATCATCCAAGGCGTCAGCCTTGATCCGCGCATCGGTGATTACTACAACAACCCCTCGTTCGGATATGGCGGCTACTGCCTGCCCAAAGACACCAAGCAACTGCTCGCTAATTATCAAAATGTCCCGCAGAATCTCGTTCACGCCATTGTCGAGGCAAACACCACACGCAAGGATTTCATCGCCGACAGTATTCTCAAGCGCAACCCCAAGATCGTTGGCATCCACCGCCTCATTATGAAGAGCGGCTCTGACAACTTCCGTTCTTCCAGCATTCAGGGCATCATGAAGCGCATCAAAGCCAAGGGTGTCGAAGTCATCGTTTATGAACCTGAACTCAAGGAGTCTGAATTCTTCCACTCCAGGGTGGTGAATGACTTGGCGCAATTCAAACAGCAGGCTGACGTTATCGTCGCCAACCGCATTACCGACGACATTCGCGACGTGGCGGACAAGATTTATAGCCGCGATTTGTTTGGCAAGGATTGATATGCTCTTTCACTTTTTACCTTTGGCATCAACTTGATTCTTGCCCCTTGTACCTTGTTTCTACGCATTATCCAGGTTATCGCTGTTAGCTGTATTATGGAATTGAATGGAAGTAGCGAACGGTATGGCTTTGACGAGAAATCGTTGCACGAAAAAATGTTGTCGTTTGGTTTTAATACCTACGTCTATGCGTCATTGAATCATTAGCTTATTTCTCTGAAAGGCAAGAAGAATCAGTTAGGAAATACGCTTTATGTGAGAAATGTGGACGAGGTGTCAAGTCGTCTTAGGGGTGTGCAGCAGTATTGGATTGTTAATGCTGCAATGTCAGTTTGAGAAATGAGTGATCATTCGCTACTGCGTTCAACGGTCGTGGAAATAACTTGGAAAAATATGAAGAACTATTCAATTAGGCGGCGTGTTTTAGTTACCGGCGGCGCAGGCTTTCTGGGGTCGCATCTTTGCTCGCGCCTGCTCGCTGATGGTGCCGATGTACTCTGCGTAGACAATTTGTTCACTGGCACCAAGGATAATATTGCTCATCTGCTTGGCAACCCCAACTTCGAGCTGATGCGCCACGATGTTACCTTCCCACTCTTCGTTGAGGTGGATGAGATATATAACCTGGCATGCCCGGCCTCGCCCATTCACTATCAGTTTGACCCGGTTCAGACTACTAAGACCTCTGTGCATGGCGCCATCAATATGCTGGGGCTTGCAAAGCGGGTAAAGGCAAAAATTCTCCAGGCATCCACCAGCGAAATCTATGGTGACCCGATCGTCCATCCTCAGACAGAAGATTATTGGGGTAACGTCAACCCCATCGGTTCGCGTTCCTGTTATGACGAGGGCAAGCGCTGTGCCGAGACTCTGTTCTTCGACTATCATCGCCAGTATGGGGTGGATATCAAAGTGGCACGCATCTTTAATACCTACGGTCCACGCATGCACCCCAATGATGGTCGCGTCGTGTCCAATTTTATCGTGCAAGCGCTGAAGGGGGAGCCGATCACCATTTATGGTGAAGGCAATCAAACGCGCTCTTTCTGCTACGTGGATGACTTGATCGAAGGCTTTGTGCGTCTAATGGACAGCGAGGCTGGTTTCACCGGACCGGTCAACTTGGGAAACCCAGTTGAGTTCACCATCCGTGAATTGGCTGAAGCGGTGATTGAGTTGACCGGATCGACTTCAAAGCTGGTTCTCCATCCGCTACCCGCCGATGATCCGAAGCAGCGTCAGCCCGATATTTCTTTAGCTCGCCAGAAGCTAAGCTGGGAGCCGAAAGTTCAACTTGAACAAGGACTCGTCCAGACCATTGCGTATTTTGATCGGTTGCTACAATTGAAGCCGGCTACCAAGGGGCGGCACCAGGCATGAGCGATTACATCCAATAGGGCTGCGCATGGCTCAAACATGAAAGCACATTTTTGCAGGTGGATTAGGTACGCGTATTAGCAAAGAAACCTCCAGGCGGCCCAAACACACGATTTAATTAGAATAATCGGCGAGTGGAATGCTTTGGGTATCTTCCTTTTAAAGACTTGCCGGGCAGTGTGTTGGATGAGACCTGATTGGTAAGAATAAGCCAGGTCGATAGTGCCGCTGTCCATGCCGATCGGTTGACGCAGACAGATTAAATATCCCAGTCGATCACGCTGGCGATCAACGGCGCAGCTGTGTGCTGCCCCTTCTTTTTTCCTTAGGGATGAAACTGTCGGGACTAACCGCTTCTGGTTGCTGCCCTGATTTGACGTAAATGGTAAAGATGTTGAAAAGGAATCCATTATGAATTTGCAGTTTTTTGCCTATCGACGTTTAGCCAGGTGGATCACATGCGTATTGGGCGTGGAAGGCGGAACAATTTCGCTTCAGAGCAAATACGATGTAGCCAGTTTTCAGGATGTTTTTTGTCAGCCCTTTTATTGGCAGATGTTTCAATTGCTGAATGAATGCCCGAAATTGATCGTCGATTGCGGCGCAAATTGCGGACACTTCAGTATTTTGGCGGATATATGCTGCCGCACGAAGTTTGGGGAACCCGATTCTGAATTTATCCTCGTCGAACCAAACCCCTATTTAATCCCGGTAATCGAAAGGAATCTAAAGAATAGCGGCATTTCATCGAGGGCTTCGATCAGGCATGCGCTACTGGGTGAGAAAACCGGTGCGGCTTCCCTTTGGATCAACAAGAGCAATTTTTTGGCTTCCAGCATGAGTGAGGCAGCCAACACCAAGAAATATGACATTCCTTTTCTGGATATGGAGCAAGCGGTTGGCGAAAGGTCAATTGACCTCATGAAAATCGATATCGAAGGGGGCGAATTCAATTTCGTCAGATCGAACCTGAATTTGTTTGAGCGGGTCAAATTACTGTTTATCGAGGTTCATGATGCGCCGCTGAACGTGCAGCGCGATATGTTTGCAAGTCTCGAAACAAAGGGCCTTTTCGAGATCGTTCGGCCAATCAATGCGCATGGATTTCAGCTTGCCGTTTTGGGGCGTCGATGAAATTGTTGCTCGTTTTTGTCAAAGAGCATAAAAGCCTGGCCGCGTTGGGGCTTGTCCTGGGATTGATCGTGGCTGTCCTTGAGGCAATTACGGCGGCGCTGATGATGCCGCTCATTCTGTTCCTCAGCACTACTTCGAATGCCTCGGGATCGGGATACTCGCAGATGACAAACAGCATCATGAGCTTTTTTGAAAGCGTCCCCGAGCAACACAAGTTCACGGCTATCGTTGTTGCCATTTTGGTTCTGACGGTGATGAAAAACCTGAGCTTGTACTTTTCCAATATTTCGATAAACAGGTTGATGCTGGATGTGGGCATCTCGCTTCGGCGACGGTGCGTAGAGTTTTTTTTAACCCAAAAGCTCTGTTTTTATAGTAAATCGAGGATGGGTGACTTGCTTAGTTGTGTCAACGAGCAGGTTCAGCGGAGTGAAATGCTGGTTGCCCTTATGATAAGCATGGTGAACAGCCTGTTCATCATCACGTTTCTTATGATTTTCCTTATCATGTTGTCGCCGGGGTTGACTGCTTTTGTTGTTGTCACCATCGGAGTGTTGGGTTTGTCGCTGCGCAAAGTGTTCAGGTCTGTGGCTGTGTCGGGCAACAAGGCAGCCAGTAGTATCGGCAACTTCTCATCAGTGATTACCGAAATTATCAGCGGCATGCGCGTTATCAAGGCACGAAATGGTCAGGCCGCCGAGATTCGCCGCTCCGATATTGCTCTGAAGGAACGTTACGATGCTGAATTGACAGCGTGGATGCGCCAGTCTGCAGTCGGCCCGAGCACGGAAACGGTTGGAACCATTCTTGTCTTGAGTATCCTGGCTGCCGGTGCCTTCATCTATTCGAATCAGGCGGATGTGTTGCCACTTGTAGCGGCCTATCTCATCGCATTGATGCGCCTGTGGCCCAGGCTAACTCACCTGGCCGGGGTTCGTGCCCAAGTATCACAGTTGGGTGGGAGCTTGACCGCGATTTCCGATATGCTGTCGAAATCCGATCTGGTCGAAACTGCAGATGGGGAAACACTATTTCAGGGCATGCAGTTCCAGATTGATTTCGAGAACGTAACATATGCTTTTCCTGGCAATGACGTGCCGGCAATTTGCAATCTGACTTTGCGAATAAAAAAAGGGAGCGTGGTTGCATTGGTGGGGCCTTCGGGAAGTGGAAAATCCACTTTGGCAGATTTGTTGATGGGCTTCGATGAACCGCAAGAGGGCAAAATCACAGTCGATGGCATTGATTTGCGTAATATCAGCCGTGGTACCTGGCGTCGGGCGATCGGCCTGGTCAGCCAGGATACCTTTCTATTTAATGCGTCGGTTCGCGACAATATAGCCTATGGAATGGATTCCATATCAGAATCTGAAATCATTGCGGCGGCAAAGAATGCGTATGCCTATGAGTTTATCCAGAATCTCCCAAACGGGTTTGCTACGATTGTCGGTGATCGTGGGACGATGCTTTCCGGAGGACAGCGGCAACGAATTGCCATAGCGAGGGCAATCATTCATCACTCTGAAATTTTGATATTTGATGAAGCGACCAGCGCTTTGGATACTGCATCCGAAAAGTCGGTGCAATCAGCTATAGAACTAGCCAGCAAAGACAGAACGGTATTGGTAATTGCGCACAGGCTTTCCACCATTCGGCAGGCAGATATGATTGTTTTCATGAAACATGGCAAGATACTGGAACAGGGAAGCTATCAGGAATTGATGGACAGGGGAGGTGATTTCTTTAAACTCCAACAGGGATCGGGTTTGTCTGGTAGCAGTCAAACGGGATGTATTGATGCGTCAGCCGAACCGTCAAGTCCGCGCAGTTTATTGGAGCGGGCGGCAATGGGTGTGCGTAATGGCGGCTAAGGCACTACGTGTGCTGATCAGCGGTGGGTTGGCTGTAGGAGGCGTGCAAACTCATGTGACCATGCTGAGCAGGGTGTTGAGGGCGGCAGGTGCCGAGGTCACCGTTGCGGCCTCGGCTTCGAACTGGCCAGCCAGTGCCTTGGATGACCTGCGGGACGCAGGGGTGCGGGTGGTGCTTCCTACTTTTACTGCTATGCGAAATCAGTCGAGACTGGCCAAGGCGGAAGCACTAATGACCTGGCCGTTTCGTCTGAAAAGAAATTTTGATGTTCTGTATTGTCATGGGCATGGGCGCATGCATTTGTGGATGCGGCGGTTTCTTCATAAGGATGGGATATGCATATACCATGAACTTATCGAAGCGCCCAAGTCTGGAAGCATGATGGCGCGGGTTGCAAGTTCAATGGATATGATCATTGCGCCTACTGAAACTATTGCTGAGCGGGTAGTTGATGCGGTCGGCCCTTGCCGGATATGCGTTATTCCTTTCTTCTCAACCGAGTATCCAGTTGCCGAACGAAAGTTCGCTAGTCCTCCTGAGAAACGGGAATTACGAGTCGCCTATTTTGGACGTCTGGTAAAACACAAGCAACCCGACTGGCTGGTACGTGAATGGTCCAAAATTGCAAATCAGTTTCCTTTGGCTCCTGCCCGTCTCGACGTATACGGAGCGGATTATCCTGACGACCCGATGCTTGAATCTTTGCGTGGGTTTGTCAGGGAGCAGGGCTTGGAGAATCAGGTAGCGCTGCATGGCGCTTATGATCACAATGATTTGAGCCTGCTGGATAACACTGACTTGGTGCTACTGCCCAGCAGGGTCGAAGGGCTCCCTCTGGTTCTCCTGGAAGCGGTGCAGCATGGCGTACCTTTCGTTGCCATGAACGCAGGTGGTATCGCTTCGCTCCTGGAAGATAACCCGGATGTTATGGTGACACCGATCAACAATGCGGATTTTGTGGCCGCGGTGCATTCCATGGCTTACAAATTGCGCAATGGCGAAATTGATCAACAAAGGCTTTCCAGATGGGCAAAAAGCCGCTATGGGGTTGAAGTGCTGTCCATACGATGGCGAGAGTTGATACTTTAATACTAAAAGGTAGTTCGATATGTATGGTTTTTCAAGGCAGCTTGTGCAGCGCGCCCTGCGCGCTGGCATGAATCGATTGCGTCGTCGCTTGCGCTATTACGGAGTTTCGAATGGCTGATGATCTTACGGTATTCTGGATGTTGTGGATGGCTACCCTGTTGGTGATTGTCCGCACCGTTGTGCACAGCTATGTAACCGACAAGAATATTTATGGGGCTCCGTTTCTTTTCAGCCTGATGTTCGGGTATTTTTATGTTTTTCAAACCTATGTTGTGGCAACTAATCTGGATTACTTGCTTAAGCCCTGGATGTTCGAGCTGGGCCAGGCGCTGGCGCTAGTCTGTTTTCTGGCATTCCTGCATGGCTGGAAATTGGCCTTGAAAAAAGGGGGCAACAGAGTACGAATAATCGACAAGGAACCTTCCTTGAATTACGCGAGAATGTGGGGCTTTGGGATTTTTGCCGCATTGGTTGCGATTGTTTCCATGCAATTTGTCGACTTCAGAGACGAGAAATATGACTATGAGGGGACTTCAGCATATGTGTACATGCTTTATCACATCGGGTACCCCGGAATTCTGGCGTGCGTCATCGCAATCGTCAAAGATAAGAGGTATCAATCATATTTGCATAAATTGATTCTGTTTGCTCTGTGCTTTGGGCTAACCTATGTTTTTTTTCTTACCGCACGAAGGGGGCCTACTTTTCCTATCATTATAATGGTGGTTTATGGATTTGGTCTGATGCAGGCGACTAAGCCGAAGAAACTTGTACTGGTAACGTCAATCCTGGTGATAGGCGCTGCGATGCTGGTTTTTCCCTTAGTTCGAAATTATAGCGAAGGGGGTATGCATGCCTGGAATGAGGAGTCCGTCCAGGCGCTCTCGATCGAGTCGGTAACCGTTGAGAAGAGCAAGCAAGATGGGGACAACGAAGCGCTTTATCACATGGGTATGGTGGCTACGGCCACTGCACTGGGAAATTACCAATATGGGACAGGATACTTGTCGTTGTTGACCCACTTTATTCCGAGATATTTATGGCCGGACAAGCCCAATTTGGGGCAAGGGTTGTTTCCCTGGACACCGAGCCTCATGCCACAGGTCTTGGGATGGCAACTTTCTTCGGGCGCCGCCGCGGGTGGCGTTGCTGAAACTTTCATGGAGCTTGGTTTTTTGGCTCCGTTTTTATGGTTTGCACTCGGATTCGCAATGGGCCGTCGGTTCGTCGACGTATCCTCTATATTGAAACGCGCCCAGTTCATCACCATTCTCGCAGGGAGCCATTGGCTGGCGTCCCAGGGTGTGGCGGCGGCATTCATTCCCATGCTTATTTATTTTCTCATCATAACGATGATCATTAAACTTTCTTCTCGACCGGGAACGGCACGCTTAACTTCAACTGCAACCAGACAAAGGGCATGAGTAAAGAAGTTGCTTCAACTTAATGGCTCGCTGTCGATCTAGGGGGAACTTATGATTGTTCGAATGAACCGCATTATGGGGCGCGCCAACGCGATTGACTCTTTGCGAGGTGCGGCTGCTTTGGCTGTTGTCCTACTGCATGCCAAAGGCATGTTGTGGGTCGGGACTTCAGCGACGTGGGCTAAATATGGTCTTGGATTCGAACCAAATGCGTGGCTGGGTTACCTCAGTGCACCCACACTCTTCGGGTATCTGGGCGTCTATCTTTTCTTCGTTTTGAGCGGATATTGCATTCATTATCGTGGCGCACATAATTTGGCGGAAAATACGGATACACCGCTAGTTGTGAAGGCGTTCGCATTGCGCCGCTTTGTTCGAATATATCCGGTTTATTTTGCCGCATTGTGCGTTACGGTTCTGGTGGATTCGTTGGTTATTTCGAACGGACTTGTTCAGTTAGACAACAACCAGGATCGCACTTTGTTCACTTTTCTGGCGAACCTGTTGTCTTTGCAGGGTTTGCTTGCGCCGACATTCGGCAGCAATGGCGTTTTATGGACACTGTCTCTTGAGATGCATCTTTATGCCGTTTACCCGATTCTCTATTACCTGTCGCGCAAATTTGACGCCAAACGCACCCTCATTTTTACTCTGCTTGTCAGTTTGGCTTATATATTTATTGATGATCTGCTGGGTGTCAGGCAACGACTCCCTGCCCCTTACGGAATTGGTCCTGTATTTTTGTCATATTGGTTTACCTGGACGTTGGGGTTCTATTTAGCAGAAGTTAATGCGGGCAGAAGCAGCCTCCCAGCTGGGTTTTATCGAATTTCCCTGTTGTCGGCACTGACTGCGATTGTCCTTGTGTTGTTGGGAAAATTTGCATATAAACAAATGGTCGATACCTTTTTTTACGACTCGGTGACAACCATTTGTACTGCAGTGGCGTTTGGTGGATTAGTAAGCTGGAGCACGACCCGCAGGGGAAAGGAGTTCTTAGACGGTATTCCGGGGAGGTTCCTGGCGAAAGTGGGGGTATTTAGCTATTCGCTTTATGCGATACATGTCCCCGTTTTACTATTATATAAATCAGCAATTGTCGCTTTGGGAATTTCCATGGAGACACTGGCTCCGACGGCGCTGGGTGTAATGGTGTCACTGTTGGCTGGTTTGTTGTGTTTTTTTGCTGTCGAGCAATGGAGCTTGAAATCTCCAGTTCACGAATCCGGGGCAGGAATGCGCTAATGGGCAATCCCAGCAATTACCAAGGTATCGGATTCCGTAGTGTCCGGCCAGGATCGTTAAGTATATTAATCAGGCAGTGCCGATTCCGTCATGAACCAGGTGTACATTAACTTACATGCACCATGCAGAGGATTCTACAGTGAACTACAAAGAAATATTTTATCCAGAAGCGAGATTCGGCGGCTTCACAGATGTTGATGGAACGGTGGCGTTCTTTAACAGGGTCAATTCGCTTCTTGATCCCTCTTTTGTCGTCCTTGATGTTGGCTGCGGACGAGGCGCATACAGTGAAGATCCAGTGCCCGTTCGCAGGAGTCTGAGAATTCTCAAAGGAAAAGTCGCCAAAGTGATCGGAATCGATGTTGATAACGGTGCCCGAGACAATCCCTTCCTGGATCAGTTTCTTCTCATAGAAGGTGATTCATGGCCTGTTCAGAGCAATTCCGTGGATCTAATTGTCTGCGACAACGTATTGGAGCACATTGAAGATACGGATCGCCTTTTCAGGGAAATTCGCCGTGTTCTGAAAGATGGTGGTTACTTGTGCTTACGAACTCCAAATCGATGGAGCTATATTGCGATAGCCGCGACCCTTATTCCAAACAGATACCACTCGAAAGTGACATCTGTCGTTCAGGAGGGAAGGAGTGATGAGGATGTCTTTCCAACTGTTTACAAATGCAACAGTGTCCGGAAATTGAGGAATACCATGAAGGACAGCGGATTTGCTTGTGTTGTGTATGGACATGATGCCGAGCCAACGTACCTCTCATTTTCAAAGATCGCCTATTTCCTGGGTGTTTTACATCAGCGATTTGCTCCCCGGTTTATGAAGCCATCACTATTCGCGTTTGGACGGATAAGTAAAGATGACCAGCAATCTTCCTCAGTTTGAGGAATGTGGGGGAGCGTAGCACCTGCTATGGAAGTCGGGGTGGGTGGCGGTAAGATCATTAGGGATAAATTCAGCAGTGCGGTGGGGCAACTCAAACGGAGAAAGCTGGTGATCAATGGTGTCGGTAGCAAAGTTTGCGTGACCCTTTACGGAAAACCTCCAGGGCAAGGTGACGACAATCGAGTTTCAGGATTGGAAATATGGCAAAGAAACTATTTGCTTCTTCTCAGGAGTATGGGGCTAAACCTGGTGGAAATTTATTTTGTTTGGGGGGGGCAGAACAAGATTGAAAACACACACGGAAATATATATGTGCTCCACCTGGATGATAAAAAGAGGGTTTTCCAAATGGAGCGTGAGGCGAATGCTCATGGATTGTCCTACCCAAAGGAAGCCAGGGTTATTGAAGACATGTTGCTGAACATTTTCGAAAAGGAGAGGGTTGGCTCCATTATTTTGATCAACTGGATATCGACTGGGATGATCATCTGGCAGGCCTGTCTCCGTTTCGGTAAACCGGTCATATTTATCCCGACGGAACATTCGTCGGTATGCCACCTTGGATTTTTTCTCAATCCTTCCGGATCAGCTTGTTCAGGGCCTGACGGGGGGGGGGGGATGTGCAAACTGTACGCATGGCATCGAACCTTTTTCGCATTCCATGCCGACTAATCGACTGTGGTATTCAGGGCGTTTCCGACTATTCTTTCGAATGACCAGTTGGCTGCCGGCCAGCCTGCAAAAATATGCGCTCTGGGCACTTGCCGAATTGTTTCAGTCTAAGCATGCGCTCTTGTCCGAAAAAGAAGGGATGGCTCGGCTCGAGTCTGCAAAACGCTTTTTGCAAGACGACAATGTGCTGGTTTTATTCCAGTCGCCGCATCAGCATCAATTGTTCGAGCGCGCGATTGGGGGCCGGATCTCGGTCCGTACTTCATTGGTCATCCCCGCCAACAGAGATCTGATTTATGAATCGGAAAAAGATACGCGGCGGCTGTCGGTTGGCAAAGGGAAAATCATTTTCATGTTTGCAGCTCGAGCAAGTTTCGACCGTGGGCTCCATTTCTTGCTGGATGCCTGGTCCGAATTGACCCACAGAAAGAATATGCTCAAGTTGGTGGTGCGATGCGATGCTGCGGGAGAAAGAATAGAGAGGCAAGTGGCAAGGCTGCAAGAGAATGGGTTTGATATCGATATGGTTTATGGAAAACTGGACGATCAAAAGTTCGTTGACCTGCACAGACAGGCGCATTTCGTTGTCAACCCTGCTATGTGGGAGGAGCCACTGGCTGGCTCGGTTATTGAGGGCTTTGATCTGGGTACCCCGGCCATCGTGCCCACAAGAACAGGAAGTTCCTGCTTCGTAAAGTCTGGCTGGAACGGCTATTCGTATGAATTCCGGGATAAAGTCAGTTTGCTGAAGTGCCTGGAAATGGCTGTTGAAAACATAAATTCCTGGGAACATTTGCACAATGGCGCGCTGGCAACATCCAGGAAATACCGCAGGTTCACAAACTTGCAGTTGGAGTACATCCGGTCTGTCATTACTCCTGACCCTGAGTCAAGAACCATCATTCCATCGGGGGCACAAGAAACCGTGCAGGATGGAATTTCAACATTGAGAAAGTGACTGTGAGCAAATTGTCTAACAGCTTGTTTGTGCACCGGGTTTGTGTTGCTCAACTGGGAGCGCGTATGCATTATGCCGTGCCTAGAATGTTGCATGATTCAGGGCAGTTGGAGCGCTTGTACACGGATATTTGTGCCGTAGGGGGGGTGCGGCTGCTGAACTTATTGCCTGCATTCATCAGGCCAATGGGCGTGAAGCGGCTTTTGAATCGTGTGCCGCAAGGTGTGCCGCGAAATCTTATTACCTCGTTCACCCGATTCGGATGGGAGTATGCCAGGCGGCTAGCGAAGGCTAATAACCCTTCTGAATCGACGGCCGAGTTTCTCTGGGCAGGAAAAAGGTTTTGTGAGCTTGTGCTTCAACAGGGTTTCGGCAATGCGACGGCGATATACACATTTAACACTGCTGGTTTGGAACTTTTGCAGGCTGCGCGCCGCAATGGCTTATTTGCGGTCATGGAGCAAACCATTGCGCCATGTGCGGTCGAGCGACGCTTAATGAAGGAGGAACATGAGGCGTTCCCGGATTGGCAGAATATTCTCCCTGAAGATGTTCACGTCAAGGAAATTGCCAAACGTGAACGGGAAGAATGGGATAATTCAGACATGATTCTGTGCGGATCCGAATTCGTGAAAGATGGTATTGCGGCATCGGGGGGGCCTGCTGAAAGATGCCGCGTCATTCCTTACGGCGTCGATGTGGACATCGAAAGGATCGACCGGAAGCTACGAGGCGGTCCGTTGAAGGTTCTTACTGTCGGTGAAGTCGGGTTGCGCAAAGGCGCGCCCTATATCTTGAGTGCTGCAAGGGAATTGAAAGGTAAGGCTGATTTCAGGATGATTGGTTCAATCAATGTGCTGCCGCAGGCCGAGTCGAAACTCAGAGAATACATTGATTTAGTGGGGCCAATTCCGCGGTCAGAAATGTTGCAGCAATTTATGTGGGCTGACGTGTTTGTGTTGCCCTCGATTTGCGAAGGATCCGCGACTGTGGTTTACGAAGCGTTGGCTTATGGTTTGCCTGTAATCTGTACGGAAAATACCGGTAGCGTAATCCGAAACGGACAGGAGGGTTTCATTGTCCCAATAAGGGATGGGTTTGCGGTAGCTGAAAAACTGGCCTTTATTGCAGCGAACCCGGATTTATATGCTAGCATGTCACAAAATGCGCGTAAGCGCGCTGAAGAATATACCTTGAAATCCTATGCCCATAGACTATCGCATATATTCGGATCAGGAGAGTTGCTGAGCCACGCATAGTTATGTTTTCTTGTGAAAATCTGACGAAGTCGTTCAATAATCGATGAAGATAGCCATACTATTTACCAATATAGGTAGTTATCATGCAGCCAGACTGCGCGCTGCCCAGGCAGCTTTTGCCGACGAAGGATGGGAGCTGATCGCGATACAGGTCTCCAATAATACGTTTGAGCACCCCTGGGGAGATCTGAGCCAGGCAATTACTTTTTCCATCGAAACTTTACTTCCTGGAGACGGGGCATCATCAAGTCTCAGTAGCAAGGAATGGAAGGAAGTCAGCTCTGGAATTGCCCGCCATCTCGACCAGCTTCGGCCACAGGTCGTATTTGTTCCTGGTTGGGGGTTCCCTGCAGCAGGAGCAATTCTCAACTGGTGCCGAAAAAATTCTAGTGCCGCCATACTGATGAGTGAGAGCAAAAAGGACGACGCTGTAAGGTCAGTAATTAGAGAAGCTATAAAGGCAAGATTTTTTGTGAGGAAGTTCTCTTCCGCGCTGGTTGGCGGGGAGGCTCATAAGGATTACCTCGTTGGCCTGGGCATGCCTGCGGAAAATATTTTTCTCGGCTATGACGCGGTGGACAACAACTATTTCATACAATCGACCGACTACTTCCGCGGTCAGGGAGACGCGGCTTTTGCATCGTTCATTACACGCAAACCATACTTTCTTTGCGTAACGCGGATGATGCCGAGAAAAAACCTTCCCGGCCTTATTGCGGCTTACGAGATATATCGAAACAGGGTTCCAGATGGAGCATTGGATTTGGTGATATGTGGTAGCGGTAATCAGGAAAATGAAATTCGCTCACTGTTGAAAGACCGGTGTCTGGATAGCTTTGTCCACTTGCCTGGTTTTGTATCCTATCAACAATTGCCGATGTTCTTTGCCAGAGCCTCGGCGCTGATCCACCCGGCTTTTGTGGAGCAATGGGGTCTGGTGGTCAATGAGGCTTGTGCGGCGGGCCTGCCGATTTTATCAAGCCGGACGGTGGGCGCGAGTGCGGAACTGGTCAGGGAAAATGAAAATGGCTTCTTTTTTGACCCTTACGATGCACCGGATATAGCGAATGCGATGCTGAAATTACATCGCCTGGATGCAATTACGCGTTCCCAGATGGGCCAAATGAGCAGAAATATTGTGCGCTCCTTTGGCCCGGAAAGATTCGGTATGGGGGCCGTCTATGCAGTTCACGCTGCTTTAGCGTTTAATGCGAAATCTGACGGCAAAGGCTAGGTAATAGATTGAAAATTCTGCATGTACTTCCTACGTTGCATTCGGCTTATGGCGGACCGGTGCGGGTTGCGCGGACAATGCAAGCCGGCCTGGAAAGGCTCGGGCATGAGGTGGATATATTTCCTTCGGCACGGGAGCCAGGTCTTGTGGAGCACAGGGGGAGATTCTTGTACTGGCCGGGCTTCGATGGTATGCGGGAGCTGATGGGCAAGATCAGTAAGGCTGATATTGTACATATCCACGGTTTGTGGACATTGCCGACAACGATGGCCGGTAGATTTGCGTATGCTCAAGGACGGCCATATGTGATTACCCCTCATGGCATGCTCGATAAATGGAGCATGAAGAGGAGCAGGCTAAAAAAAGGGCTGTATGCAGCGCTGCTAGAACGTAGAAATATTGAGCTTTGTGCGGGATTGCATTTCTTGAACGATGAGGAAGCGGCAGAAGCTCATTCTTTCATTGGTGAACAAAAGACGTTTGTGATTCCGAACGGTATCGATATGGCCGTATTTTCGAAAGCACCAAGCGCAATTGATTTGCAAACCATTTATCCTGATATTCGAGCTAGCACAGTAGTATTGTTCCTGGGCAGGATCCATGAAAAGAAGGGATTGGATATCCTGATCCCGGCGTTGAAGAAAACTCTGGATCAGGGAGTTGATGTGCACCTCTTGATAGCAGGACCGGACGAGGGTGGATATCAGGGCCAAATAGAAAGGCTGGTTGATCAATACGGCGTTCGACATGCTGTCACTTTTACAGGGGAAGTGCACGACGAAAAAAAGCACGTTTTGCTCAAAAACTGCGATTTCTTTGTGCTGCCGTCCTATCAGGAAGGCGATTCGGTTGCAGTGAAAGAAGCGCTTGCAGCAGGTCTTCCGGTTTTGATTACCTATGCTTGTCATCTTCATGAGGTCCAGGACAGCATGGCCGGCATAGTATGCGACACTGACATAGATCAGGTCGCTGCTGGGATCACAAAACTTGCCGGCAATGAGTCTCTTAGAATGGCAATGTCATCGAATGCTAAAAAACTGATTGTCGAAAAATATCGAAGCGATGTTCTGCTCTCGGAACTGGAATGCGTTTACCGCGATATTTTGGAAAAATAATGAAATTCTGGCTGATGATTAACGAACGTCTGCAAAATGGTAGAAATTCATACCGCTGACATGTTTTTCAGAGATTGTTTGGTAAGGATATTGCTTGCCGATAATATGCGCTTACTATAATTTTTAATTACTTGACAATAAAATGAAATCTTTACGTTTGACACTGAAAAAAATGCTGTGGCCTGGCCTCAATTGGGTAAGTCGCGATAAAGCGAAACTGGTCAATTTGATGCTGAGTGATGACAATGAAAACAAGATTAGGACCCTTGATATTGGATGTGGGAATGGATTTTTTACAACGCAAGCTGCGCAGCGCGGAAACAGTTGTGTGGGTATAACGATTCACGAATGGGAAAAAGAGAAATGTGAAGAGATGCGGGATGCGCTTTCCATTTCACCTGAACGACTCGAATTCCGAGTAAGCAGATTGAGTTCTTTCAGTCAGGAAACTGTATTTCGGCATAGTTTTGATCAAATCCTCATGATTGATATGCTTGAGCATGTACTGGATGATATTGGTTCATTGAAACAAGCTCATGATTTGCTCTCCAAGGATGGCCTTCTGTTTGTAAGCGTGCCAAACAGGGATTTCGAGTTCGATAAGAAAGCATCGCACGTGACTCGGTTTGAGAACGGCTGGCATGTACGTCATGGCTACACATTTGAACAACTGGAACGCCTGCTCGAAAGCGCAGGGTTTGAGCCCATAGATCGCAGGCGCTACGGTACTCTTGGTACGGCTGTCGTCGGCTGGATACAGGTAAACATTCTAAGGATGAATGACCTGGTAATGATTGCGTTTTTCCCTGTGCTGGTGATGATTGATTGGCTCTTCAGACCTTGGAAAAAGACGCATACGCTACTGGTGATTGCGAGAAAACAGTCAGAGGCACAACGAATTAATGTTGATCGCTAATTGAAAGAGGTATTGCCTTGAACGTGGAAGAAATTCATTTCAAGCATGTCACCGTACTCGGAGGATTGGGGTTCATCGGGAGTCATCTTTGCCGCGCGTTGCTTTTGGATGGCTACAAAGTAAGGGTGTTTAGCAGGCAAGACTCTGTGCCGCCCCTGATGGAGGATATCCGCTCCCAGTTGGAGATTGTAATAGGTGATATTACCTGCCCCGAGGATGTGCTGGGCGCAATTGAAAACACGGATGTTGTCATTCATCTCGTCCATACTACGTCGCCAGGATCGTCGATGACCGATCCTTTCTATGACATATGCAGCAATGTAGCTGCAACAGCTCAATGGGCATCTTGTTTCGATAAAACCAATGTTCGCAGGATCGTTTACGTTTCCTCCGGCGGCACTGTGTATGGCATTCCGCAGGATAACAAAATTTCGGAAAGCCATCCTACTGACCCGATTTGTTCTTATGGGATTACGAAGCTTGCAATTGAAAAATATTTTTCCATGTATGCGTTGATGCATGGAATCGAAAACTTCACCATAAGGCCTTCAAATATTTACGGGGAAGGGCAAAGATTGGATAAGGGGCAAGGCGTTATCGGGACTTTGGCGAGCCGTGCGTTGCGTGGGGAGTCATTAGAAGTGTGGGGGAGTGGGGAGGTACTGAGGGATTACATTTTTGTGGATGATATGATATCGGCCATACTGAGTATTTTAAGGTATAGGGGGACTAGCAGGACGTTCAATATCGGGAGCGGCGAAGGCCATTCCGTCCTGGATATACTTGACAGCCTGCGGCATCAGTTGGGAACCATTCCGGAAGTAATTCATAAATCAGCTCGGGGTTTCGATGTGCCGGTAAATATACTTGATTCGACCTTGTTGCAGAGAGAGACGGGCTGGCGTCCTTGTGTCTCTCTGGATGAAGGTATCGGCAGAGTGATCTTCGGAATGAAAAATAACTGATTGCACGGAGACGGGAAAGTGATGGCGGAGCATAGTGCGAACGAGGGCTGTCGATCTGTCTTGTTGATAAGCTCCAATTCAAGTCCACGAGGCGGTGGTGAGCGATATCTGGTTTTCATGACAGAGGGCTTGACTAAGCTTGGATGCAAAGTGCATGCACTCTTGTCCTCGTCTGATTATATGGATTATTGGGCGTCGGAACTACAAGGTGCCGGTGCGGTTGTACATCGAAAACAATTTATAAACCTGCGGGATCGACCTTTACGTTTTTTGCAAGCCATAGCCGACATCGGGCAGCAGAATCTTGTCGCTGAATCTTGCCGTGAAATTATACCGGATGCCATTCTAGTTAATCAGCAATATGATGAAGACGGCCTGGATTTTGTTCTGGGCGCTCTTAAGGCGGATGTGGCTCCTGTTGCAGGAGTGATTCATATGCCGATGACAGCCGATAAGGATAAACGCCCTTTTGGAAAATTGCGCGGGTGCTTCCTTCGTTATTGGTACAGAAAACACTCGTATTCGATAATCTTTTCTTCTGAGGCAGGTAAAAAAGAGTTTTTAAATTATTATCGGCTCAACATCTCTACCTCCGTTGTACTTAGCGGGATCCCTTTTTCCTCTGCGATTCCTGATTGCAGTCAGGTGATCCAGGATGCAGATGGGAGGTGGTCGACTTTCATCGGCGATGAAAAACGAGGGCATCTGCCAATAATTGGCTTTGCAGGACAGTTTGTGCACCAGAAAAATATTGATCTGCTAATCGATGGTTGGTTATGGGCGACATCTTCCGGCGTACAAACGCGATTATTGCTAATTGGTGATGGGCCGGATAAAGAGAGAATTGAACGCAAGTTGGCTGGTGTTGCGGACACAGGTTTGTGGCATATCACGGGATGGACCAAAGATTACGCCGAATACCTGTCCAATTTGGATATTTTCATCATGCCGAGCCGTTTTGAAGGTTTGCCTTTGACATTGATTGAAGCGGTCGGGATGGGGATTCCCACCATAGTTTCAAATTTCAATGGCGCTTCGGATATTGCAGCCCGCGCCGGTTGGGTGGATGTTCTTGAAGAGAATAGCGTCAATGCGCTTGGTCGAATGATTGCGGAAAAGGTGAGCAAGCTTTCGACTCAAAAGGAAATGGCGCGATCAGCGAGGGCCCAATTTGTTGAGTATTTTTCTACGAAACGGATGGCAGAAGATTTGCTGGATATATTTGGTGGTTTAGATAGCAATGGAGTTAAGAATGGGAATTGTTAAAAAGATTTTAAGGGCCAGCGACTTGAGAAAAAGTCGGTTACATGACGAAAAAGGCAATCTCGTCGATTTCGCGGGACTTTGTTATCTCCCGCAAGTAATCGTCTCAGGTTTTCTGCGAGTAATTTTTAAACGTAGGCCTAAAGTACCTTGGATTTCTTACCGGGCTATCAGTGAAATCGAAAAGTTGATGCGCTCAGACTGGAAAGTCGTCGAGTTCGGGTCAGGCAGTTCTACTGCGTGGGTAGCGAAAAGGTGTGGGTTCCTGTACAGCATCGAGAACAACGAAGATTGGTATCGCATGATTTCTCAAGAGCTGGACAAGGGCAAGATAAGCAATGTCAGATATGAGCTAAGGTCTGACAGTGACTATTCGGATCTTTCGAAGGTTGATGATTGTTCGCTGGACTTTGCGTTGGTTGACGGTTGGAATCGTGCAGATTGTATGCGTCAAGTCATAAAAAAAATAAAAAAAGGCGGGTATATTTATTTGGACAATTCTGATAAATACGCCAATGACCCTGATGGGGATATCAGGGTGGCTGAGAATCTGCTGATTCAAGCAGTCAACGAACGATCCGGGACACTAAAATATTTTGTCGATTTTGCGCCTTCGCAATTTTTTGTGAATGAAGGTTTATTGGCCCGATTATAGAAAACGATGACTTGCGCCACGGTCCTTCGTCACAGAAATTCCTCCACTCTTTTCTGGATGCGTCGGGTTTCTGGATGCTTCGGGCGTTTGTTGCGATTTTCGAGGTCGTGGTGTTGCCAGGGCTCTGCGTGCCCTGGCAGGAGACTTAGATTCCAGTGAGGCGCAGTTCGTTAGCCGATGAGCTCACATGGGTCGAGATACTGAACAGGCTACTAGGGAAACAATCAAAAAGTGCGTGCAATTTACGAAGAGGGTAAAGACAGTATGCTGATATTGGGAATCAATGCGTATCACGGTGACTCCGCTGCTTGCTTAGTCAAGGACGGCATGCTGCTTGCCGCAGCAGAGGAAGAGCGTTTCCGCCGCATCAAGCACTGGGCTGGATTTCCATCTGAATCAATTAAATATTGTCTGAGCGAAGCAAATATTACATTGGCCGATGTAACTCATGTGGCCGTGAACCAGGATGCCACCGCAAACTTATGGAAGAAGATTGGTTTTACACTCGCCAAGCGACCTGATCTGAGCCTGGTGATCGACCGGATCAAGAACAAGAAGGAGCGTGCAAATGTAGCTGAAGAGTTGGCTGCTGTGTTTCCTGGCGTGCGCTTCGTTGGTGAAGTGCATGCCGTGGAGCATCACTTGGCGCACATGTCATCGGCTTTTCATGTATCTCCCTTTAAAGAAGCCGCAATAGTTTCTGTGGATGGTTTCGGTGACTTCGCCAGCGCGGCCTGGGGTTATGGTCGTGATGGAGAAATAGATATCGATGATAAAATCTATTTTCCGCATTCGCTGGGTATCTTCTACCAGGCACTGACTCAGTGGCTGGGCTTCCCGAATTACGGTGATGAATATAAGGTCATGGGTCTTGCGCCTTATGGAGAGCCGAAATACATGGCTGAGATGCGGCGCATTGTGAAACTGCAGGATGATGGTTCTTATCGTCTGGCACTGGAATATTTCCGACATCATAAAGAGAAAATTGAATATGAGTGGGAGAATGGTGAACCGAAGGTGGGTGAACTGTATGCATCCGAGTTGAATAATTTGCTCGGGCCCGCACGTCAGAAAGGTGAAGAACTCACGCAAAGGCACAAGGATATCGCCCGCTCGATACAAGCAATGTACGAAGAAGCCTTTTTTCATTTATTGCATGCGCTGCATAAGCGGCATGGTGGTGAAAATCTGACTTTGGCCGGCGGTTGTGCAATGAATTCCGTGGCGAATGGTAAGGTGTTGCGCAACACACCTTACAAGCATCTGTATATTCAGTCGGCAGCAGGGGATGCGGGTGGAGCTATTGGCGCCGCTTTCTCTGTGTGGCACAAACTAGGCGGCAAGCGCGGTTTTGTGATGAATCATGCCTACTGGGGACCTGAGTATGACAATGACGAGATCGGACTTCTGCTGGATGCCAATGCGACAAAGCTGACTGAGCAGGGCTGCCGGCGTGATTTTTTGTCCGACGAAGATATTTTATGTTCACGCACTGCAAAAGCTATTTCGGAAGGTCAGGTGATCGGCTGGTTCCAGGGGCGCATGGAGTGGGGGCCTCGCGCATTGGGTAACCGCTCGATTCTGGGTGACCCCCGCCGCGCGGACATGAAGGATATTCTTAACCTGAAGATTAAGCGTAGAGAGTCTTTTCGTCCATTTGCCCCTTCCATCTTGCGCGAGGCTGTGCCCGAATGGTTTGAAACTGATGACGATGTGCCATTCATGATGCAGGTTTATCAGATTCGCGAAGAACAGCGATCCCTGATTCCGGCTGTTACTCATGCAGATGGTTCAGGACGCTTGCAAACCGTTGATAAAAATACCAATCCACGTTATTACCGGCTGATTGAATCATTCTGTGCGCTGACTGATGTGCCCGTTTTGCTGAATACCTCCTTCAACGAGAATGAGCCCGTGGTTTGTACTCCTGCCGAAGCGTTGGATTGCTTCATGCGTACCAGGATGGATGTGCTGGTGCTGGGGAACTGGTTCATCTCCAGGAGTTAGTGTCACTGCTTTAATTTCACCTTGAAATTGGAATGTCTGTGAAAGTTGTGTTTCATAACTGCTATTTCTTTCCGGAACATAGTGCTACCTACAAGCCAGTTGCTATCAGGCATTGCATTCTATCTGACAGGGAGAGGGCGTGGGTGCTCGTTATTTGCTCGCCCCAATTGTTACGAATCCACACGTTGTACTGGGTCAAGAGTTTGGTCGCTTTCATTACATGATTCAATAAATTTGAGGAAACGCCATGAAAGTTCTGGTGACAGGCGGTGCAGGTTATATCGGTTCGCACATGGTGCGGATGCTGGATGAACTCGGCTATGCGGTGGTGACGTTTGATGATTTGTCGGCTGGTTTCCGCGATGCGGTGTTGGGCGGTGAATTCGTACAGGGTAGTTTGCATGACAAGGCGGCGCTGAGTGCATTGTTCGGTGCGTATCAGTTTGACGCTGTGGTGCACTTCGCAGGGTCGATTGCGGTGGGAGAGTCGGTGCGCGATCCGGCGAAGTATTATCAGAACAATCTTGTCGGCACGTTGAATCTGTTCGATGCGATGCGTGCACATGCGGTGAATAAGTTGGTGTTCTCTTCCACTGCGGCAATCTTTGGTGAGCCGCAGTATGTGCCAATTGATGAGCAGCATCCACAACTACCAATCAACCCTTATGGCATGACCAAGTGGGTCACCGAGCGGATTCTGCGCGATTACGATGCAGCGTATGGGCTGCGCTCAGTGGCACTGCGCTATTTCAATGCGGCAGGGGCAGCCCCCGATGCGGCGTTGGGCGAACGGCATGATCCTGAAACACATTTGATCCCGCTGGCGTTGCGCGCGGCCAAAGGTGAATTACACGAACTCACGGTGTTTGGCGCCGATTATGATACTGCGGACGGCACCTGTATCCGCGATTACATCCACATTGAGGATTTGTGTGATGCGCATGTGCTGGCGTTGCAGCATCTCGCTTCAGGCGGTGAGAGCCGAGCTTACAATCTGGGTAACGGACAAGGTTATTCAGTGAAAGAAGTGATTCAGGTGGCTGAGCGCGTTTCCGGTAAAAAAGTTCCTGTGCAGTACGGCCCGCGCCGGGCGGGTGATCCACCAAGGTTGGTGGCCGATGCCGGCAAGATCCGCAAGGATTGGAATTGGACGCCACGTTTCGCCGCGCTGGAGCAGATCGTCGAACATGCTTGGCAGTGGGAAATAAAAACAGATATTAAAGGGTAGCGGACAGATTGTGTGCATTTCGATTCACACCATGACTAACGGCAGGCCTGAGTTAACCACAAATGAAATTGATTTTTCTTAACCGCTATTTTTTTCCGGATCATAGCGCAACCAGTCAGTTGCTGTCGGATCTTGCTTTTTATCTGGCAGGCAGAGGGCATGAGGTGCATGTCATCAGTTCGCGTCAGCTATATGATGCGCCTGAAGCTCAATTGGCCAGTTTTGAGCAGGTTCATGGCGTTCAGGTGCATCGTGTGTGGACATCGCGCTTTGGGCGAACTAATTTGCCGGGACGGGCCGCTGATTACTTGTCTTTTTATGTTACGGCAACGCTCAAGTTGTTTTCGCTTGCCGATAGCAGTACCGTGGTGGTGGCCAAGACTGATCCGCCGTTGATTTCTGTTCCTGCTTCCTGGGTGGCTCGCTGGCGTGGAGCCTGTCTGGTGAACTGGCTACAGGACGTGTTTCCGGAAGTGGCAGTGAAATTGGGTGTCAAGGCGCTTGCGGGTCGGTTCGGCGCTTGTGTGTGCACACTGCGGAATGCTTCGCTGCAGGTGGCCGACATGAATGTGGTGATCGGTGAGCGGATGGCGCTCAGGGTTCGAGCCTGTGGCGTTGAGGCGGATAAGGTGAGGGTGATTGCCAACTGGGTGGATGGTAGTGTGATTACGCCGATTTCACCAGATGTGAATCCGCTACTGGAGGGGTGGGCGTTGTCTGGCAAGTTTGTGGTAATGTACTCAGGCAATATGGGTCGCGCTCATGAATTTGCAACAATTCTGGATGCCGCAACGTTGTTACAGTCGGATACGCGGTTCGTATTTTTGTTCGTGGGTGGCGGTAATCAACTTGGACCGCTGGGTAACGCGGTTGCGTCTCTGGGCCTTGCTAACGTGCAGTTCAGGCCGTATCAGCCCAGGGATCAGTTAGGTTTAAGTTTATCCGTGGGAGATGTTCATTTGATTTCACTTCGCCCGGAGCTTGAGGGATTGATTGTCCCGAGCAAGTTCTATGGTGTGCTTGCCGCGGGACGGCCGGTTGTGTTCGTCGGGGCAGCAGATGGCGATCTTGCGCTGCAAATTACTTCAGCTGATTGCGGCGTGGTAGCAGAGCAGGGTGATGCGCGAGGCTTGGCGAATCTATTAAAACGTCTGGGAGATACGCCGTCTGAGGCTGAACGTATGGGAAGTAATGGTCGGCGGTTGTTCGATGGTAAATTGAATCAGTCGAAGGCGATGGCGGATTGGGAGGAAGCGTTGGAGTATACCTTGCAAAAGTACACGGGATGATTTGATCTGGAAAGTTATAAATTGCTGGTATTACAAAAGTTGCCGCAAGAAGTCTGTCAGAGTTTTTTCTGCAACACCTTAAGCGTATTTGTGGAATCCCCCCGCTTTGCCGGGGCAACAACCGAAGTCTGACAGGCTGCCAGGCTGTCAATTTCCTTTCAAGGGTACTTGAGCCAATCAGGTTGGGGTTTATAGATGCTATTTGTTTTATTTGGAATGTTTGTGGCTTTTGTTACGTGCTATTTATTGGTGCGCTTCAATAGTCTGCATGCGCACCTGTCCAACGATCACAGTGATGCAGGGCCGCAAAAGTTTCATGTGCAACCAACACCGCGTATCGGCGGGTTGGCGATTGCGCTTGGTTTAGCAACGGCTTATCTGTATAACAGGATCAGCAATCAGGATACGATCGTAATAACCCAGTTCGGCTATTTGCTTCTTGCGGCTATTCCTGCATTTGCAGGCGGTTTTATGGAGGATTTAACCAAACGAGTGAGCGTGTTAAAGCGGCTGGTTCTATCTATGGTTTCAGCCGGAATTGGTGCATGGTTGCTCGGAGCGGTTGTCAATCATCTGGGCATAGCTCCGTTGGACTGGCTACTGCAATGGCCATTTGTCGCTATCATGCTTACGCTTTTTGCTGTTGGCGGCGTAGTCAATGCGGTGAATATCATTGACGGATTTAACGGAATCGTTAGCGGATTCGCAGGTTTTATGTTGCTGGCAATCGCATTCGTGTCGTTTCAGTTAAATGATTGGTTTTTATTGAACGCTGCGCTGGCAATGCTTGGTGCTTTGCTGGGGTTCCTGTTCTGGAACTATCCCTACGGTAAAATATTTCTGGGTGACGGCGGCTCCTATCTGATTGGTTTTTGGCTGGCTGAACTGGCTGTGCTGATTGTGGTACGTCACCCGGAGGTTTCCCCATGGTTTGCAGCCTTACTATTGATTCATCCTGTTTGCGAAACGCTGTTTTCTGTTTATCGCAGAAAGTTTTTGCATGGGACATCGCCTTGGCATCCTGATGGGCTGCATCTTCATACCTTGATTTTCAGGCGCTTGAATCATATCCAATGGGCTTCAAGAGATGCACGGCATAAGGTTCAGTGCAATTCGATGACTGCACCGTATTTCTGGTTACTAAAACTTGCAACGGCCTTGCTGGCGGTTGTGTTTTGGGATAATTCCATCGGTTTGATTGCTTCGACATTCCTGTTCGTGGTGTTTTACATATGGCTTTACTGGCGTATCGTAAAATTTAAAACCCCTCGCTGGATGGTAAAACGCGACAGACGTGGATACAGGCCCTCTGCTAATGAGTCTGTTGGCGATTGTGGTGTTGGGGGGGGGCGTGAAAGGCGTTCCGCTCATACAGTGCGGTTTATACGTCTTCGACTTCCCCCCTGGTTGACTATGCGCAACCGTCGCCATGACCCGTCCCGAACGCATAATGCTTACCGAGCTGCCTGTTCTTCAGGTCAGAGTGAAAGGCGTTCATCTCACAAAAATGTGAAAGAAGCTAAGCAAGGGTGTGAGGGCGCGTAATCGAGTTTTGAACATGGTTAGTCATAATTGCTTCAGCCTCACGCAGGGGCGGGGTGGTTTAGATTGAAAGAGATACATATGTCTATTGAAAATAACGAAATTTTTGCAGTTATCCTCGCTGGTGGCAGCGGAAGTCGCTTTTATCCACTTTTGCGGTATGCTGCGTCAGGAATGCCGCAATCCATTAAATGAATTTTTATACAACAAAACAATCGGTTAAAGAAATAGACCGTGTGCCACTTTGGGCGTTGTTTGCGCTGATTGTTTATACACCGTTGCCATTGGCCAGTAATCGTCCCTGGGCATTGGCCATGCTGGGATTGTTGACTGGCAGCTTGTTGTTGTGGACTGTTTGGCGTCCTGGTGGCCGTCCGATGGATTTGGTATGGGAAAGTGCAAAGACACCTTTGGTATTGTTAGGTCTGTGGATGGCGCTGTTAGCTGTGCAGCTTTTCCCATTGCCGGAAGCATTTATCAATATGCTGGATCATCGTGCAGCAAATGGATTTGGAATTCAGGAAGGTGGGCGTGCCACCATTTCGATCGACCCCTATTCCACCCGATTATATTTGGCAAAGACCTGTATTTTATCTGCGGTATTTTGGCTGGTGATTGCTTTGGTGAATTCGCGCAGGCGTATCGTGTTGCTTGCAAAGGTTGTCGTGTTCTCAGGCCTGTTACAGGCTTTGATCGGTGTGGTAGTGATGGCGAGCGGGGCGACCTTTCAATTGTTTTTTGTAACAATAGAGTCTGCGCGGGCGCATGCGACTTTTGTTTCCCCGAATCATTACGCCGGTTACATGGAGTTGACGTTGGCGATGGGTGTAGGACTGATGATCGCAAAACTGGACGGTCGTCTTGCTTTAAACTGGCGTCAGCGACTGCATGGCTGGCTTGCCGTGCTGCTAAGCGGCAAGGCGATGCTCAGGCTTTCATTGATTATTATGGTGGTGGGGTTGGTCGCCAGTCGTTCGCGGGGAGGAAACTCGGCATTTTTCGCCAGTTTACTGATCATAGGCGTGCTTACCGTAATATTGGTGAAACGCGCGCCGGTTAAAAAATCCCAGCCCGCCAATATGATGCGTTCGACGATTTTATTTATTACGAGCCTGATTGTGCTTGATGTGTTCATCATCGGTGGCATGGTAGGCGTTGAAAAAGTTGTTCAGCGCATCGAAAATACCAATTTGCAAGCGCAGTCTGCGCAAGTGCAATTTCAGGAAGAGCCTTCAAAGGATGCCCAGCTAAGCGTGAAGCCCAAGCCGGTACAGGTGCATCATTATGAACAGTCTGTCGAGGAAAGAGGTGAGGCAGCCATCCCATCCCTTCAGATTGTGCGAGATTTTCCCTGGTTGGGTACAGGTGGTGGGACCTTTCATCTGGCTTTTTCGCACTATCGTCCGGCAGATGTGCATGGTTTTTACGATCACCCGCATAACGATTATGTTGAGTTTGCCAGTGAGGCTGGGTTGCTGGGTTTGATGTTGCTGGCAGCCTTGGTGGTGCATAGCGCTTGGCAGTCGGTTACACTGTTGGTGCATGGGCGCGATCAGTTGGCAAGGGGTATGGCTTTTGCAAGTCTGATGGGGGTGACATCGTTGTTGATCCATGCGACAGTGGATTTTAATTTTCAGAATCCGGCCAATGCGATGTTGTTTATGATTTTTTTAAGTCTGCCGTATTCGATTGAAACATTGTCAAAGCGATAGAAATTTCAGTTACAATCGAACGACGGTTTTTTTGAATTATTTCCGAGGGGAAAATCATGTCGCTAAAACTTTCTAAAATATCAATTGCTGTCATGAGTGTGTTGTTTGCGGGCGGGGCTGTTGCCGCAGATGTGCAACAACAGGATAATGGTAAACAGAATAATGCTGCTGGCGTGATTAACGCAGGGGGCTTCGAGATCAGGCCTACGTTGAGCCTGGCGATCGGTAAAAACGACAACGTCGGCTTGGCTAATGGTGCTCTGGCGGCAAAGACTTCTTCGAACTTTACCAAGCTGAGTCCTAAGATTGTTGTTGAGATGCCAACCCAGGGGCAGGTATACAGCGCAACTTATTCCGGCATATATACTAATTATTCCAGCAGTAGCGTCGATAATTTTAACGACCATAATTTCGGGCTGGCAGCAAAAAACGACTGGTCCACGCGCGTCAATTCCCTGATAAATGTTGATTACAACAAGGGGCACGATGGTCGCAATGCGCTGGGAATTGTTAATAATGGATTCAAGCAGCTTTGGCATACTACAGGTTTGAAGGGTATGGTGCATTACGGTGCAGATGGCGCGCAGGGGCAGTTTGAATTGACTGCAGGGCAAGTGGCTAAACGTTATGATACTAACAATGGCGGCACAGGTACTTCATTGATGGATAATGATGCAACCAACCTGATGGGGGCCTTCTTTTACAAGGTTGCTCCGGCAACCCATATGATTTTTCAGGCAGGAACCACGAAAATTAGTTACCGTGTTGCACCCGTACTGGCCATTAATAATCGCGATAGTACCGAGAATCAATATATGGTCGGTGTAAAGTGGGATGCGACTGCAAAGACTTCGGGAAGTTTCAAAATCGGTAAGGTGAATAAAACCTTTAGCCTTGGCGCGCAGCCTTCCGCTACGAACACCGCCTGGGATGCTGC
Organism: Gallionella sp.; assembly: GCA_030645535.1. Classification (GTDB taxonomy): domain Bacteria; phylum Pseudomonadota; class Gammaproteobacteria; order Burkholderiales; family Gallionellaceae; genus Gallionella. The sequence goes on along the minus strand of JAUSNM010000012.1, from coordinate 10,294 downwards.
TGTGACCTGGTCGCCACTGACTTATTCGGTTGTGAATGCTTCGCTCTCACAGAAGGCTGCGGAATCATTTGGTACCGGCAGTTTTATGGTTAGCAGGGATTCCAATGTGGACTGGACTCATGGTTGGTCGAACTACATCAAATCAAAACTGTCGTTTGGAGACGGAGTTGATACCTATCAGGCTGTAAACCAGGTCAATAAACGTCAGACTTACGGTGCGAAGCTTAGCTATGAGGTTAATCGCTGGTTGAATGCAGGAGTCGAATATCAGAATACAAAACGGAATTCGACAAATCCGGTTCTTACCTACACGCAAAATATTACGATGCTGGTTTTGGATGGTACTTTGTAACTCCATGTTTTATACCGTTGGTATTGTTGGCTGGTAAAGTTGTGGAGGGGTGATTTGTCCGCTTTAACTAATGGTGTTCATATGTTCGAATTGCGACGCTGTTTGCAAATGCTTTTGGTGTTGTTTGGCTTGATGCTCGGCCTGTGGGCATCTGTGACCAATGCTGCTGATTTGTCTGACAGAGCAGAATCTGCTGCAATCGACAGCAAAGGGTATCGGCTCGGTACGGGTGATGTGATCAATATTTCGGTCTATGGCGAAGATGATTTGTCCCGGCAAAATTACCGGCTGCCTGATTCAGGTCTGATCACCTTTCCCTTCGGTGAGGTCAGAGCCTTGGGTTTGTCGCTCATCGAACTGGAAAGCCGGATCGCCGATGGACTGCGTGGGGGGTATTTGATCAACCCGCGCGTCTCGGTGAGCATGGAAGCGTATCGCCCATTTTTTATTAACGGGCAGGTAAGCACTCCTGGTGCCTATCCTTATCAGCCCGGCATGTCGGTACGCAAGGCCGTGGCGCTTGCGGGCGGATTAAAGGAGCGGGCCTCCGAGAGTAAAATATTTCTGATTAAAGAGACAGATTCCGAGCACAAACAAACCAAAATCAGTATGGATGGGCCTGTTTTTCCCGGAGATACGATTACTGTTGAAGAAAGTTTCTTTTGATGCAACGACTAAATGATACGGTGGATGCCACTGAAGTTACTGAAGCAGGGGATGAGGCAGAAGCGCTGGATCTGAAAAATTATTTGCGCATCATACAGCGGCGGAAGTGGGGTATATTTGGCCTGGCTGTATTCATCACGCTGCTGGTGACGGTTGTTGTATTTATGATGACTCCGGTCTACAGCTCTTCCGTGTCGGTATTGGTGGAGCAAAATAAGTCGAAATTGTCCTCCATGGATGCTGTCTACGGTGGCGCTGGATCTGACCAGGCTTATTACCAGACACAGGTGGAAATGCTTAAATCGCGTGTGTTGATGGAAGCGGTGGTTGATCGACTCAAATTGACGACTCATCCATTGTTTAATGCTCCTGTTCGGCATTCATTTATGAATGATTTGCTGTCAGGTTTGGGGATGAATGACGCCAAACCGGCTCTTCGCGATGAGCCAAAGATTCGCAAAGGTATCGCAGGTACGCTGGCTGGTATGGTAACGATAGATCCGTCCAGAACCAGTCAGTTGATTAAAATAAGCGTGGCGTCTACTGATCGTGAAATGGCTGCAACCATCGCTAATTCGGTTGCAGATACGTATATCGAGCTGGATCTGGAGGCTCGCTACAAGATGACACAGAAGGCGACGAGCTGGATGAATGTGCGTCTGGTGTCGCTGAAGGATAATCTGGATAAGTCAGAGCGTGCCTTGCAGCTTTATCGTGAGCAACACAATATCATTGATACCAAAGGTCTGGAGTTGGGTGGGGCAACCAGTCAGCTCGGAGCATCTTTGGGGAATTTGACTGCGGCCCGCTTGGCGCGTGCGCAGGCTCAAACCAATCTTGAGCAGGTAAGGCATGCTAAAGGCACGGAATTTACACTTCCGATTGTTCAGCGTAACCCCCTGGTAGCGGGTTTGATGGGCGCTGTTTCTGAGCATGAACGTAAAGTCTCAGAACTATCCAATCGTTATGGAAATCAACATCCAAAATTGCTACAAGCTCAGGCAGAATTGAAGCAGGCCAAGGAAAACCTGCGTCTGCAAGTCGCAGATGTGGTGAGCGGCTTTGAGCGCGAATATGAAATGGCTCGTGCGAATGAGAACGTTCTTGCGGGTGCGGTGGCTGAAGCCAAACAGGCTATCCAAGGGTCAAATCGCAAGGAATACGAGCTGACGGCTCTGGAACGTGAGGTAAAAACCAACCGTGAATTGTATGATATGTTCATGGGGCAGTTGAAGGGAACCACTGCGGTCAGCGATATGCAGACGGTGGTGGCTCGCGTGGTTGATCCTGCCATAGTCAGCGATGCGCCGATCAAGCCAAACAAGAGGTTGATAATTGGCTCCGCGCTTTTGCTGAGTTTGCTGCTGGGTATCGGGGTGGCATTCATGCTGGAACATTTGGATACCAGCGTGCGTTCAGCAGAGGATGCAGAACGAAAGTTGGGTTTGCCCATGCTTGCTGCTGTACCGATGATTGAACCTGCTGTCGGCCAGAACGTAGGTCTGCATTACCGTGATGCGCCCAAGTCATTGTTCTCCGAGGCGATTAAAACAGTGCGAACCGGGATTCTGTTATCTGGCATTGATCACCCGAAAAAAACGCTGGTGGTTACCTCTTCTGTTCCCGGGGAGGGTAAATCTACGGTGGCGATCAATCTGGCGCTGGCGCATGCTCAGACCAGGCGTGTGTTGCTCATAGACGGGGATATGCGCAAGCCTTCCATTGCCAAGGTTCTCGGCCTGGATAATACGCATCCCGGTTTGTCCATGTTGGTGTTGGGCATGCAGAAGGTCGAGAATTGTGTCTACAAGATTGAAGGTTCTACGCTTGAAGTGTTGACGGCAGGGAGTATTCCACCCAACCCGCTTGAGTTGCTCCTGTCCGAGAAATTCAGGGAGCTGCTTGTCGAGTTGGGAGATACTTATGACACGATCATCATCGACTCACCGCCGGTGCAATTGGTGAGTGATGCTGTGGTTCTTGCCAGCATGGCAACCGGCGTGGTGTTTGTTCTCAAGGCCGATGAAACTCCATTCCAGTTGGCGCGTCGTGCAATTCGCGCCTTGCAACGTGGCGGAGCATCCATTTTCGGTATTGTATTAAATCAGGCTAACTTCAAGAACGAAGAATACTATGGTGGCTACGGTAAATATAATTACCATGCGTACTATGGCGAGAATGCAGATAAGGCGGCAAGCAAAGGTTGATGCTCCCCCCTCTCCAACCCTCTCCCGCATGCGGGAGAGGGGCAAACGAATCACTGCGCGAAGCTCACGTTAAATGATTGATCTGCACTGTCACTATCTGCCCGCCATTGATGATGGATCTCAATCGATGGCAGAGTCTCTTGATTTGGCGCGAGCGTCAGTGGCAGATGGAATTACGCATGCGGCGATGACGCCACATATCCATCCAGGGCGTTACGAAAATATTAGCTCTTCTGTAGTCGAGGCTACGAATCAGTTCCGATCTGCGCTTGCAGAAGCGCATATCCCGCTGCAAATATTTCCTGCCGGTGAGGTGCGCCTGACCTCGGAAATTCTTGAGCTGCTGGATCAAAATGAATTGCCTTTTCTCGGTATTCTGGACAGCTATCGTATCCTGTTGCTGGAGTTTCCTTATGGGCAACTGCCCGTGGGTACAGAAAAACTGGCCCGCTGGTTATTGACCCGGCAAATACGCCCTCTTATTGCTCATCCCGAACGCAATAAAATCATTATGCAAAACATTGAGAAAATCGCGCCATTTGTCGAAATGGGCTGTCTGTTACAGGTGACGGCGGCATCGGTGATTGGTGACTTTGGTCAGGCTGCGCAGGATAGTGTTGCATTGATGCTGGAGCGACGCTGGGTATCTGTGATTGCAACTGATGCCCATAACTTGATACATCGCGCACCTAAATTGACGCTTGCAAGAAAGTCGCTGATTGGTCGCTTCGGACAAGAGTGGGCTGATGAACTGACTTGTTTAATGCCGGCTAAGATTTTAGGGATTAACCCTGCCAGCTTGTCGATGTAGCAGAGCTCTGTCCATGATGAAATCCGGATTACTGATTAAAATCATCCTCACCTTGCTCCTTCTTCCTGCTTTGGCATGGTTGACTAAGGCCGGGGTTGCTGACTTTTTGCGGCTTAGTCCCTGTGCTTATATTGACGCCCTTAATAAAGGGACGGTACCACTTGAGCCCGCAGAATTGGACAAAACGCGAGTACGTTTAAAGCTGGCGCGTTCATGGGATGCCAGCAATCCAATCATCCCTGAATATCTTGGGCAGACTGATTTTATGCTTGCGCAGCTGGTAAGCTTCAGTCCGGCAATGCAAGCTACATTTTTGCATAATGCTATTGTAAATCTGGATTCAGCAATTGGGCTGCGCCCATATTCCGCCTACCTGTGGGCCGCCAGAATGACGATGGGGAGTTGGTTGCTGGAGATTAATACACAGCTGGGGCGGAACGACCCAATCGATAAGTCCGAATTGACGGTCATTAAAATGGCATTGAGACGTGCCGCGTTGCTTGATCCCTGGAATCCGGCTGTATTACAACAGATAGTGAAGCTCGGAACCCTGCGCTACATGGAATTTTCCGCAGAAGACAGGTCAGTCGTTGATGAAGCTGTAACGCGCGCAAAACAACTGAATATCAAAATATGATTGTGTAATTAATTTTTTGTATGCATAATCGCGTACGTGTAATTTAACCTGTTGCGTTTTTTTACCCCCTTATTGGGAGAATTATCCTGAAAAATAATATGAAAATTAGTTCGCTGTTTCTGGCGTTGATTTTGATGTCTTCATCAGGGTTTTCCGTTGCGGAAGTGCCAGTAAACGTAACTGCTCAGATCCAGCTTATCCAGAGTTTGGCCTCTAATGATCCTGGTCTGGCCGCTGAAGTGGCTAAACTTACCGCTTTGGTTGGTTCTGCGGCAGCCGCTAATCCTGCCAATGCGGTCGATATGACGACTGCGGCAATAGCAGCAGTTCCATCAGCAGCTGCTGCCATTGCCTCTGCGGCTATCACGGCGGCTCCACAGTTGACCTCAGCCATAACCGCCGCTGCGGTAAATGCAACAGTGGCAGCAGCGACAGCAGCAGGTGCATCACCAGCGGCAATCAATGCTGCAGTAGCATCAGTTACGACGGCTGCGGTTAATGCTGCGGTTGCGGTAGAAACGGCGGCTACAGGATCAACTCCCGCATCGATCAATGCTGCGGCGGCGTTGGTTGTTACTGCTGCGGTCACGGCGGCCCCGGCGTATGCAGCAACTATAACGACTGCTGCGGTAACCGCGGCGCCAACTGCTGCGGTTGTTATCACGACAGCTGCAATTACGGCAGCTCCCGCGTCTGCAGCTGATATCACGTCTGCTGCAATTGCTGCGGCACCTGATCAGGCAGCGGCAATTACGGTGGCGGCTAACACTGCCGCTACAGGTACAGGCGCACCGGCAGGCGCACCAGGCACAGCACCTGCTACGACTAATTCAGTAATTCCTGTTAGCGTTGCCTAATAATTAGTTGATTCAAGGAAGGGGAGCCTGGGCTCCCCTTTTTTTGTTTGCGCTAGCCTTTGCTTGAGGTTTTACTCGGAGTCGAGATTGCAATTCATTTTCAACTTGCGCTGGGCTGTTCTGCTGGCCGTACTGTGTACGGCAGTGATTGCGGCTGAAGTCGTGGAATTCCCCCCGGGACTGCTGCGCTATGTTGCTACGCGCTGGGGGAGGGATGCGCCTGAACGATTGATCGACTGGCGCAATGAGCTGCGTCAACATAACGCGAAACAGCGTGGTGCTGCTCCTTCAACTTCAGAAACCATGCGCGATCTGGAAGATTTCAACTGGTACTGGAATAAGGTCCGTTACTACACGGATGGGAGGCATTGGGGCGTGCCGGACTACTGGGCGACACCCGTTGAGACGCTGGCCTCCGAAGGGGCAGATTGCGAAGATTATGCGATCGGCAAGTATTTCAGTCTGAAGGCAATGGGTGTCCCGGTGCAAAATCTCCGCATCACTTATGTGCGCGCCTTGCGCTGGAACGAGGCGCACATGGTCCTGGCGTATTATCCAACCCCGGATGCAGACCCGTATATTCTTGATAATTTATCCAGAAGCGTGTCGCGGGCATCTGAGCGTACTGACCTTGTTCCTGTTTACAGCTTCAACGATGAAGACTTGTGGCTGCCAGGGGTGTCGGCTGCAGGTGGAAAATCCAGTCAAATTCGTTTGTGGCGCGATTTGCTGGATAAGATGGAAAAAGAGCGGGCAATGTAGCCGCAGGAGAATGGCATGACCTTATTCAGACAGTTGTTTATCGGTACCTCCATCGCATTCCTGGTGCTGCTGGCGCTGGTGGAGAGCATCTATATCGCGAATGCACGTCTGTATATGCAGGAGCAACTCACTTCGCACGCCCAGGATGTGGCCACCTCCCTGGGGTTGGTGTTGCCGCCCTCATTGGCTGACAAGGATGTGCTGCTCGCTGAAATTACCGTGAATGCGGTATTCGCTCGTGGCTTTTACCAATCCATCCTGGTGGTGAGCGCCAACGGTGAAAAGTTGCTTGAGAAGAGTCTAGCGCCAACTCCTCACGGTGTTCCGGTGTGGTTTACCCAGCTTTTTCCGATGAATGCGCCGTCGGCCGAATCGCTGATCAGCAAAGGTTGGCAGCAGCTGGGACGCGTCATCGTGACGAGTCATCCGAATTTTGCCTATAAACAATTGTGGCGCACCACGGTTGAGGCCACTGCGGGCATGCTTTTGTTGTATGTCTTGTCCTTGTTCGCGATACATTCTTTCCTGTCCAGAATATTGCATCCTCTTAAGGAAATCGAGCGGGTCGCTCATGCCATCAGTGAACGGGACTTTCAGCAGATCAGTGTTCTGCCGAGCGCACGCGAATTGCGCAGCGTGGTGAAGGCGATCAATTCCATGTCTGCAAAACTGTTTGCCATCATCGCGCACGAAGTGCGTCAGGCGACACGTTACCGTGATGAATCCAGACGTGATTTGCTCACCGGTTTGGATAACCGGCGCGGCTTTGAGCAGCACGTTCATGCGCTGCTGGAGCATGGCGCAGACATGGTGTCCGGTGCGATGTTCCTGCTGCAACTTGCGGATTTCAACGCGTTCAACGTCCGCCATGGTTATAAGGACGGGGATGCCTTATTGAAAGAGGTGGCGGAGGGTTTGCGTGGTGTTTGGCCTGAGCGTGAAATGTTGCGATGCCGTATCAATGGCCCGACGTTTGCGGTGATGGTATTCAATATCTCGCGCGATGAGGCGGTTGCGCTGGGCGATGGCTTGTGCGCCGCGCTGGGGGTTGCGGTAGGCACGCTTCGCACCGAACCTGCCATGGCATATGGCTGCGGAGGTGTTTATTTTGCCGGACAAAAAGTGACGCTGAATGCATTGCTGGCACAGTGCGATCTGGAGTTGTTGCAATCCATGGCGAATGGTGCGGGCTTGAGTCTGCTGGAAAATCTGCGGGATGATGAGCGCAGCAAAGGTTCTCAGTACTGGCGTGAATTAATTCTGGATGCGATTGCGGCTGAGCGTGTCATGCTGCTGGCTCAGCCTGTGATGAATTTCATCGGGGAGCGCAAGTTGCAGTCCGAGGTGGTCGGGCGTCTGGTCAATGCCGAGGGCGAACTCGTGCTTGCCGAGCATTTTATTCCGATGGCCAATCGCTACCAGTTGACGCCTGCCTTTGATCTCTCGGTACTTAAAAGACTGTTCGGGCGCATGGAGGCTGCAGGTGGAGATGAGCTTGTCGCCATCAACTTTTCGATTCATTCGATACACGATGTCGAGTTGCTGACCTGGTTGGGTGCAGCCATGCACGCCCATCCTGCAGTGGCGCACCGTCTGGTGTTCGAATTCACCGAGTTTGGTATCGTGCAGGACAGAGTCGGGATTGAACATTTTGTAGCTGATATGCGCAAACTGGGCGGTCAGTTTGCGGTCGATAATTTCGGCTTGCACCATTCGGCATTTGAATACTTGCAGAAACTCAAGCCACTCTATGTGAAGCTGAGCCCCGCTTATATACGCAACTTGCAGGATAATCTGCAAAATCAGTTTTTCATCTCATCGGTGGTCAACATCACCCGGTCTCTGGATATACGTGTGTTTGCGCTGGGCGTGGAAGATATCAGCGTGCTTCCCTTGCTGCAGGAGCTCGGCATCGAGGGTTATCAGGGCTATGTCAACGGTGGCTTGACGGAATGGAAGTAAAGAAGAACCGAAAGCTGAAAACTGAAAGCTGGCTTTTTTCTGATGCTGTTATAATTTCCTGTCGCATCAAATTGGAACAGCCATGACCGTGATTCGCCAGCAAGATTTCATCGACAGCATCGCCGATGCGTTGCAGTTTATCTCGTACTATCATCCGGCGGATTTTATCCATGCGTTGGCCTGCGCGTATAAGGCCGAGCAGTCGCCTGCCGCACGTGATGCGATGGCGCAGATTCTGACCAATTCGCGTATGTGCGCGGCAGGCCATCGTCCGATTTGTCAGGATACCGGCATCGTGGTGGCATTTGTTCGGGTGGGCATGCAGGTTCGCTGGGAGGCTGATCTTGATGTCGTCGGGATGGTCAATGCGGGTGTCCGCCAGGCTTATCTCAATCCCGACAATGTGCTGCGTGCATCGATCGTCGCTGATCCTGCCGGCCTGCGTAAAAACACCAATGACAACACGCCCGCCGTGGTGCATATCGAACTGGTTCAGGGCGACAAGGTCGAGGTGCGCATTGCTGCCAAGGGCGGCGGCTCGGAAAACAAGGCCGTGATGAAGATGTTGAATCCGGGCGACGATATCGTTGAATGGGTGTTGCAAAGTGTGCAAGGGATGGGGGCTGGCTGGTGTCCTCCCGGTATGCTGGGGATAGGTATAGGTGGCACGGCAGAGAAGGCGGTGCTGCTGGCCAAGGAGTCCTTGATGCAGCCTATGGATATGCATGAGCTGCGCGCGCGCGGAGCGCAGAATTACATCGAGGAATTACGCATCGAACTGTACGACAAGGTCAACGCGCTGGGTATCGGTGCACAGGGCCTGGGCGGGCTGACCACGGTAATGGATGTCAAAATACTCGATTACCCGACCCATGCGGCATCCAAGCCCGTCGCGATCATTCCCAATTGCGCGGCGACGCGGCATATTCATTTTGAGCTGGATGGCACGGGCCGTGCTGAATTTACGCCGCCTAAACTGGAAGATTACCCTGATGTGCAGTGGCAGCCGGCAACAGATGCGCTGCGGGTGAATCTGGATACCATCACGCGTGAGCAAATTTCGCAGTGGCAACCGGGCGATACCGTGTTACTCTCCGGCAAGTTGCTCACCGGGCGCGATGCTGCGCACAAGCGGATTGTCGAAATGCTCGCCCGTGGAGAAAAATTGCCGCAAGGCGTGGATTTTACCAACCGCTTCATTTATTATGTCGGGCCGGTTGATCCGGTGAAGGGCGAAGTGGTAGGTCCCGCGGGTCCCACGACGGCCACGCGCATGGATAAATATACTGAAACCATGCTGGATGCGACAGGATTGATGGGCATGGTGGGCAAGGCCGAGCGTGGTAAAGCAGCCATCGAGGCGATCAGGAAACACGCTGCGGTGTATTTGATCGCGGTAGGCGGTGCAGCCTATCTGGTGTCAAAAGCGATCCGAAGTGCTAAAGTGGTTGCCTTCAAAGATCTGGGTATGGAAGCGATCTACGAATTTGAAGTTGAGGATATGCCGGTGACGGTCGCGGTCGATACGCAAGGGCGTTCGATACATGACATCGGGCCGGCAGAATGGAAGAAGCGCATCGGCATGCGGTGCGAACTGTAACGATTTAACAAGTTTTCGAATTTTTGCCTGTGCAAAAATTTCAAAGAATTGGCGGGTCTCCCCGCATTGCAGGGTAGTGAATCTGGTCAGGTCCGGAAGGAAGCAGCCACAGCTAATTACTGCAAGTGCCGGGGGTAAGGCTCGCCTCCCTATGTAGTGCCATTGGAGGGCGTGATGATGAAGAAGGTGATCTGGTTTCTTTGCGCACTGTTGTTCAGTGGCAATGTGTTTGCGGTGGATGGGGTATCGCTGGAAGTCGGTAACGGTGACCAGACGGACACCGCACGCGTCGGCGCCATTTTTAATTTTGAACGTAAGTGGTTCACCGAGGGTGACTGGCAAGTTGGCGGTTTCTGGGAAGCTGCGGCAGGCCGTTGGCAAGGTCGCAGCAGTGTCGGCAATAATCAGACGATTACCGATCTGTCCATCACGCCGGTGTT
>JAUSNM010000007.1 GCA_030645535.1 Gallionella sp. | reverse complement strand
CCCATCGTCGCGCCGTATTCGGGCGCCATGTTGGCGATGGTCGCACGATCAGGCAGCGTGAGGGCGGCCGTGCCGGCGCCGAAGAATTCGACGAACTTGCCGACGACTTTGTGGCGGCGCAGCAATTCCGTGACGGTCAGTACCACGTCTGTTGCGGTCACGCCTTCGCGCAAGGTTCCGTAAAGGTTAACGCCGACCACGTCAGGGGTCAGGAAATACACCGGCTGGCCGAGCATGCCCCCATCCGCCTCGATACCACCCACGCCCCAGCCGACCACGCCGATGCCGTTGATCATCGTGGTGTGGCTGTCGGTGCCGACCAGTGTATCCGGGTAGAATATTTTTTCTCCTTCTGGGCCGTCTTTGTGCTGCACGCCGCGCGCCAGATATTCCAGATTGACCTGGTGCACGATGCCGATGCCCGGCGGCACGACCTTGAAGGTGTCAAACGCCTGCATGCCCCATTTCATGAATTTGTAGCGTTCGGTGTTGCGTTCGAACTCCAGTTCCATGTTGATCTTGAGGGCGTCTGGATTGTTGTAGCTGTCGATTTGCACCGAGTGATCGACCACCAAGTTGACCGGCACCAATGGTTCGATAATCTTCGGGTCGCAGCCCAACGCTGCGGCGGCATCGCGCATCGCAGCCAGATCGGCCAGCAGCGGCACGCCGGTAAAATCCTGTAATACGATACGTGCGACGACGAAGGGGATTTCTTCGGTGCGCGGCGCATTCGGTTGCCAGTTGGCCAGTTCACGGATGTGGGACTCTGATATTTTCTTGTCGTCGTAATTGCGCAACACCGCTTCGAGCACGATGCGGATGGATACCGGCAAGCGTGAAATCTTGCCCAGCCCTGCGGCTTCAAGAGCAGGCAAGGAATACAGCGTGCCTTGCCTGCCGTTGGCAAGATTGAAGGTTGAGCGGGTGTTGAACAAATTATGCGACATGGCAAAGGCTCCGGATACGCGAGATAAATAGGGGGGCGATTATAGCCAGCGGATCCGGCAGCGCATAGCGTTCCGCTTATCAAGCAGATGCCGCGCCGCGCGGATAACCGCTGCAGTTGATGACAGATTTTAGTGAGGCTCGCACGCAAGCAGGTTTTGACAACGAGCGGCGTGCCGTCACAACTTGCCGGTTATTTGACTGGAGGTGCTTCCTTTTTAGGCTTCTTTACTTCTTTGTTCTTGCGTTGTTGACCTTTAGCCATGATGGTGCTCCTTGTTGGTGGACTTACGAATGCGCGATTATAAGCGGCTCGCGGTCAGATTTCTATGCGTGTGCCCATTTCGATGACGCGATTGGTCGGAATTTTGAAAAAATCTGCCGCATTCATGGCATTCCGGGATAAAGCCAGGAACAGTCGCTCGCGCCATTTCATCATGCCCGGGTTCGGGCCGGACACGATCATCGCACGCGAGATGAAAAACGACGTGTTCATGATGTCGAAGGGTAATCCCCATGTGGCACAAAGTTCGAGGGCGGCGGGCAGGTCAGGCCTTTCCATGAAGCCATAGAAAACTCTCACCCGGTAGAAGTTTTTGCCAAGATCATCGACCAGCAGCCGGTTGCCTTTGGTGACATAGGGTTTGTCCTCGACGATTACTGTCAGCAGGATATTGCGCTCATGCAGCACCTGATTGTGCTTTAGGTTGTGCAGCAACGAGGACGGTGCACCGTCGCCGACACCCGTCAGGAAGACTGCCGTGCCTTGTACGCGCTTGACGCCGTCCGCACCGTCCAGCACTTCCTGTATCGGCACGGATTTTCGCTCAATTTCCTCGAATAACAGCTTGCGTCCGCGCTTCCAGGTGGTGAGCACGGTAAATGAAATGACAGCTATTCCTATCGGGAACCAGCCGCCTTGCGGAATCTTCATCGCATTGGCCGAAAAAAACGCCAGGTCGACGCAAAAGAATGTGCCGATCAACGGGATGACGAGCAGTGGCGACCAGCGCCAGGCGACCAGTACAAAGGCGATCAGTATCGTATCTATCATCATCGTGCCGGTCACGGCGATGCCATAAGCTGCCGCGAGGTTGCTGGAAGTCTGGAAGGTGAAGACCAAAAAGATCACCGCAAGATAGAGCGTCCAGTTGGTCAGCGGGACATAAATTTGCCCTTGTGCTTTATCGGAGGTCTGGCGAATTTCCATGCGCGGCAAAAAGCCCATTTGCACTGATTGGCTGGCGACCGAAAAAGCGCCGGAAATCACCGCCTGCGATGCGATCACCGTGGCGGCGGTGGCGAGCAATACCATCGGCACCAGCGCCCATGCCGGTGCTAACAAGTAGAACGGATTTTCGATGGCGTGCGGGTTTTGCAGCAACAGCGCACCCTGACCGAAATAATTCAGTACCAGTGCGGGCAGCACGAAGGAGAACCAGCTAAGCCTGATCGGAAATTTTCCGAAGTGGCCCATGTCGGTATACAACGCCTCGCCGCCGGTGACGGCCAGCACGATAGCGCCTAACGCCAGAAAGGATACCCAGGTATCTGCGATCAGGAACTGCCAGGCATACAGCGGGTTGAGCGCCCACAACACTTGTGGGCTTTGGGCGATGGACAGGATACCGAATGCACCCAGACACAAAAACCAGAACATCATGATCGGACCGAATGCCAGGCCGACTGCGCCGGTACCGTGTTTCTGGATGAAAAATAATCCGGTCAGCACCAGAATGACAATGGGTATCACGAAGTCTTTGAATTGCGGCGAGATGACTTCCAGTCCTTCCACAGCCGACAGTACCGAAATGGCCGGCGTGATCATGCTGTCGCCGTAAAAAAGCGTGGCGGCAAACACGCCGAGAGCGGTGATCATCCATCTGGTTTTCGGGCGTTTGGCTGTCAGCTCAGAGACCAGCGCCAGCAAGGCAAGCGAGCCGCCTTCGCCACGGTTGTCCGCCTGCATGATGACGATCACATATTTGAGCGACACCAGCAGCATGATGGTCCAGAACATCACCGACAGCACACCGAGAATATTTGCCTCTATAACCGGCAAGGCATGGTGCCCGGCGAAGGTTTCTTTCAGCGCATACAGCGGACTGGTGCCGATGTCGCCAAACACCACGCCGATTGCGCCCAGTACCAATGTAGGCAGTTTTTGTTTCGCTTCGCTCATTTCACATCCCTTATTTTCTTCTCTGAGGAAGAACGGGGCGGAACTCTACTCTTGCCGGGAGCAGGAAACAATCTTGTCATGTTTGTACGGATGAAAAAAATGACCGCAAGCGGTCATTTTTAGTTGTTAACTAAATGATTTAAATGTATTTTTTAAAAAATTCAGCGGGCTTGTGTTTCAAAAAAACACAGCAATTAGTGCGTTTGAACTACTTTCCTAAACCCGACAAGCGCTCAGCGGCTCTCACCGTGTTCGCCACCAGCATCGTAATCGTCATAGGGCCCACGCCGCCCGGAACCGGCGTGATGTAACCTGCGACTTCTTTGACGCTGGCAAAGTCCACATCGCCGACCAGTTTACCCTCGGCGTTGCGATTGATCCCCACGTCGATCACGACCGCACCCGGTTTGACCATGTCGCCCGTGATGAAGTTAGGGCGACCCACTGCCGCAACCAGAATATCGGCGTCCCGGGTGTGTTTGGCCAGATCCACAGTCTTTGACGTGCAGATCGTCACCGTGGCGTTCTTGTGCAACAGCAGCAAGGCCATCGGTTTGCCGACGATGTTGCTGCGGCCCACGACCACGGCGTGTTTACCTTCGATACTGATCCCGGTCTTCTCCAGCATCACCATCACGCCATAAGGCGTGCAGGAAGGGAAGGGCGTCTCGCCGGTGACCAGTGCGCCGACATTCTTTTCATGGAAGCCATCCACATCCTTGTCGGGATTGATCGCCTCGATGACCTTGTGCGCGTCCAGATTTTTGGGCAGCGGCAGTTGTACCAGGATGCCGTGTATTTTCGGATCGTTGTTCAAGGCCTCAACTGATGCAAGCAAGGCCGCTTCGGTCGTGTCGGCGGGCAACTCCACGTGTATGGAGTACAGGCCCAGTTCCGCGCAGGCTTTTACTTTGTTGGCGACATAAACTTTGGACGCCGGATCGGCGCCTACGATGATGACCGCCATGCCAGGGGTGACGCCGCGTGCGATCAATGCATCCGCACGCACTTTCCACTCGGCGCGAACCTGTGCTGCGATGGCTTTTCCGTCAATGATTTGCGCAGTCATTATTTGCCCGCAATAGTTTTTTGGTAGGCAGCCAGACCATTGGTGATTTCCGCATGAGCGGCTTCAACGCCTTCAAAGCCACGGATCTTGACCCACTTGCCGGGTTCCAGCGCCTTGTACAGTTCAAAGAAGTGCTTGATCTGTTCCAGCGTGATTTTCGGCAAGTCCTCATAGGTCTTGATGTCGTGATACAGCGGAGTCAGCTTGTCGGTCGGGACTGCGATGATTTTTGCATCGTCGCCACCTTCGTCGCTCATCTGCAATACGCCCACAGGACGGCAAGGGATGATCGCGCCATGGATGATAGGGAACGGGGTGATCACCAGTACGTCCACCGGGTCGCCATCGTCAGCGATGGTTTCAGGGATGAACCCGTAGTTGCACGGGTAGCGCATCAACGAACCGATAAAACGATCCACCACCAGTACGCCTGAGGTCTTGTCTACTTCGTATTTTACCGGGTCGGCATGCTTCGGGATTTCGATGATGACATTGCATTCGTGGGGCAATTTGTTTCCTGGACGGACGTTCAGCAGACTCATGTTGTTCCTTGAAATAAAGTTGAAAATGGAAAGTTGCCTGATTATAAGCGATGCGGCGCACTGTCGCAGCTTCGTATTCGGTTAAAATGCCGCACGACTCACACCACTTTACTCAGGGAGACGATGTTATGGCAAAGCAACTAATCGGCAAGATGGTCATAGGCCAATCGGGCGGTCCTACCGCCGTCATCAACCAGTCGCTGGTAGGCGCCATATTGGCCGCACGCCGGCACGCCAACATCACCGGCATCCTGGGTGCGCACCACGGCATCGCCGGGATCATGAAGGAAGACTTCATTGATCTGACTACACAAAGCGTTGAACAGCTTGAGCTGGTCGCCGCGACCCCCGCCGCAGCGCTGGGTTCGGTGCGCTTGAAACCCGGCCGTGCCGAATGTGAAAAAGTGTTTGAGGTGTTCAAGAAACACGACGTGCGTTATTTCTTCTACGTCGGCGGCAATGATTCCGCCGAGACTGCGCATATCATCGCCGAGATGGCAAAAGAGGCTGACTACGATTTTTGCACCGTGCATATTCCCAAGACCATCGATAACGATTTGAAAGTCACCGATCATTGCCCGGGTTTCGCATCCGCCGCGCGTTTCGTGGCGCTGGCCTTCATGGGCGATGATCGCGACAATGCCGCATTGACTGGCATCAAGGTGAACGTGGTGATGGGGCGCAGTGCAGGATTTTTGACCGCCGCATCAGCGCTGGCGCGTCAGCGCGATGGCGACGGCCCGCATCTGATCTATCTGCCGGAACGCGTGTTCAATGTGGAAACTTTTCAGCAGGACGTGCGCGAGGCTGTTGCTAAATACGGCCGCTGTGTGATCGCGGTCTCGGAAGGGATCACCGACAAGGAAGGCAACCCGATTTCGACCAGCGGCGAAAAAGATTCGCATGGCAACATCCAGTTGTCCGGCAGCGGTGCATTGGGCGATACGCTGGCAGCTTTCGTGAAAGCGGCCTTCCCGGGGCAGAAGATGCGCGTGCGCGCAGACACCTTCGGCTATTTGCAACGCTCTTTTCCGACGGTTATTTCTGCGGTGGATGCGAAGGAAGCACGCGAAGTGGGCGAATTTGCCGTGAATCACGCCGCAACGACAGGCCTGCCTGGCTCCGTGTCGATTAAACGCCTCTCCAGTCGTCCTTATGCCAGCGAATGCTTCATCACGCCGCTGTCGTCTGTGGCACGGGAGGCTACCTCGATGAAAGACAAATACATCAACGCAGCTGGCAATGATGTGACGCAGGCGTGGATCGATTATGTCGCCCCTTTGGTGGGCGATCTGCCTGTGATCGGTCGCCTGTAATTAATTATTAACCCCAGTGAGCCGGCTGCATGCCGGTTTTTTGGTTTTATGAGTCAGGGTTTGAATGGGTGAAATGAAGAGCAAGGTTTCGGTACTGTTTGTCTGTATGGGCAATATCTGCAGATCCCCCACGGCGGAGGCGGTGTTTCGCCATTACGTCGAGAATGCCGGGTTGTCGGAATCTATCCTGATCGATTCGGCGGGAACGCATGATTACCATATCGGCCATGCGCCTGATTTGCG
>JAUSNM010000005.1 GCA_030645535.1 Gallionella sp. | reverse complement strand
CGCAACAACAATTTTATGAGTCGTTTTCATCCTAAAAACCTCAGTTGGTGATGAATATCATATTTATTCAGGGTATTGCGTCCCATCAACCGAGAAGAACAGCGAACGTAGCCCGGATGGAATGCAATGGAATCCGGGGCACTCCCGGACACGCCCACTGCTCCCCGGATTCCGCTTCGCTTCATCCAGGCTACGTCATTTATCGAATTTTTCATCCGCAAATTCCAGCGCCACATTCAGCGCCTCAATAAATTCGTGTACGTCTATCGGTTTGGTGATGTAGCGGAAAAAACCGGCCTTCAACCCCATCTCGACATCGCGCGGCATGGCATTGGCGCTGATGGCAATGACCGGAATATGAGCGGTTGCCGGATCTTCATGAAGAATTTTCAGGGCTTCGATTCCGCTGATATCGGGCAGATTGATGTCCATCAAAATAACGTCCGGCCGCATATCCCGCGCAAGCTCGATACCCTGACTCCCGTTTACCGCCGTCAGCAGATGGATATCCGCTTGCCGCGCAATGATTTGCTCGACCAGCTTCATATTGGCCGGGTTGTCCTCCACATAAAGCAGGGTATGCACCCCCGCTCTACGGCGTATGGGAGAGGGAACCAATGCCACCGCTGCAGAATTTTTTCCGGCAAGGACAGGTTCCTGCGCCGCATCGAGTTCGAACCAGAACACACTACCCACTCCGACAGTACTTTCCACGCCGATAACGCCACCCATCAGTTCGACCAGCCGCTTGGCTACCACCAGGCCGATACCCGTTCCCTCCCTTTCGCCCGCCTCCTGGCCGAGCCGGTTGAACGGCTGAAACAGTTGCGCCAGTTGTTCGGGAAGCAATCCGGCGCCGCTGTCCTTGACGCGGGTGCGTATCCGTCCGGGCGTAGTCTCGCTACAGCTCACCTCGACGGTTCCCTGTTTGACGTTATATTTGATTGCATTGGACAGCAGGTTGATCAGCACCTGCTTCAACCGGGTCCGGTCGGCGCGAACAAAATAAGGAATGCCGCTCTGTGGAAAATCCAGCTTGACATCGTACTGCTGCGCCTGAGGTTCGATCATGGCCTGGCATTCGAGCATAACTTTGTCCAGCGACACCGGTTCCTGCGACAGCAGAATCTGTCTGGACTCGACCTTGGCGAGATCGAGGATTTCGTTGATCAGCTTCAGCAAATGCCATCCCGCCTGAAGTATCTGGCCGATGCTTTCCTTCTGCGAGGACGTAGGCGGCGACGAATCAGACTCCATCAACTGGGCAAAGCCGAGAATAGCGTTGAGCGGGCTGCGCAGCTCATGGCTCATGCTGGACAGGAATTCCGATTTGGCCAGGATGGCTTTTTCCGCCAACGCTCTCGCGCTTTCCAGCTCGATATTCTTTTCCTGCAAGACCTGGTCCAGTCGTTTGCGTTCGGGTATGTCGCGCGCGGCGGCGAACACGCCCTGCAGCCTCCTGTCCCGATCGTAAAAGGTAGCCGCATTAAATGACACCACGGTTTCCTTGCCGTCCCTGGCGTGCGCCGTGAGTTCGTAGTCGGTGAGCTTCTTGTCATTCAATACCCGTTTGATACCCGCCTCGGCGCGCTGCGGATCGGTAAAGAAATTTTTGAACGGTGCGCCGATCAGTTCGTCGCGAGTGCATGCGGTGAGTGCCTCCATTTGTTTATTGACGTCGCTGATGATGCCGGACGGGTCGGTGGTCATGATCGCGTCGATATTGGATTCGATCAGCGAGCGTGTGTAGAACTGCTGGTTGCGCAGCCGCTGATCGAGCTGCTTCTGGTCTGCCTCGATCTGCTTGCGCGCGGTGTTGTCGGTGCCAATCAACAGGTAGCCGATGATAGTGTTATCGGCGTCGCGCAGCGCGGTGACCGACACCACCGCCGGGAAACGGC
Organism: Gallionella sp.; assembly: GCA_030645535.1. Taxonomy (GTDB): domain Bacteria; phylum Pseudomonadota; class Gammaproteobacteria; order Burkholderiales; family Gallionellaceae; genus Gallionella. The sequence continues at coordinate 4,832 of JAUSNM010000005.1, read as the reverse complement.
TACCGTCCTTGCGGATATAGGTCAGCTCGTAAATATCCTCGATGCCGCGCGAAGCCTTGAACACCAGCGCCTCAAAGCCTGGTGCAATCGGTGTCCCGAGTTCGGCGCTCAACGCTTCGGCGCGCGCGATCACTTCCTGCGAGTCGGAAATATCCGCAGGGGTGATCTTGTTCATCACATCGGCAGCCGCGTAGCCCAGCATGCGTTCTGCGCCGACGTTGAAAATCTGAATCACGCCCTTCGCGTCGGTGGCGATACTGGAGAAGTTGGCGCTGTTGAAAATCGCGCTCTGCAACGCGCCGGTTTTAAGCAAGGCCTCCTGTCGCAGCACCTCGGTGAGGCCTTCCTTTTCGGCGAACGCCCGGTATTGCCCGGTAACCAATCCATGAGTGTCATTTGGCCGGACAACGACCGCATTATCCGGCACGTCTGGTGCGTGTTTGGAAAGAACGGACTCGCAGATTTTTTCGGTCATGGCTGATTTCTGACGGGGCGCAAATGTGGCTGTAAACCGCAGCCACAAAGTTGCAAACAAACTCCGCCGACGAACTGTCAGCGGTTGTATTTTATCGTAGCGGCCATGCCTGCCGCTTTCCGTGCGCTATCGCACAAAGACCTGGGAAAAACAATTGAGGGGCAATTCTTGCTAAGGAGATGCTGATTTATTCGTCATCCCCGCGTAGGCGGGATCCAGTGCCTTTATCTGACTGGGCTCCCGCCTACGCGGGAACGACAGAACCGAATAAATCAGCGCGTCCCTAAGCGCTATGTGCTTGCAATCATTGATGCGGATTTAACCCAGATAATCCATTAAACCCAGATAATCCATTGGAGCGTAGGTCGGGCTTCAGCCCGACATGTCGGGTTAAAACCCGACCTACAACCCATTGATTTTGCAATGTCCCAATAGCTAATGAACAATTTGGGTTAAACCGTCATTCCGGCGAAGGCAGGAATCCAGCAATGAAAAACGTTCCGCAAAGCGGACAAAACCAAGGTGTTGCCCCACTTACGTGGGGAATTGTTTAATCATCTGGATACCGGCCTTCGCCGGTATGACGCAATTTTTCTAATAAATTATCCGGGTTTAACTGAGGTTTTAAGGATGAAAAAACCCGTTATTTCACTATGCAACCAGAATACGATTGCCACGTGGCTGATTATCCGCGGTTCCGGTTTGTTCGGCTCAGGTTCAAGCCTTTTGCTTCCACTCTTTTATCGCGGATGTTGCGATGGCGGCTCTCAGCGCGTCGAGCGCCACCTTGAAGTCGAACAGACGGATGCCGTTGTCGATCTTGCGGCTGTAGTCGGGAAAGGCGGCTTCCAGCAGTTCCGCATTCGCATCCAGCACTTCGAGGGCCTCCGCATCGTTGCTGGCCAGCAACTCATCCAGTCTGGCACAGGCTGACAGAAGCTTTTCCCGGTCGTTCATTCCGCTCTGTTCTTCCGGTAGTTTCTGTTCCAGTTGCGCGACCATGCTTTCCAGCGAGGCTTTCAGCCAATCGCGCCTGGCACAGGCTTCATCGCGCGAACTGCGCAGCTTGAGCGCCAGCAGATTCTTTACCCGCGCCAAAACGATAGCGTTGTTGATCGGTTTGGTAATGTAGTCGATCGCACCGAGCTCCAGCCCTTTTTTTTCGTCCTCCACGTCAGATTTGGCGGTAAGAAATACTACCGGGATATTCATCGTATTGCGGTCGCGCTTGAGCCGCCTGCATACTTCGTAGCCGTCCATGCCGGGCATCATAATATCGAGCAGGATAAGGTCGGGCGGCGATGCGGAAGCCGCTATCTTCAGCGCCTTTGCGCCGCCGTTGGCAGTGATTACCTGGTAGTCGTCCTGAAGCAGGTTTTTCATCAGCTCAAGGTTGGCCGATGTATCGTCCACCACCAGTATCGTGGCTTTATGGGCTGAATTTAATTCGTTCATGTGAATTCCTTAACGTGAAGTTCGCGACATGATGTTCGCGCGAACAAATTCCCCGCGCCAGCGCGGGGAGATGAACCAGAATGGGACGGGAAGCGGTCACAGCGCATCGTAGTGGCCAGGACTGCCGCTTTCCGTTCGCTGCCACACAAAACAAAAGTTTTAACAATTTGCCACCGGCCTTCAGGCCGCTGAATAAACCACCCCGCCGCAAGTGACGGGGAATTCAACCAAAAGAAATTAAGGTCATGGTTGATGCTAGACGCAGGGGTTGCCCCGGCGTCTTTATTGCTGCGCTTTCACGCGAGCATATATGGTTGCGGTCACATCCTTGCCTATCCCGCGGTAACCGGTAAAGCCGCCGGACGCATCGAACATCGGTTCGCCGCTTACCATGAAATATTGCTGCTTGCCGTCGGGATAGGTGCGGCTGTAGACGAAGTCCAGAAATGGCTTTCGCATCGCCATGTTTGCGGCGAGCTTGCGCCGCTCGTCCTCATTCCAGCGCCATGCCTGCCCGCCGCCTTCGACCGCGGTATCGAGCGGCAGGCCGAGCATTTCCATCGCCGGGCCGTAAACATTGATAAATTTTCCGTTTTCGTCCTGCTCCCAATACCAGTCGCACGACAGCTCGGTCAGTCTTTTAAAGCGCGCTTCGCTCTCGCGCAATTCGGCGGTGCGTTGCTGCACCGTTTGTTCCAGCTGCTTATTGTAATTGTCGAGTTTCTTGTACAACAGCCGCACTTCCAGCATGTTGCGTATGCGCGTCTTGACCTCGAACAGATCGAACGGCTTGGCTATAAAATCTTTGGCGCCGGAGGCCAGTGCCCGAATCTTGTGACCGGGCTCGGCGGTGAGTACGAGTACCGGAAGATAGCCGCCCGTTTCAACATCCTTCAGGGCTTCCATTACCTGGAATCCATCCATGCCGGGCATCAGCAGATCGAGCAGGATCAGGTCATAGTGGTTGTCGCGGTACAGCGCGCAGACGGCATGCGGATCCATCGTGGAGGTCGTGGACTTATATCCGGCTTCACGCAGCATTTCCACCAGCAGTTGCACATTGGATTGCTGATCGTCGACGATCAGAATGCTGGCGTTAAGAATTTCCTGTTCGGTAATCATTGCTTTTCTCCTGTTTCAATTGCGCTGGCCAATCCTGGCTCAGAAAGTTTCGCGCATTTTTCAACGCGCCTTTTGCCACCTCATGCGGCGTTTACTCTGCGTGTTGTTCTGCTGCGGGCGGCGGCGCTATTCCGACGGGCAGCTCGAACCAGAATTCGCTGCCTACCCCGACGGTGCTTTCCACGCTGAGGCTGCCGCCCATCAGCTCGACCATCTGCCTGGCCATCACCAGGCCGATTCCCGTGCCTTCCCTGTATGTGTTTTCCTGCCCGAGACGATTGAACGGCTGAAACAACTGTGCCAGGCTTTCCGGCGGCAATCCCGCACCGCTGTCCTTGATACTGATGCGGACGCGATCCGGCAGAGACACGCTGCATTTCACCTCGACCGTGCCCTGCTCGCGGTTGTATTTGATCGCATTGGAAAGCAGATTGATCATGACCTGCTTGAGGCGGGTTCGGTCGGCTTTGACAAAGCAGGCGCATTCCGGCGGAAAGTAGCTGACCCGGATGCCGTGTTTCTGCGCCAGCGGCTCGACCATATCCGCGCTTTCGCGCATGACATCAGTGATCTCGACCGATTCTTGCGACAGCACCAGCTTGCCCGACTCGATGGCCGCCAGATCGAGGATTCCATTTATCAAATGCAGCAAATACCATCCCGCATCGATGATATGTTTCAGTCTGTCATTCTGGATATCCGTAGGCGGCGGCGAACTGTTCGCCATCAACTGCGAAAAACCGAGAATGGCATTGAGCGGCGTACGCAACTCGTGGCTCATATTGGAAAGAAACACCGATTTCGCGCGGTTGGCCTGCTCCGCCACCAGTTTGGCGCGCTCCAGTTCCGTATTTTTTTCCTGCAACTTCCGGTCCAGTTGCTTGCGATCGCTGATGTCGGCCAGCGCGATGCGCAAGCCCCGCACGCTGCCGCCGAGCACGGTGGCCGTGCTATCCAGGCGGGCATCGAAAACCGTGCCGTCGCGGCGCTGGATCGCCAATTCGCAAATCTGCCGATCGCCCTGTTGCATCGCCTGACTAAAATACTGCAACCAGCGCTCGCGATCCGCCGCCACGATGAAATGCGTGAAGCTGCGCTTCAGTAGTTGCTTGCGATCCTCTCCCAGCAGCACGGCGCCAGTCAGATTCATGCCCTCAATTATGGCCTCGGACGTCAGCGTCAGGTAGCCGACCGGCGCGAGTTCGTAGAGGTCGGCATAACGGTCGTGCGCTTCTTCGAGACTGATCCGGCTGCGGCGCAATTCCTCGTTTTGCATTTCCAGCTCGATCTGGTGCACCTGAAGATCGTGCAGCAGCCTTTCGACCGAATGCCCCCCGTCTGTCTCAGGCACGCTGTCTGCTTGCGCCCCGTCTATGGCGCACAGCGGATCCCGCTGTTTGGATTTTTTGTTCATGCGCTCTCACTACCCTTCCGTCGGAGCGAATTCACCTCGCAAAGGTTCTTGCACTGCGGGTGTTCGTCCTGTTTTGCTGCCCTGTGCGTATGAATTCACACCTACAAAACCATCGCAATTTTCACATCGGCGATGAGCCGTTTCATGCAGAGGCGAATTCACCTCGCAAAGGTTCTTGTAGCCTGCGGGTGTTCGCCCGCTTTGCTCAAAAACTTACCATAACCGTTCATCTCTGCGTCCGATGACGAGATCGCTCACGACTCCGGTATCGCTGAGCAGACGCCGGTATTCCTTCTTGACCACGTGATAGCACTCGCAGGAGAGCGCCTCCAGCCCCGAGCGGTCAAGCACGGTGATGTGGCCGCG
>JAUSNM010000001.1 GCA_030645535.1 Gallionella sp. | reverse complement strand
GGGCAAAGATGAAGGTGGTCGTCATACTCCGTTCTTCCAGGGTTACCGTCCTCAGTTCTACTTCCGTACTACTGACGTAACTGGCGCAGTTGAATTGCCAGCGGGTACAGAAATGGTTATGCCAGGCGATAACGTCAGCATCACTGTTAACCTGATCAACCCGATCGCCATGGAAGAAGGTCTGCGTTTCGCGATTCGCGAAGGTGGTCGTACCGTTGGTGCGGGTGTGGTTGCAAAAGTTATCGAGTAATAGCAGGATTCAGGATTGAGGATTGGGGATCGAGTGGTTTATCTGCTCGGTTCACGATCCTCGATCCTCTTTCCTATTTATCGGTTGCATGTTTTGTTCAGTACGAATACAATGCGCCCCCTCGCGTGAATTATTTCACGTGAGTTTGTTCTTTAATTAGCGGCATTGCCGCAATAAGTAAGAGAAAATTTATGCAAAGTCAAAAAATTCGCATTCGCCTGAAAGCGTTTGATTATCGTTTGATAGATCAATCTGCTGCTCGTATTGTTGAGACCGCTAAGCGCACTGGCGCGGTAGTTAATGGCCCGGTGCCGTTGCCTACTAAAATTGAGCGTTTTGACGTTCTGCGTTCACCTCACGTGAATAAGACTTCGCGTGATCAATTCGAAATTCGTACCCACCTGCGTTTGATGGACATCGTTGATCCGACTGATAAAACAGTTGATGCATTGATGAAGCTTGATTTGCCGGCTGGTGTTGACGTCGAGATTAAGTTGCAGTAAGAAAAAGCTGGTGGCGAGTGGCTGGTAGCTAATGCAAAAGGCTATACGCTACGGGCTACAAGCTCGGTTTCATGTAGTAAAAATAATCGGCAGACCAATTGTAGTCTGCCCCTTAACAAGAGGAAATTAAAATGAGCTTAGGACTTGTCGGTCGCAAGATTGGCATGACCCGCGTATTTACTGAAGACGGATCATCGTTGCCGGTAACTGTGCTGGAAGTGTCCAATAATCGTGTTACTCAGGTTAAATCCGTTGGTATCGATGGCTACACTGCTGTGCAATTGGCACATGGTGTTCGTCGTGCCACTCGCGTCAGCAAAGCTGCTGCGGGACACTACGCGAAAGCGGGTGTGGAAGCCGGAAGTGCACTGAAAGAATTTACAGTAACGCCAGAACAATTAGATGGTCTTGCGCTTGGCTCTACAGTCAGTGTTGAGATTTTCCAGGTTGGTCAACTCGTTGATGTAACCGGTACCACAAAAGGTAAGGGTTACGCCGGAACGATCAAGCGTCACCATTTCAAATCTGGTCGCGCATCTCACGGTAACTCGAAGTCACATAACGTACCAGGTTCTATCGGTATGGCGCAAGATCCTGGTCGTGTATTTCCAGGTAAGCGTATGACGGGTCATCTCGGTGATGAGCAGCGCACCGTTCAAAATCTACAAATCGTGCGTGTTGATGTAGCGCGTCAATTGTTGCTGGTTAAGGGCGCCGTTCCTGGTTGCACAAACAGCAAAATTATCGTGCGTCCCGCAGTGAAGGCAGGTGCCTAATGGAACTTAAAGTCATTAATGATAAGGGTCTTTCAACCTCGAATCTGAGCGCTTCTGACGAAGTGTTTGGCCGTGGTTACAACGAAGATCTGGTGCATCAACTGGTTACAGCTTACCAAGCTAATGCGCGTGCTGGTAACAGCAAGCAAAAGAGCCGTTGCGAAATCGCCAAGAGTACTCGCAAGCCGTTTGCGCAAAAAGGTACTGGTCGTGCTCGTGCAGGTATGGCATCCAGCCCGTTGTGGCGTGGTGGTGGTAAGATTTTCCCGAACACCGGCGAAGAAAACTACACTCAAAAAGTTAACCGCAAGATGTATCGCGCAGGTTTTGCAGCGATTCTGTCTAAGCTGGTAGCTGAGAATCGTCTGGTTGTGATCGAAGATCTGACTGTTGATGCGCCTAAAACCAAGCTTCTTGCCGATAAGATCAAGAATCTGGGTATCGCTGGTCGTGTGCTTGTTATCACTGACAGCATGGATGAAAATCTTTACCTGTCTTCGCGTAATCTGCCTAACGTGCTGGTTCTGGAGGCTTATCAGGCTGACCCTGTTAGCTTGGTTCGCTTTCCAAGTGTCGTTGTGACACGTGGTGCGGTAGCTAAAATTGAGGAGATGTTCGCATGAGTGCACATTCATTTAGTCAAGAGCGTTTGATGAAAGTGTTGATCGCTCCGCAAATCTCTGAAAAAGCAACTTACGTAGCTGATAAGTACGAGCAAGTTGTTTTCAAGGTTTCGACCGATGCAACCAAGCCAGAAATCAAGGCGGCAGTTGAGTTTATGTTCAAAGTTGTTGTTGATAGTGTCCAAGTCGCAAATGTTAAGGGCAAAGAAAAACGCTCCGGACGTTTCGTTGGCCGTCGCAATAACTGGAAGAAAGCCTATGTTTGTCTGGCTTCCGGTCAGGAAATTAACTTCGCTGTAAGCGAGCAAGGATAATTATCATGGCATTGATTAAACTAAAACCAACAACCCCGGGTCAGCGTGCTGTATTGCGCGTTGTTAACAAGGAATTGCATAAGGGTAAGCCTGTTGCGTCCTTGCTGGAAAAGCAAACCAAGACAGCTGGCCGTAACAATAATGGTCACATCACTACTCGTCATATGGGTGGCGGTCATAAGCAACATTACCGTCTGATAGATTTCAAGCGTAATAAGGATGGAATTCCTTGTGTCGTTGAGCGTCTGGAATACGATCCAAACCGTAGTGCCAATATCGCACTGCTGTTGTATGTTGATGGTGAGCGTCGTTACATCATTGCACCTAAGGGTATCTCTGCTGGTGCTGCATTGATCAGCGGTTCCGAAGCGCCAATCAGGGCTGGTAATACGCTTCCATTGCGTAACATCCCGGTTGGTTCGACGATTCATTGCATCGAAATGTTGCCAGGCAAGGGTGCTCAATTGGCACGTTCTGCTGGTACTTCGGTTCAGTTATTGGCACGTGATGGTAGCTATGCTCAATTGCGTTTGCGCTCTGGCGAAATCCGCAAGGTGCATATCGATTGCAAGGCGACATTGGGCGAAGTGGGTAACTCTGAGCACAGTCTGCGTTCTATCGGTAAAGCTGGCGCGATGCGTTGGCGCGGTGTTCGTCCTACCGTTCGCGGTGTGGTCATGAACCCGGTCGATCACCCTCACGGTGGTGGTGAAGGTAAGACTGCAGCTGGTCGTCATCCGGTCAGCCCATGGGGTGTTCCGGCTAAGGGATTCCGCACACGTCGAAACAAGCGCACTAACAGCATGATCGTGCGTCGTCGTTTTAAGGCTTAAGGGGTAATTAAACATGGCACGTTCCATTAAAAAAGGTCCATTTGTAGACGCTCATCTGCTCAAGAAGATTGAGACAGTGCGCGCAACAAATGATAAGCGCCCGGTAAAAACCTGGTCACGCCGTTCAACGGTGTTGCCTGAGTTCGTCGGTTTGACGATTGCTGTACATAACGGCAAACAACACATACCGGTGTACGTTTCTGAAAACATGGTTGGTCATAAGTTAGGTGAATTTTCCCTGACTCGTACCTTCAAGGGTCATGCTGCTGATAAAAAAGCAGTCAAGAGATAAGGGAGGCATGATGACTACGACTACTGCAGTTGCAAAAAACATTCACCTCTCCGCACAAAAGGCTCGCTTAGTTGCGGATCAGATTCGCGGTTTGCCAGTTGCGCAAGCGCTCAATATTTTGAACTTCAGCCCTAAAAAGGGTGCTGGAATCATCAAGAAGGCGCTTGATTCTGCAATCGCTAATGCCGAGCACAATGATGGTGCCGACATTGATGAGTTGAAAGTTAAGGTCATTTATGTTGACAAGGCATCTTCGCTCAAGCGCTTCATGGCTCGTGCGAAGGGTCGCGGCAATAAGATCGAAAAACAGACTTGTCATATCACTGTTAGCGTCGGAAGCTGAGGATAAATTATGGGACAGAAAATTCACCCAACCGGTTTCCGGTTAAGCGTTCGCAAGAACTGGGATTCTAAGTGGTTCGCCAACAGCGCCAACTTTGCTGACATGTTGCTTAAAGACATCGAAGTTCGTGCATTTCTGAAGAAGAAGTTGGCTTCAGCTATGGTTTCAAAAATCATCATTGAGCGTCCTGCTAAAAGCGCAAAAGTGACTATCTACACTGCTCGTCCTGGTATGGTTATCGGGAAAAAGGGTGAGGATATCGAACTGTTGCGTGCAGAGTTGCGCAAGCGTATGGGTCTGCTCTCTGTTGACCTGGCGATCGAAGAAGTGCGTAAACCAGAAATCGATGCTCAATTGATCGCGGATAACATCACTGCTCAATTGGAAAAGCGCATCATGTTCCGTCGCGCGATGAAGCGTTCGATGCAAAACGCAATGCGTCTGGGTGCTCTTGGCATCAAGATCATGAGCGCGGGTCGTCTGAACGGTATTGAAATCGCTCGTACCGAATGGTATCGCGAAGGCCGTGTGCCATTGCATACACTGCGCGCAGATATCGACTATGGTACTTCTGAAGCCAAAACCACCTACGGTATTATCGGGGTTAAGGTATGGGTCTACAAGGGTGATATCGGTCAGGAAGTTGCTGCACCAGCTGCTGCTGAACCGGAAAAACGAGTAAAAAAGCCAGGAGCTAAGCATGCTACAGCCAGCTAGAAGAAAGTACCGTAAGGAACAAAAGGGCCGTAATACCGGGATTGCCACACGTGGTAACAAGGTAAGTTTCGGTGAGTTTGGTCTGAAATCGGTTGCGCGTGGTCGTTTGACTGCGCGTCAAATTGAAGCCGCACGTCGCGCTATGACTCGTCATATCAAGCGTGGTGGTCGTATCTGGATCCGTGTATTTCCTGATAAGCCAATCTCCAAAAAGCCTGCTGAAGTCCGTATGGGTAATGGTAAGGGTAATCCTGAGTACTACGTCGCCGAGATTCAACCAGGCAAGATGTTGTACGAGATGGATGGCGTTGATGAAACATTGGCACGCGAAGCGTTTAAGTTGGCATCTGCAAAGCTGCCACTTGCGACTGTGTTTGTCGTTAGACAGGTAGGTGAATAATCATGAAGGCTAGTGAACTCAAACTCAAGTCAAAGTCAGAGTTGCAGCAAGATCTGCTCTCCTTGACCCGCGCTCAATTTGGCCTGCGTATGCAAGTAGCAACGCAACAAATGACCAAGACCAGCGAGATGCGTAAGATTCGTCGCGACATAGCGCGCATCAAAACCGTAATGCAGCAGAAGGAAGCACAGTCATGAGCGAAGCTAAACTTAAGCGTACCCTGACCGGTACTGTTACAAGTGACAAAATGGACAAGACGATTACCGTTTTGGTCGAACGCAAGGTAAAGCACCCGTTGCTGGGTAAGATTATCCGCGTTTCCAAGAAGTACCATGCTCATGATGAAAATAATGAGTGCCACACCGGCGATGTAGTTACGATTGAAGAGTGTCGTCCTCTTGCAAAAACCAAAGCATGGCGCGTATCTAAGGCTGCTTAAAGGTATTTGCGGTTTAATTGAAATTTCAGCTTGCAAGTTTTCATGAATTGCATATAATAAGCGGCTTCGTTACATCGCCGCTTGCGGCGCCCTTTACCCGAACGGGTACCAAAACTGGCCGCTGCAAGCGGAAAAAGTTGGAGATTAAATAATGATACAAATGCAGTCTGTTTTAGATGTGGCTGACAATACTGGTGCGCGTTCTGTAATGTGCATCAAGGTATTGGGTGGTTCTAAGCGTCGTTATGCTTCCGTTGGTGATGTTATCAAGGTAAGTATCCGTGATGCAGCTCCACGTGGTCGTGTAAAGAAAGGCGAAGTTTATAATGCCGTAGTGGTTCGTACCGCTTATGGTGTTCGCCGTTCGGATGGTTCGCTGGTTAAGTTTGATGGCAATGCTGCGGTGTTGTTGAATGCCAAGCTCGAACCTATCGGAACTCGTATTTTCGGACCAGTAACACGTGAGCTTCGTACTGAAAAGTTTATGAAGATCGTTTCGCTTGCACCTGAAGTGCTTTAGCGTAAACAGGTCGATCGAGGAAAATCATGCGTAAGATTAAAAAGAACGATGACGTTATTGTCATCGCTGGCAAAGACAAGGGTAATCGCGGAAACGTGTTGAGCGTTCTGGGTGATTACTTGTTGGTTGGCGGCATCAATAAAGTCAAAAAACATCAGAAGCCAAATCCTGTAAAAGGGCTGGCTGGCGGTATCGTCGAAAAAGAATCGAAAATACATATTTCAAACGTGGCTTTGTTCAATGCCGCAGCGAATAAGGGTGATCGAGTCGGTATTAAAACGCTGGAAGATGGACGCAAAGTACGTGTGTTCAAATCCAACGGCGAAGTTGTTGACGCTTAAGGGGTATAGAGCATGGCTCGTTTGTATGATATTTACAAAGATAAAGTAACTAAGGATCTTATGACGCAGTTTGGCTATAAGTCCGTTATGGAAGTTCCGCGTATCGAAAAAATCACCCTTAACATGGGTGTTGGTGAGGCGGTAGCTGACAAGAAGGTTATGGATTTTGCTGTTGGCGATATGCAAAAGATCGCAGGTCAGAAGCCAATCGTTACGATGTCTAAAAAATCCATCGCTGGATTCAAGATTCGTGAAGGTTATCCAGTTGGTTGCAAGGTTACACTGCGCAAAGACCGCATGTATGACTTTCTTGACCGCCTGATTTCTGTTGCCATTCCGCGTATTCGCGACTTTCGTGGTATTTCCGGTAAGTCTTTCGATGGCCGTGGTAATTACAACATGGGCATCAAGGAACAAATCATATTCCCGGAAATTGAATATGAAAAAGTCGATGCTTTGCGTGGTATGAACATCACGATCACGACTTCCGCGAAGACTGACGACGAAGCACGCGCTTTATTGTTGGCTTTCAAACTCCCATTAAAGAAATGAGGGATTACTAATGGCTAAGATGTCATTGATTAACCGTGATCTCAAGCGTCGCGAGATCGTCAAGAAATTTGCAGCAAAGCGCGCTGAGCTGTTTGCAACAATTTCTAACATGAGTCTCTCCGATGAAGATCGTGCAGCTGCTCGTTTGAAATTGCAGGCGTTGCCACGTGATTCCAGTCCAGTGCGTTTGCGTAATCGCTGTGCTTTGACTGGTCGCCCTCGCGGAACATTCAGGAAGTTTGGTTTGGGTCGCATCAAGGTACGTGAATTTGCGATGCGTGGTGAGATTCCAGGGATCACTAAGGCTAGCTGGTAGGAGAAATAATTATGAGCATGAATGATCCAATTTCCGATATGTTAACGCGCATTCGTAATGCGCAGATGGCTGAAAAAGCCAGCGTATCTATGCCATCTTCAAAATTGAAGGTAGCAATTGCTGAAGTTCTTAAAGAAGAAGGCTATGTTGATGGCTTCAAAATCGAACAAGGAACGCCTGGTAAGGCTACTTTGCAAATCGGTCTAAAGTATTACAGCGGACGTCCGGTAATCGAAAAAATTCAGCGCATCAGTCGTCCGGGATTGCGTATTTACAAGGGTAACACCGATATTCCTAAAGTCATGAATGGCTTGGGGATCGCGATTGTTTCTACTTCGAAGGGTTTGATGACCGACCGCAAAGCGCGTGCCAATGGTATTGGCGGCGAAGTGTTGTGCGTAGTCGCGTAAGGAGGTAAATATGTCTAGAGTTGCCAAGAATCCTGTCATTGTACCAAGCGACGTAGAATTCGCGATGGTTGCGAATGAAATTACAATTAAAGGCCCGTTAGGTGTTCTTAAGCGTGTTTTGACTGACGATGTTAAAGTTGTGCATGAAGGCGACAGCCTGTTGTGTTCGGCATTGAGCAGTTCCAAGCAGTCAAATGCGATGTCCGGAACTATCCGTGCACTGCTGGCTAACATGGTGCAGGGTGTCAGTAAAGGTTTTGAACGTAAATTGCTTCTGGTTGGCGTGGGTTACCGTGCACAAGCAGTTGGCGATACACTTAACCTGACGCTGGGATTTTCCCATCCAGTCGCTTACGTTATGCCCGAAGGCGTGGTTGTTACAACCCCTACTCAAACCGAAGTGGTTTTGAAGGGTGCTGACAAACAACGCGTAGGCCAGGTTGCCGCAGAAATTCGTGCTTTCCGTTCTCCTGAGCCTTACAAGGGCAAGGGCGTTCGTTATAGTGACGAAGTGGTGATCATGAAAGAAACCAAGAAGAAATAATTGAGGCGGATATGTTGAATAAAAAAGCATCTCGTCAGCGCAGAGCACGCAAAACCCGTGCACGCATTGCTGAAAAAAGAACCGTACGTCTGGCAATCCATCGTACCAATTTGCATATCTACGCACAGATCATTTCTGCTGATGGTAGCAAAATCCTGGCAAGTGCATCCAGTCTTGAGGCTGATGTAGCTAAGGATCTGGCAAATGGTGGAAACAAGGCGGCTGCGGCTGTCGTGGGTCAACGTATCGCTGAGAAGGCCAAGAGTGCAGGTATTGCTCAGGTTGCCTTCGATCGTTCCGGTAATCGTTATCATGGTCGTGTCAAGGCGTTGGCTGAAGCCGCGCGTGAGCATGGTCTACAGTTCTAATTGGAGTTGAGCAATGGCTAAGCCGCAAGGAAAAATGCAACAACAGGAACGCGATGATGGCATGATCGAAAAAATGATCGCCGTGAATCGTGTCACCAAGGTCGTAAAAGGTGGACGTATCATGGGCTTCGCCGCTCTTGCTGTTGTGGGTGATGGCGACGGTCGTATCGCGATGGGCAAGGGAAAGTCTAAGGAAGTTCCTGTTGCCGTACAAAAAGCGATGGAAGAATGTCGTCGTAATCTGTTCAAGGTTAATCTGAAGAACGGCACTTTGCATCACGCTGTTGTTGGTACACATGGTGCGGCTAAGGTTCTGATGCGCCCGGCAGTTGAAGGTACTGGTATTATCGCCGGTGGCGCTATGCGAGCAGTATTTGAAGCGGTTGGTGTGCGTGACGTTTCAGCCAAGTGTATCGGTTCCAGCAACCCATACAACGTTGTTCGCGCAACATTGAATGGACTTCGTGCGTTGAACGCACCGTCTGAGATTGCTGCCAAGCGCGGCAAGAATCTTGACGAAATTTTGGGGTAAATAATGACAAAAGCCAAAACAATTAAAGTGACACAGCTCAAAAGCATGATTGGCACCAAGCAATCACATCGCGATACACTTCGCGGCTTAGGTCTGCGTCGTATCAATCATACCGTTGAACTTGTAGATACACCTTGCGTTCGAGGCATGATTAACAAAGTGTTTTACTTGGTTAAATACGAGGCTCAATAATGCAACTTAATACTATTCAAGCAGCATTGGGCGCCAAGCACGCAAAGCGTCGCGTTGGTCGCGGTATCGGTTCCGGATTGGGCAAGACCTGCGGTCGTGGCCATAAAGGTCAAAAGTCTCGTGCTGGCGGTTTTCACAAGGTTGGTTTCGAAGGCGGTCAGATGCCTTTGCAGCGTCGTTTGCCTAAGCGTGGCTTCGTTTCATTGACTCGTTTTGATACAGTTGAAGTTCGTTTGTCCGATTTGCAAAAGTTGCCAGTTGACACAATCGATCTGTTGGCTCTGAAGCAAGCCGGTGTAGTTCGTGCCGGCGCGTTGTCTGCCAAAGTATTTCTCTGTGGAGAAATCGTTCGTGCGGTCAAGTTGCAGGGTTTGCTGGTTACCAAAGGTGCGCGTGCAGCGATTGAAGCCGCTGGCGGTAGCATCGAAGAGTAAGAAGGCTAACTGTGACCAAAGTTGCTAAAGAGGTACCTAAGGCCAAATACGGTGATTTGAGTACCCGTCTTTGGTTCTTGTTGGGTGCACTGGTTGTGTACCGTATTGGTGCACATATTCCAGTGCCAGGAATTGATCCGGTTGTGTTGGCTGACCTGTTCAAGACACAAAAGAACGGCATCTTGGGCATGTTCAATATGTTCTCGGGTGGTGCGCTGTCGAGATTTACGCTGTTTGCTTTGGGTATCATGCCGTATATTTCGGCGTCGATCATCATGCAATTGGCCGCGATTGCCGTACCTTACCTTGAGCAGTTGAAAAAAGAGGGTGAGTCTGGCCGTCGCAAGATTACCCAGTACACCCGATATGGCACGCTAGGCCTGGCAATTTTTCAGTCATTCGGTATTTCGGTCGCGTTGCAGGCTCAGCCGGGTTTGGTTCTTCATCCAGGCTCGATGTTTCAGATGACCACTATGATCACGCTGGTTACCGGAACAATGTTCCTGATGTGGTTGGGCGAACAGATTACAGAGCGCGGTTTGGGTAACGGAATTTCGTTGATCATTTTCGCTGGTATTGCTGCTGGTTTACCAAATGCAATTGGCAGTACGCTCGAGTTGGCGCGTACAGGTGCTTTTTCCATACCGCTTGTGTTGTTCTTGTTTGTCGGTGCAATTGCCGTGACTGCATTGGTTGTGTTCGTTGAACGCGGTCAGCGCAAAATATTGGTCAATTATGCCAAACGACAAGTTGGTAACAGGGTTTATGGCGGACAAAGTTCTCATTTGCCGCTGAAGCTGAACATGGCAGGTGTTATTCCTCCTATTTTTGCTTCCAGCATGATCCTGTTCCCGGCAACGATTGCAGGATGGTTTGGTAATTCGCAAGGCATGGGATGGCTCAAGGATGCGAGTCAAATGCTATCCCCTGGACAACCGATTTACGTCTTGACTTATGCGGCAGCGATTTTGTTCTTCTGCTTTTTCTATACGGCTCTGGTGTTTAGTCCGAAGGAAACTGCTGATAACCTGAAGAAGAGCGGTGCTTTCTTGCCGGGAATTCGTCCAGGTGATCAAACCGCCAAGTATGTTGAAAAGATCATGTTGCGTCTGACTCTGATCGGTGCTGTTTACATTACGCTGGTGTGCTTGTTGCCTGAGTTTCTGGTCGTCAAGTTCAACGTGCCATTCTACTTTGGTGGAACGTCCTTGCTGATTCTTGTTGTGGTCACGATGGATTTCATGGCACAAGTGCAGTCGTATTTGATGACGCACCAGTATGATAGTTTGCTGAAAAAGGCTAATTTTAAAGGTGGGTTGTCACGCTAATGGCAAAAGAAGATGTAATTCAGATGCAAGGTGAGATCGAGGAATCGTTGCCGAACGCAACGTTCCGAATCAAGCTTGAAAATGGTCATGTGGTTCTCGGTCATATTTCCGGTAAAATGCGCATGCACTATATTCGCATTTTACCTGGCGACAAGGTGACGGTGGAGTTAACGCCATATGATTTGAGCAGAGCGCGAATTGTATTCCGTGCCAAATAGTTAATAGTTAGGAGAAGTAAATGAGAGTTCAAGCATCAGTAAAAAAGATCTGCCGTAACTGCAAGATCGTTATTCGTAAACGTGTTGTGCGTGTAATTTGCACTGAGCCACGTCACAAGCAACGCCAAGGTTAATTTTCTAACTTGGTTTTTGATGATATAATTTTCGTTTTTTAAAGATAGGGTAGCTGCATGGCACGTATTGCAGGGGTAAATATCCCAAACCATCAACACGCTGTAATTGCTTTAACTGCAATTTATGGTATCGGAAGAGTTCGCTCACAAGGCATTTGCGCAGCTGCAGGTGTAATACCTAGCGTCAAGATGAAAGATCTGACTGACGCTGAGGTTGAGAGCTTGCGCGAACAAGTCGCAAAATTCACAGTGGAAGGTGATCTTCGTCGCGAAACGACGATGAACATCAAACGTCTGATGGATTTGGGCTGCTATCGTGGTGTGCGTCACCGTCGTGGTCTGCCTTGTCGCGGACAACGTACTCGCACCAATGCGCGTACTCGCAAGGGTCCACGCAAATCGATTGCTGGCGCAAAGAAGTAAGTTTGCTTTAACGCATTAGAGGATTTAATCATGGCTAAGCCAAGCACGAAAGTGCGCAAAAAAGTAAAAAAGAATGTCGTTGAAGGTATTGCACACGTTCACGCTTCCTTTAACAACACCATCGTAACGATCACGGATCGTCAGGGCAATGCTCTGGCATGGTCCACGAGTGGCGCGAATGGTTTCAAGGGTTCTCGTAAGAGTACTCCATTTGCTGCACAGGTTGCTGCTGAAGTCGTAGGCAAATCTGCTGCTGAATGTGGTGTTAAGAATATTGAAGTGCGTATCAAGGGCCCAGGTCCTGGTCGTGAATCTACAGTACGTGCATTGAATGCAGCTGGTTTTAAGATCACAAGCATTTCTGATATTACGCCGGTGCCGCACAACGGTTGCCGTCCGCCTAAAAAGCGTCGTATCTAATTTATTTGGGAGTTGATCTTGGCTAGAAATCTTGATGCAAAATGCCGTAAGTGCCGTCGCGAAGGCGAAAAGCTCTTCTTGAAGGGTGAAAAATGCTTTACTGACAAGTGTGCAGTAGAGCGCCGTGCGTATCCACCTGGTCAGCATGGCCAGCGCCGTAATACTCGTTTGTCTGAGTACGGTGGTCAGTTGCGTGAAAAACAAAAAGTTCGTCGTATCTACGGCGTTCTGGAGCGTCAGTTCCGACTGACTTACAAGAAAGCTGAAGCCTCACGCGGTATCACCGGTGAATCGCTGCTGCAATTGTTGGAGTCCCGTCTGGACAATGTGACTTACCGTATGGGCTTTGGTGCTTCACGTGCCGAATCGCGTCAGGTTGTTCGTCACAACGGTTTGCTGGTAAACGGCAAGCGCGTAAACATTCCTTCCTATCAAGTGCGTCCAGGTGACGTGATTGAAGTGGCTGAAAAGTCCAAGGCACAATTGCGTATCAAGGCGGCTATTGCAGCGGCTGAGCAACGTGGTTTCCCTGCATGGATCGAAATGGATACCAAGGCATTCAAGGGTACATTCAAAGCCAACCCACAACGTGCTGAACTGCCTGCAACCATCAACGAGCATCTCGTGGTTGAGTTGTATTCCAAGTAATCCACGCGGAGTAGCTTATGTATAACAATGATTTTTTGAAGCCTCGCATTATTGAAGTTCAAAAGATTTCCGAGACCCAGGCTAAAGTGGTCATGGAACCTTTTGAGCGTGGTTTCGGCCACACTTTGGGCAATGCATTGCGTCGTATTTTGTTGTCTTCAATGGCAGGTGCTGCACCTACCGAAGTCAAGATGGCGGGTGTTTTGCATGAGTACGCAACGATTGATGGCGTTCAGGAAGATGTCGTCGACATCCTGTTGAACCTCAAGGGTGTTGTGCTGCGTCTGCATGGTGTCAAAGAAGTTGTCCTGACTTTAAAGAAGGACGGCTTCGGTGTCGTTACTGCTGCAGACATCAGCGCGAATGCCGATGTTGAAGTTCTGAATCCTGATCACGTGATTGCGCATCTGACTGCCGGCGGTAAGCTGGACATGCAGATTAAAGTTGAGCAAGGTCGTGGTTATGTTTCAGCGATTTCTCGTCAGTTGCCGAATGAAACCCGTGCTGTTGGACACATCGCTCTCGATGCTTCGTTCAGCCCTGTAAGTCGGGTTAGCTATGCTGTTGAGAGCGCGCGTGTTGAACAACGCACCGATCTTGACAAGCTGATCATGACGATTGAGACAAACGGTGCAATTGATCCTGAACAGGCGATCCGCAATGCTGCGCGTATCCTTGTGGATCAGTTCTCTGTGTTTGCTGCGCTGGAAGGTACTGAGCCTGTTGTTGAAAAAGAACATGTTCCTCAGGTTGATCCTATCCTGCTGCGTCCGGTTGATGATCTGGAGTTGACTCCACGTTCTTCCAACTGTCTCAAGGCACAAAGCATTCATTACATCGGCGATCTGATTCAATACAGCGAAAACGATTTGTTGCGTACCCCGAATCTGGGCCGCAAGTCTCTGAATGAAATCAAGCAGGTTCTTGCAGAGCACAATTTGTCGCTGGGCATGAAGCTGGAAAACTGGCCAGTCGCAGCTGCTTAAAGCTGCACAATAAATAGTCCGCTTTAAGCAGTGGAATAACTGAAGTTTAAGAGAGGCAATTATGCGTCACCGTTTAGGTTTAAGAAAACTCAACCGTACCAGCAGTCACCGTCTGGCAATGTTCCGCAACATGACCGTTTCCCTGTTGCGTCACGAAGTCATCAAGACTACCCTGCCTAAGGCCAAGGAACTGCGTCGCGTTGCAGAACCTATCCTGACGCTGGGCAAGACTCCAACACTGGCTAATCGTCGTCTGGCTTTTGCCCGTCTGCGTGACCGTGAAATGGTTACCAAGTTGTTTGATGAGCTTGGCCCACGCTATGCGACACGCAATGGCGGTTATTTGCGCGTTTTGAAGTTCGGTTTCCGTCAAGGCGACAATGCTCCTATGGCATTGGTAGAACTGATGGATCGCCCGGCTGATGCTGAAGTGGTTGATGCTGAGTAAAATGCTGTAATGTTCTGGCATTAAACGAAAAGCGGACTGGCGACAGTTCGCTTTTTGCTATTATGCGGTTGTAAATCCTGTTTACCGTTCCCGGTTTTATGTTTCCCGAAAACTGCAAACGGAAAAATTTTTTGCCGTTTCATGTTCACCGTTTTCTGTAAACCTTAAACCGTAAACTTTCTTGTTAAGGAGTCATCATGTCAAACTGGTTCGAAGACAATTCCCTGTCCATCGGTCACACTCCACTGGTGCGCCTTAACCGCATCACAGACGGCGCGCCGGCTACCATTCTTGCCAAGATTGAAGGGCGTAATCCTGCCTATTCCGTGAAATGTCGGATTGGTGCGGCTATGGTCGCAGATGCGGACAAGCGCGGCTTGTTAGGCCCAGGCAAACACCTCGTCGAACCAACCAGCGGCAACACAGGCATTGCGCTGGCATTTGTTGCTGCTGCCAGAGGCATACCGCTCACGCTGACCATGCCGGAAACTATGAGCATCGAGCGCCGAAAATTGCTTGTCGCCTATGGCGCTACGCTGGTGCTGACCGAAGGTGCCAAAGGCATGAATGGTGCTATCGCCCGCGCTGAAGAGATCGCAGCTTCCGACCCTGATAAATATGTTTTGCTGCATCAGTTCAAGAATCCGGCTAACCCTGCAATACACGAGCAAACCACCGGGCCTGAAATCTGGAATGACACGGACGGCAAGATCGACATGCTGGTGTCGGGTGTTGGCACGGGTGGCACCATCACAGGTATTTCACGTTTTATCAAGCATACCAAAGGTCGCGCTATTACTGCGGTTGCCGTTGAGCCGTCAGCCAGTCCGGTTCTGACGCAAAGCCGTGCAGGCGAGGCGATCAAGCCCGGCCCGCACAAGATACAAGGAATTGGCGCAGGATTCGTGCCGGCCACACTGGATATGTCACTGGTGGATGAGATCGAACAGGTAAGCAACGAAGATGCCGTGCTCTACGCCCGTCGTCTGGCACGTGAAGAAGGTATCCTGTCAGGGATTTCTTGTGGTGCCGCCGTCGCCGTGGCAGTGCGTCTGGCCCATCGACCTGAAAACGCAGGTAAAACCATTGTTGTAATTTTGCCCGATTCAGGCGAGCGCTATCTCAGCTCGATTTTGTTCGAGGGTATGTTCGACGACAAGGGTGTTGCGATCTGATCGTTCATCTCTTGCAGGCGTTGCATAGGTGAGCTTTGAGATTAATTCACGTTTATCCCTGATGTGGCGAGTCGGGCTTGCATCTCGCGCAAGCCTTTGGAGCGTGCATCCGGGAGTGTTACAATCACCATTGAATTTGGACAGTGCAAGATAGCTTGGAAAAGCCATGAGATGCACTGTTTGTCCCCGTGACCGCCTGACTCCCAATTAATTTAGAACAATAACTGAGCAGGTCTGCCTCTGTTTGTAGTAACCAATTGAATATCAAGGAAACAAAATGAGTTTGAAATGCGGAATTGTCGGCCTGCCTAATGTAGGTAAATCCACTCTGTTTAATGCGCTGACCAAGGCGGGTATCGCCGCAGAGAATTACCCCTTCTGTACGATTGAGCCCAACGTCGGCATCGTCGAAGTTCCGGATCCGCGCATGGCTGAGTTGGCCAAGATCGTCAAACCTCAACGTATGCAACCTGCCATCGTCGAATTCGTCGACATCGCAGGTCTTGTGGCGGGCGCCTCCAAAGGCGAGGGTCTGGGTAATCAGTTTCTGGCCAACATTCGCGAGACCGATGCCATCGTCAATGTAGTGCGCTGCTTTGAGGATGAGAACGTGGTTCACGTCGCTGGTCGCGTTGATCCCTTGTCCGATATCGAAGTCATCATCACCGAGCTGGCGCTGGCCGATATGGCGGTGGTTGAACGCACGTTACATCGCGATGGCAAGAAGGCTAAGTCCGGTGATAAGGATGCGCAGCAATTGGTTGCAGTGTTGGAAAAGCTGCTGCCGCACTTGAATCAGGGCAATCCGGCACGCACTTTCGGTTTGAGCGACGACGATAAAAAGATCATTCAGCCGCTGTGCCTGCTGACCATCAAGCCTGCGATGTATGTCGGCAACGTGCTTGAGGACGGCTTCGAAAACAACCCGCACCTCGACCGTCTGCGTGAACATGCAGCCAAGGAGGGCGCGCCGGTCGTCGTTTTGTGCGCCAAGATTGAAGCCGAACTGGCGGATCTGGATGATGCCGACAAACTCGAATTTCTGGCTGATCTGGGATTGGATGAGCCTGGTTTGAACAAACTTATTCGCACAGGTTACGACCTGCTCGGATTGCAAACTTACTTCACCGCCGGTGTTAAGGAAGTGCGCGCGTGGACTATACACAAGGGTGATACTGCACCTCAGGCTGCTGGCGTGATCCACACCGATTTTGAGCGCGGTTTCATTCGTGCACAGACTATCGCCTTTAACGACTTCATAGCCTGTGGCGGTGAGGCCGGTGCGAAGGAAAAGGGCAAGATGCGCGTCGAAGGCAAGGAATATGTGGTACAGGACGGCGATGTACTGAATTTCCTTTTTAACGTGTAAACAAGGCAATGGATCATTAACAATTGATAGTTATGAATTGTTAAGCAATGAAAAAGAATGTTGTCAGGGAGAAATCTTTAATCATTAAATCCTCGAAGGAGGATGCATGATGCAAGACGCCATGTGGTTGCCGATTGTTAACTGTCCATTTTCAATTCTCAATTATCAATTGTTGTTTTCATGAATCCGCGTACCTGGCAATTGTTGCGGCTGTTGGCTGATGGCGCGTTTCACTCAGGCAGTGAACTGGGGCTGCAGTTGGGTGTGTCGCGTGCGACAGTTTTCAGCGCTTTGGCGTCTGTGGCAGATTATGGCGTAGCGCTTCAACGCATACGCGGACGGGGTTATCGTCTGGCTCAGCCCTGGTATTGTCTTGATGCGGTTGAAATTAATCGTTGTCTCGGAAATGCCGCCGCGGGTTTCCAGCTTGAAATATTGCAACAGGCTACCTCCAGCAATACTGAGTTGCTGCGGCGTGCCACACAAGGTGCCCCCAGCGGCAGCGTGCTGGCGGTGGAGTTGCAGACTGCCGGCAGAGGTCGTATCGGGCGTGCCTGGCATTCCGGTCTCGGTAATGCGCTGACTTTTTCACTGTTGTGGCGGTTTGATGGCGGTTTGAATGCGCTGTCAGGATTGAGTCTGGCGGTGGGTTTGGCTATCCTGCGTGCGCTGCAAAAATTTAAAGCTTGTGGGGTTGGGCTGAAGTGGCCGAACGACATTCTGGCTCCTTTCGGCAAGCTGGGTGGTGTGCTGATCGAGGCGCAGGGCGATATGTACGGTCCGAGTGCGGTGGTGATAGGCATAGGCATCAATTGCAATCTGCCGCTGATGATAGAGCAGCTGATTACGCAACCTGCCGCAGCTATGGATCAGGTGTGCGCAATGCCGCCCACGCGTAATCAGTTGCTGGCAGCCGTATTGCAACAATTGGCTATCGTGCTGGATGAATTCTCGCTGACAGGTTTCGCTCCCATGCGCGTTGAGTGGGAGCGATATCATGCCCAGCAAAATTTGCCGATCCAGCTGAAAATGCCGGATGGCAGCAGTATCAGCGGTATCGCGCGCGGTGTCAGCGAGGGTGGTGAGCTGCGTCTGGAAATGGCTCAGGGCATAAGACAATTCAATTCCGGAGAAGTGGGAGTCGGTTCGTGATGAGATTGTTGATTGATGCAGGTAATACCAACATTAAATTGGCACTGGTGGACGGTGAACACTGGCGACCCGTCGTCAATATACCGAGCAACCAGGCAGGCGATTTGAGCTTTGCCGGCTACCCAGACGTACAGCAAGTATGGGTGAGCAATGTGGCGGGTTCTGAAGTTGACCGGCAGATTAAGGCGGCCTGCGCAGTAAGGCACTGGATGCCTCAATTTATCACCGCACAAGTCGATGCGTGTGGTGTGCGTAACGGCTATGCGCTGCCTGCGCAGCTGGGTAGTGATCGTTGGGCTGCACTGATCGCGGCATGGCATCATGTCGGGGCTGCTTGTCTGGTGGTGGGTAGCGGTACGGCAACCACGATTGATGCGCTGTCTGCTGGTGGCGAATTTATCGGCGGGCTAATCCTGCCGGGGATAGAATTAATGCAGCGCAGTCTGACATCAGCGACCGCTCTGTTGCCGGCGGGTGGCGGTCATTACATGAGCTTTCCGCACAGCACGGCCGACGCACTGTTCAGCGGCGCTGTGCAGGCCAGCTGCGGTGCCATACAGCGGCAGTATGCATTGCTGGATATGATCGGTGCGCCGGTGCTGCTGAGCGGAGGCGCGGCGTACCTGTTGTCACCTCACTTAAACTTGCCGGTGCAGATGGTGGATAATCTCGTGCTGCAAGGATTGTTGTTAATCGCACAGGAAGCGAGTAAAGCATGAGAAAAAGCGTGAAAATATTATTTTGGTTGTTAATCACGGTGAATGTTGTTTTGTTTGCCGTGATGCAAACGGGCGTGCTGGATGATGGTCAGGAAGCGCAAGTGCTGCACCCGGTGCATGAGGAAAAAATCACGCTGATGGGCAGTGAACAGGCACAAGCGGCATCTGCCGTTACCCCACCGTTGGAATCGATTCAGTCCGCTTCTGCCCCTGTTCCTGTATCAGCACCGGCGGCAGCGTCATCGGTGGCAAAAGCCGGCACTTGCTTTGAATGGGGCGACTTCTCCGGCGCGGATCTTGAACAGGCTGCAAAAGCCCTGAAAAAATTGTCGCTGGGCGAGAAACTGAGTCAGCGCGAAATTGATCGGGTTATAGGCTTCTGGGTGTATATCGCACCGCTCAAGGACAAGGCGGCGGTGAGTCATAAGGTGGCTCAACTCAAGGAGCGCGGCGTAACAGACTATTTTGTGGTGCAGGAAGCGGGTGAGTGGCTGAATGCGATTTCGCTCGGGCTGTTCAAGAGTCGCGAATCTGCGCAAAACTTCCTGGAAGGGTTGCATAAAAAAGGTGTGAATAGCGCCAAAATGGGCGAGCGTTCCAGCAAAAGCCGTGCGACCGTATTCATAATCAATGGTCTGGATGAGCAAATGAGTGCCAAATTGACTGTATTGCAAAAAGAATTTTCCGGAAGTGAGTTAAAGATGGTTTCTTGCCATTGACACGAGTGATAAAAGTGCGGACAATGCCGTCCTCTTTGGTGATGTAGCTCAGGTGGTTAGAGCGCAGCACTCATAACGCTGAGGTCGGTGGTTCAAATCCACCCATCACCACCAAATTGCAGTTTCAAAAATATCTGAAACTTCCAAGAAACCCGCATGGCGTGAGCTTTGCGGGTTTTTTGTTGCCTGGCATTCTGCCCGTCACGTTGTAATCCTTCGTATCATCCTGCACGAATTATCGCCGGGTCTGGCCTTCGTACGAGCCGCCGCATGGCCGCTTGAGGCGCATAGCGTTTGTATACCCGCGCGCAGCCAGCTCAACGTGCATGCAAGTGACAGGTTCAGTCTGGATATTCCGATATTCGATGTTGCTAGGCCGAAATGCATAGATAATTCGGCCTATATGAATATCAAAATATTGGGTGTATCTTTGCCACTTATCAGCCACTCAATTCGCCTTTGAAGGAGATGCCCATGAGCCACCACCTCACCCAGCCTGAAGAAATTGATCAGGTTTGGATGGCACATGAACAGGAGGAGGACACACCGCAGTCAGTGGATCGCGATGTGTCTTTTGAAGTGGAAGCGGTGAAGTACACTTTCGATGCCATAACAGCCGTAACTTGATTTAACTGAAAATTAAATAAGGAGACCTATCTTGAGCAACCTTAGCCGATTCGACCCGTTAAACGAAATCGCACGTATCGACCCGTTTCTGAATGTGGACGATATGTTCAGCCGGTTCATGATGCGTCCGATTTTTCGCGGAGCCCTTGAGCCGCAGATCAAGATGGATGTGAAAGAGACGGATGGTCAGTATCTGGTCAAAGCAGAAATTCCCGGGGTGAACAAGGATGACATCCACGTGACCATCGAGGGCAACCTGGTTTCGATCAGCGCCGAAGTCAAGCAGGAGAAGGAAACCAAAGAGGGTGAACGGGTGATCAGCTGCGAGCGCAGTTACGGCATGGCCTCTCGCAGCTTCAGCCTGGGTGCAGAGGTGGATCAAGGCAATGTTAAAGCCAGCTACAACAACGGCGTACTCGAACTGACCTTGCCCAAGAAGCCCGGGACACCTAGCCGGGATATCCCTATTTCATAGAGGGAATAGCGCACCGCGCCATGGGGCGTGGTGCGCTGTAAATCCGGGCCGAACTGTGCAGTTCTGGAGGGTGTTATGTCGGCTAAACAGGTTTTGTTTCACGATGCGGCCCGCGACAGAATTATAAAGGGCGTGAACATTCTGGCTGATGCGGTCAAGGTGACGCTGGGCCCGAAAGGTCGCAACGTGATTCTGAACCGCAGCTATGGCCCGCCGCTGGTGGCCAACTCCGGTGTCATCGTCGCAAAAGAGATTGAGCTTCCTGACAAGTTCGAGAACATGGGCGCGCAGATGGTACGAGAGGTAGCCAGCAAAACCTCCGATGTGGCGGGGGATGGCACCACCACCGCTACCGTGCTGGCACAGGCGATCGTGCGTGAAGGCATGAAATATGTCGCGGCCGGCATGAACCCGATGGACTTGAAGCGCGGCATCGACAAGGCGATACTGGCTACCGTTGATGAGCTGAAAAAAATAGCCAAACCCTGCACAACAAGCCTGGAAATTGCTCAGGTTGGCGCAATTTCTGCCAATGCCGATGCGGCCATTGGCGAGATCATCGCGCGAGCCATGGAGAAAGTAGGCCGGCAGGGCGTCATCACGCTCGAGGACGGCCGGAGCCTGCAAAACGAGCTGGAAGTAGTGGAAGGAATGCAGTTCGACCGGGGCTATCTTTCGCCGTACTTTATCAATAATCCAGAGAAACAGATCGCCCTGCTGGATGAACCCTATATCCTCCTGTATGACAAAAAGATTGGCAACATCAACGAATTATTGCCATTGCTCGAACAAATAGCCCAGGCAGGTCGTCCGCTTTTCATCATCGCCGAGGATGTCGAAGGCGAGGCATTGGCAACGCTGGTAATCAATAACCTGCGCGGGACTTTGAAGACCGTTGCGGTCAAGGCCCCGGGATTTGGCGATCGTCGCCGCGCCATGCTGGAGGATATCGCCATCCTGACAGGCGGCGAGGTGATCTCCCATGAGGCAGGTCTCACGCTTGAGAAGGCTGCCTTGAAAAATCTTGGCCATGCCCTGCGTGTGGAAGTTGGCAAAGACGACACCACGCTGATCAGCAGCGCCGGAAATCCGGAAATAATTCAGCAGCGCATTGCGCAAATCAGGCAGCAGGCAGGGGAAGCTGTCAGCAGTTACGACAAGGAAAAGTTGCTGGAGCGAGCAGCCAAGCTGTCCGGTGGCGTGGCGGTGATTAAAGTCGGCGCTGCCACCGAAACAGGCATGAAAGAAAAGAAGTCACGCATTGCTGATGCGATGCATGCGACCCGTGCCGCCGTCGAAGAGGGCATCCTGCCCGGTGGCGGGGTGGCATTGCTGCGTGCCAGAGCTGCGATCAGCGAGTTTAAAGGCGACAACAGCGAGCAGGATGCAGGCATTGCGATCGTGCTGCGGGCGCTGGAAGAGCCCTTGCGCCAGATCGTCATCAATGCCGGTGGCGAGCCGTCGGTGGTGCTGAACAAAGTGCTGGAAGGGAGTGGCAGTTTTGGTTACAACGCGGCCACCGAGGAATACGGCGATCTGATCGAAATGGGCGTTGTCGATCCTGCCAAGGTAACACGCAGCGCCTTGCAGAATGCTGCATCGATTGCCGGCCTGATTCTCACCACGGACGCGATGGTTGCAGAATTGGCGGAAGACGAGGCAAATCCTGCCGCCATGGATGAAATGTAGTGAATGCGCCTGTTGAATATCAGGCGACCCTGTGATCAACTTAAGGAGAATATCATGAGTCACGCGACAGCAGGATTTCAAAAAATTTCCCGGCACGATAACCTGTTTCAGGAACGTGTGCACGATGCCTACAAAGCCCGAGCCAAGCCGCATGAACCAACCGTCTGTCCGCAATGCGGCGCGGTATTTCATGAAGGGCGCTGGCAGTGGCTGACCGCGCCAGAAGGCGCGCATAGTGAAACCTGCCCTGCCTGTCATCGCATACACGATCAATTTCCAGCCGGTTTTCTGAGCATGAAGGGAGAGTTCCTTCAATCTCATCGCGACGAAATCATGCATCTGCTGCATAACCATGAAAAACGCGAACGGGCAGAACATCCGCTCAAACGCATCATGGCAGTTGAAGAAAAAGAGGGTGAAACGCTGGTGACCACCACCGATATTCATTTGGCGCGCGGCATGGGCGAAGCGTTGCATCACGCTTATCAGGGCGAGTTGGAGTACCACTACAACCCGGAACAAAATTTGTTGCGAGTCAACTGGGAACACTGAAAGCCGTGCGCCTGCTGAACCTGCTGGGGCTGACTATCCTGCTGGCGTTCACGCTCGCCGGCTGTGATAAGAAACCAGTTCTGCCGCTGACCAGCGCGAGTGCCGTCTCCGCCACCGCACCGGCAGTGCTGGTGTAGCGTGAGGGATGCATGATTTTCATGCCGTTAAAGGATGAATGATTATCGTGTGCTTGTTCGTCGCACGCAGGCCAGCAGCTTCCTCTATTTGATTGAGCGCGCAGGAGCTTTTTATGACTTGTTTAAAGCAGCTTGTTTTTGCGTTGTGTCTGTTCTCATGCATGCAAGCCTTTGCTCATGCCGAGCCTGGCGAAGCGCGGGGCGAGTTGCTCTATGCGACCCATTGCAACGCATGCCATAGCGCTGAAATTCACTGGCGCGACAAGAGGCTGGCGACGGATTGGAGCAGCCTGCTGTTTCAGGTTCGGCGCTGGCAAAGTAACATTGATTTGCACTGGCGTCGCGATGAAATCAACGATGTTGCTCACTATCTGAATGCGCTTCATTACGGATTTCCTGAACCCGGCCACCAGGGCGCTTTGCAGGGTGAAAAGACAGATCATGCGGGACAATAAAAAGCGGGTTTAGGAGAATGGTATGAACATCATAGGCATCGATCTTGGCACCTCTAATTCTGCCGCAGCCGTGCTGCGCGGCGGGCGCCCTGTCATCATCCCCAGCGCCGAGGGTGTCAGCGTCGGTGGCAAGGCTTTTCCAAGCTACGTCGCCGTAACTGCCGACGGGCAGATGCTGGTTGGGGAACCGGCACGCCGTCAGGCGACCTCCAATCCGGAAGGGACTGCCAGCGCCTTCAAGCGAAAAATGGGCAAACGCGAAAATATCCGTCTGGGTTCGCACGATTATTCGCCTGAGCAGTTGTCGGCCTTTCTGCTGCAAAAGATCAAACGCGATGCAGAAGCCTTTCTGGGTGAGCCGGTACAAAAAGCCGTGGTGACGGTGCCTGCCTATTTCGACGACAACCAGCGCGCCGCCACCCGGGATGCATGCCGTATTGCAGGTCTTGAAGTGGTGCGCCTGGTCAACGAGCCCACCGCAGCGTCTCTTGCCTATGGCCTCGACCGGCTGGGGCAGGAGCTGCGCATCGCGGTGATCGATTTTGGCGGCGGCACACTGGATGTCACCATCATGGAGTTTGGCAAAGGGGTGTTTGAAGTGAAGGCCACCAGCGGCGATACCCAGCTGGGCGGCACCGACATGAACCAGAAAATTTATGAGCATCTGGCCGAGCGTTTTCAGATGTCCACCGGTGTGGATGTGCGCACGGATACCAAAGCCGCTGCCCGCCTGATGGAAGCGGCAGAGGCGGCCAAGATTGAATTGTCCACCAGCGTGACCACCCATCTCAGCCTGCCTTATCTCGCCACGGTCAACGGCGAGCCGCGCCATCTCGAACTGGATCTTAATCGAACCGAACTGGAACGTCTGGTGCGCTCAGTGATCGAGCGATGCCGTGGCCCGGTTGAACAGGCGCTGCATGACGCGGGCATTACCCCCAAGAATGTGGACCGGGTGGTGTTTGTCGGCGGACCTACCCGTATGCCATCGGTGCGCAGCTATTTCGAGGATCTGTTCGGACATCGCGCTGAGATGGGTGTGGACCCGATGGAATGTGTAGCCGCCGGTGCTGCGGTTCAGGCAGGCGTGCTGGCAGGGGACGTGGGTGGCATCGTACTGGTGGATGTGACGCCACTCACACTTGGGGTGGAAACGCTGGGCGGTATCGCCACGCCCCTGATCGCGCGCAACACACCGGTTCCTGTCAAGCGCAGCGAGATTTTCACTACCGCCGCCGACATGCAGACCAGCGTCACCATCCATGTGTTTCAGGGCGAGCGGCCGATGGCGGGGGATAACACCAGTCTGGGCGAATTCAACCTGGAAGGTCTGCTGCCTGCCCCTCGCGGCATTCCAAAAGTCGAAGTGACCTTCGACATCGATTCCAACGGCATCCTGAGCGTCTCGGCGAAGGATACCGCAAGCGGCAAGAGCCAGTCGATCAGCATCACAGGTTCCACGCGGCTGTCTGAAGACGATAAAAAACGCATGGTGGGAGATGCCGAGCGTTATGCCGATGCGGACAGGGCGCGTCGAGAAAATGCGGAAAAACTCAATACCGCAGATGCTACCTGTTACGAAGCCGAAAAACTGCTTGCCAACTTCCCTGAGAAGCTCACAGATGATCTTAAGAAGCGCATCGAGACCAGCTTGCGCGAGACCAAAGAAGCGCTGCTCAAAAAAGAGGTCTTGCTCGCCACTGAGCGCGCCGAAGCGCTGAAGAAAGTGCTGCAGGAAGCCGGGGCTGTGATTTATTCCCAGTCAGGGCAGGCAAACAAAGGCAGTCCCTATGCACAAACCCGCTGGGAAGGGCCGGAACCTCCGCCTGATGTGAGTGCCGCGACAGGTGAGCCGCGGCCTAGCGGGTCCGGGCCGCGCGGCAAGGTCGTGGATGCCGAGTACAAGGAAAACAAATAACCGGTCCGGAAAAATGATTACCCACCCCCCGCTGCAACAGCTGCACCATCCCTGCGATCCTGCGCTGCTCGGTTTTCAGACCACAGTGGATCTGGAAGATATGACGGAAATAATCGGCCAGATGCGTGCGATGGATGCGATACGCTTCGGCACCGGCATCCGCCATGAGGGCTACAACGTTTTTGTGCTGGGACCGTCCGGGACAGGCAAGCGCAGCATGGTGTTGCAACTGCTCGAAAAAAAGGCAGGTGGTGAGCAGGAGCCTTATGACTGGTGCTATGTCAACCACTTCGCACATCCGCACAAACCACAGGTCATCAGGTTGCCGTCCGGTCGTGGATCAGAGCTGCGTCAGGGCATGGAAAAGTTGGTGGACTATTTGAAGAGCGCAATTCCTGCATTGTTCGATGGTGATGAATACCACAATCGTGCGGGAGCGATCCGGGATGAGTTCGCCCGTCGCCAGGAGACGGTATTCAAGGAGTTGGCGGACGACGCAGCGAAACAGGAGATTGCGCTGTTGCGCACGCCCGAAGGATTCGCCCTCGCGCCGACCCGCAACCATGAGGTGATTCCTCCCGACGAATACGAAAAGCTGCCTGATGACGAAAAGCAGCGGGTAGAGGCTGTGATCGCCGAATTTCAGGCACGTCTGGAAAAGCTGCTGAGGCAGATGCCGCAATGGCGCCGTGAGCGGCACGAGCGGATAAAACAGCTTGATCGTGAGACGACGCTATCGGTGATCGGGCATTTGATGGATGAGTTGAAACAGGGTTATACCGACTTTCCCGACGTTATAAAATACCTCGACAGCGTACAGTCCGATATGCTGAAAAACGTTGATGACTTCCGCAAACAGGAGGAGACGGCCAATGTCGGCGGGATGACCATCGTTACTCAGCAGAGTTTCTACCGCTATCAGGTGAACGTGCTGGCGACCAACGGCAAGAAGCGCGGCGCGCCCATCATCAGCGAAGACAACCCGACCTACAGCAACCTGGTCGGCAGGATCGAGCATGTCGCCCAGTTCGGCGCACTGGTCACGGATTTCACGCTGATCAAGCCGGGTGCGTTGCACCGGGCGAATGGCGGCTATCTGCTGCTGGATATCAGGAAGGTACTGGTACAGCCCTTCGCCTGGGAGGCGCTGAAACGGGCGATGCAGTCCGGTGAAATACGCATCGAATCATTAGGGCAGATGTACAGCCTGGTCAGTACCGTATCACTTGAGCCTGAGCCTATCCCGCTGGACGTCAAGGTGATCCTGTTTGGCGACCGCTTGTTCTATTATCTGTTGCAACAATACGATCCGGAATTTTCTGAACTGTTCAAGGTGGCAGCCGATTGTGAGGAGCGTATCGAGCGCAATGCCGATACCCACCAGCTATATGCGAGACTGATTGCCACACTGGTTCGCCGTGAAGCGTTGCTGCCGTTCGATTGCGGTGCGGTGGCACGCGTGATCGAGCATGCCGCGCGCCTGGCAGGAGATGCCCAGCGGCTGACCACGCACATGCGCAGCCTGACAGACCTGCTGCGCGAGTCTGACTACTGGGCGCGTGAATCCGGCCAGACTGTGGTGGCATCGGCTGATGTACAGCATTCAATCGATGCACAGATACGTCGCCAGGACAGGATAAAAGACAGGCTGCATGAGGCTATTCTGCGCGACATCCTGATGATAGACACGGCAGGTTTAGTCGTGGGGCAGATCAATGGCTTGTCCGTGATCGAGCTGGGCGATTTTGCCTTTGCCATGCCGACCCGGATTACCGCCACCACAAGGTTAGGCGATGGCGAGATGGTCAACATCGAACGCGAAGTGAAGCTGTCCGGTGCGATTCATTCCAAAGGCGTGCTGATTCTGTCCTCCTTCCTTGCTGCGCGGTATGCAAAAAACCAGCCGCTGGCGTTATCCGCCAGTCTGGTGTTTGAACAATCCTATGGCACGGTCGAAGGTGACAGCGCATCGCTGGCCGAATTGTGCGCACTGCTGTCAAACCTGGCGAATGCGCAGGTAAGCCAGTCGCTTGCGGTAACAGGCTCAGTGAATCAGTTTGGTCAGGTGCAGGCCATCGGTGCGGTCAACGAGAAAATCGAGGGATTTTTTGATATTTGCGCGGCACGCGGCTTGAACGGGGATCAGGGGGTATTGATTCCTGCCGCCAACATCGTGCACCTGATGCTGCGCCGGGATGTGGTGGCAGCCAGCGAGGCAGGACAGTTCAGGATTTATGCCGTGGAAAGTGTCGATCAGGCGATGGCAATACTGACCGGGAAGCCCGCAGGGGAGTTTGGCGCTAACGGCATTTATCCCGCGGGGAGCGTGAATCGCGGCGTGGCGGACAGGCTGGCCGAGTTAACAAAGATCAGACAGTCGTTCGCACGCAAGGCGGGCACCGGTGCGAAGAAAAAGTTATCTGAAAAGAAAAACCAGTGAACTTTAAGGTGAACGATCATCGCTGATAAACGCGACTACTATGAGGTGTTGGGCATCAATCGCGATGCTGAGCAGAAGACGATCAAGGACGCCTTTCGCAACCTCGCCATGAAATATCACCCGGATAGAAATAAGGAGCCGGGGGCCGAGGAACGTTTCAAGGAAATCGCCGAGGCCTACGCCGTGTTGTCCGACCCGAAAAAACGCGCTGACTACGATGCGCGCGGGTTTTCCGGGGTGGAGGGCTTCAGCCGGGAAGATTTATTCAGCGGCATCAACTTCGACGACATTTTTGGCGGACTCAATTTCGATTTTGGCGGCGGCAGCCCGTTCGAGGGTTTCTTCCATCGCCGCCACGCAGGGCCTCTTCGCGGCGCGAATATCGAGACGGAACTGTTGATTCCTTTGGAACGTGTGGTGAGCGGTGGCGAGGAAAAAATCCAACTGAACCGCCCGGTTACCTGTCATTCATGCCATGGTACAGGGGCTCAGGGCGGCGCACAGCCTGAAACCTGCGAGACCTGCAAAGGCACCGGGCGCATTAGTCGCCGCCAGGAGAAACAACAAGTGTTGATTCAGCAGGTCAGCACTTGCCCCGCCTGCCATGGACGCGGCAGCATCGTTGCAAATCCCTGCAGCGAATGCCACGGCAGCGGCGAGGTGATGCAGGAAGAAACACTGACGGTGAAAATCCCGCAGGGCATCGAGGAAGGCATGGCGCTGCGCATTACCGGACGTGGCATGCCGAGTCCTGATGCGGGGGGAGCCGCCGGGGATTTGTTTGTGGTCGTGCGCTCAAAGCAGGATCCGCGCTTCGAGCGTGCCGGACCCGATTTATTGCGGCAGGAAACCATCTCACTGACTGATGCCGTGTTGGGCAACAAACTGCAAGTGCCGACGCTTGACGGGTCGGTCAGCGTGACCATACCGCCCGGCACCCAGCCAGGCACGGTGTTGCGTCTTCAGGGAAAAGGTCTGCCGGAATTTGGCAGCAGGCATTACGGTGAGCTGTATTTGCGCCTCGAGGTGCATATCCCGGAAAAACTGTCCACTGAGGAACGGGAACTATATGAGCGGCTGCGCGCCATCGGCGGCGAGTGGCATTTATCGAAGCTGTGGAATGCCAGTCATACCGGTTGAAAATCTGTCCTGAAAAGTTGACCGCTCATCTGAGTTTGACCTCGGTCCAGATGCGCGACAGTAAGCGGCGCTGATGGCGGTTAAGCTCGCGCAACATCTCAAGATGCTGTTTTGATACCGGAAAAATCGCGGGATTCTGCGCGATTTCCGGCCTGATATATTGCAGTGCGTCCTGGTTGGGATTGCCGGAGCCAATCAGGTTGGTGAGTTCGGCGGAATTTTTTCCGTCCAGCATAAAATTGACGAAGCGGTGCGCGAGATCAGGACGCGGCCCCGACTTGTGCAGCACCATCGAATCCAGCGCCAGCACCGCGCCCTCCCTCGGGATGCTGGCCTGGATGCGAAACCCCCGCCCGGCAGCCACAGCATCCAGGTCGGCCTGGAAGATGTCGCTGGAATAGCCGTGCACCAGCCAGATATTGCCGACGGTCAATTCCTTGATGTAGCTGGAGGCATTGAACGCCGCCCAGTACGGCTTTGCGCGGATGATCAGATCGCGCGCCTGAATCCAGTGAGCCTCCACGGTGTCATTCGCAGAATAACCCAGATATTTGAGCGCTGCCGCGAGCAGTTCACGCTGGCTGTCGAGCACCGTGACGCGCCCTTTTATTTTCTCAAGATAGCGCGGCTCAAAGATCACCGCCCAGCTGTCGACAGGCAGACCCAGTGCGCGGATTCTTTCGCGGTTATAGCCGATCAGGGTGATGGTATAGGCGTAGGGTACCGAGTATTGATTGCCGGGATCGAACGCGGTGTCCAGATAGGCAGGAGCTATGTTCTTCAGATTCGGCAACTGAGTCTTGTCAAGCGGGCGCAGCGCATGCTGCCGTATCAACGATTCCACCGCATTGCCGGTCGGTACGATCAGGTCGTAGCCGGCAGCCCCGGCAGTCAGCTTGGCTAACATTTCCTCATTGTCTGAGTAATAGTCCTGCACCACCCGGCAGGCACACGCGGCTTCGAAACGCGCAATCGTCGCATCTGAGATGTAGTTGTTCCAGTTGTACAGATGCAGCAGGTCTTCGGCCTGTGCCGTGCCTGTTAACAGCAGGAGCAGCAGGCCGCGCCACATCAATATTTCCCCTTCAGCAAATCGGGTGCAAACCTGGCGGCTGCCAGTATCAGCGTCAGCGTAAGCAGCATCAGCAGCGTGGATACCGCATTCACTTCCGGCGTCACCGTGGTCTTGATCATCGAGTAGATATGCAGCGGCAGTGTTTGTACACCCACCCCTGCGGTGAAAAAGGTGATCACGAAATCGTCGATCGACAGGGTAAACGCCATCAGTCCGCCCGCAATCATGCCGGGCAGGATCAGCGGGTAGGTGACATGGCGGAATGTCTGCCACGGCGACGCGCCCAGATCGCGCGCAGCCTCGAAGATGCTCACGTCGAGAGCCGCCAGGCCTGCGCGCACCACGATGGCGACGAAGCCGATGGAAAAAGCAACGTGGGCGAGCACGATGGACAGCATGCCGAGCGTCAAATTGAGCACCTGAATGTAGAACAGCAGCAATGACACGCCGAGCAGGATTTCGGGCATCGCCACCGGTGTCATCACCATGAAGTTCAAAACTTTAAAGTCGTAGCGATATATCGCGATGCCGGCCATGGTGCCGAGTACCGTGGAAATCAGGCTGGACACCAGCGCGATGAACAGTGAATTGCCGGCGGCGATCAGCATGTCCTCGTCGTGCAGCAGCACCTGATACCAGTGCCAGGTGAAGCCTGTCCATTCCGCATTCAGGCGCGAATCGTTGAACGAGTATGCGACAACGATCGCGAGCGGCAGATACAGAAAAACGTATACCGTCAGTGCCGCCGCCCATAGTCCCGCCCCGCAGCGGCCGATTCTGCTATACATAGCTGCCTCTGCGTGCGCCAAGCTTTGCCGTGAGCCATGCGATCAACAGCACTGCGATGGTCAGCATGATAGACAGGGTGGCGCCGAACGGCCAGTCGCGCGTGACCAGATATTGCTCCTTGATCAGGTTGCCGATCAGCATATCGCCTGTGCCACCCAGAATTTCCGGAATTGCGAACATGCCAAGCGCAGGGATGAACACCAGCGCCGTGCCTGCGAACACGCCTGGCAACGACAGCGGGAAGGTCACCCGCCAGAACCGTTGCCAGGCGTTGGCGCCCAGATCCTGCGCTGCATCCAGCAGGTTGGGATCGTGCTTCTCCAGATTGGTATAGAGCGGCAACACCATGAAAGGCAAATGCACATACACCAGTGCGATCAGCACGGCAAACGACGAGAACAGCAGATGCACCGGTGCCAGCCCGAATAATTTCAGCATACCGTTGATCAGCAGGCTCAGTGCCGATTGGGGGCCTAACACAATCATCCATGCATAGATGCGAATCAGGAAGTTGCTGGCGAACGGCAGAATCACCAGCAGCACCAGTATATCCCGGCGCCTCGATGGGCTGCGTGCGATCAGCAGCGCCAGCGGATAAGCCAGACTCAGGCAGATCAGCGTTGTGCAGGACGCCATTAAAATAGACTTGATGAAAATTTCGATATAGATAAAATCGCTGAAAAAGAACTGGTAGGTTTCCAGCGTCACGCCGTGCAGGGTGTTTGGATCGGACGTGATGAGCGGCGCCAGTCCGCCGAATTCACCAGGATAGCTGAATGAAGCGATCACGGTAATCACGGCAGGCGCTGCGAACATCAGCAGCAAAAATAAAAACGGCGGCCCACTGACCAGATATTTGCCAAGGCCTGCTGTGCTGTCCGGATTGTGTGCCTTAGTCATCAAAGAAAATCCCGGCATCGTGACGCCAGCCGACTTTTACCATATCGCCGACCTCGAACAGTTGTGCTCGTCCCGGGGCTGAATTCGGTAACAGCGCTTCGATTGTCACGCCATCGGCAAACTTGACCCGGTACACGCTGACATCGCCCTGATACAGCACGCTTTGTACCATGCCCGAAAAGTGATTTTTCAATTCGACCAGTTCGTTATGCACGCCGATGCGCACCTGTTCAGGGCGGATCGAGAATGTCCCGTTCTGACCCGGCGCCGCACTGATTAGCGGTGGCGCGATGATATCTCCTGCGCCTGCGACCGAAAGATGCAGATGGCTGTGAGCCGATTCCAGCACCCGGGCGTCAAGCTGGTTGATATGACCGATGAAATCGGCGACAAAACGATTTCTGGGAAATCCATAAAGTTTCGACGGTTCGTCCACTTGTTCAAGCCTGCCCAGATTCATCACCGCGATGCGGTGCGACAGTGCCAGCGCCTCGGTCTGCGCATGCGTGACAAATACAAATGTGATCCCGACATCCCGCTGCAAATTGATCAGTTCGACCTGTACCTCTTCGCGCAGCTTGGCATCAAGGGCTGCCAGGGACTCATCGAGCAGCAGCAGGCGCGGACGGTTGATCAGCGCGCGTGCCAGCGCGACACGCTGTTTCTGTCCGCCGGAGAGCTCATTTGGATATTTGTCTGCCTGGCCGGCAAGGCGCATCTGATCCAGAGACTGCTGCAAACGAGCGCTTATTTCTGAGTGTGCACAACGCGCCATCTTCAGCGAAAAGGTGATGTTCCGGGCTACCGTCAGATGCGGGAACAGGGCATAGCTCTGGAACACGGTGTGGATCGGGCGTTTTTCCGGTGGGGTATCGGCAAGATCTTTGCCATCCAGTAAAATCTGTCCGGAATCGGGCACATCGAAACCGGCGATCATGCGCAGCAGTGTGGTCTTGCCGCAGCCGGAAGGACCTAACAGCGTGAAGAACTCACCCGCTTCGATGTTCAGGCTGACATTGTCCACCGCGACAAAATCACCGAAGCGGCGTGTGACGTTCCTGATTTCGAGTTGAGCCATATCGGACTAACCAAAATTGTCGGGGCAAGCGATACTATAAGCGATAATCGCTCAACAAAATGGCTCGTGCAAACAAGCTTGCTGCGAAATCAGATCTGTCCGGAAATGCCAGGCGAAAAAAAACCGGCCTGAGCCGGTTTTTTATTGTTTGGAGCCTATTTCTTGCTGAACAGTTGTGTAACCATCCATAAGGCAAACGCCAGTGCCATGATTGCGGTTCCTACGGATGCTACAGTAGCGATAATCGACATAATTTCTCCTCCCAAGAGATGTTGAATTGAACATCAGAAACAACTGGGCGAATCGTAGCACAATTCTTTTTTAAGTAAAATATGTTTGTGAATAGCTTTGCAAGCCCGACGACATTCGTCGTAGGCAAAGAAGGGTGTTGGGGAGGGAAACGCAGGGAAGTCGCTTTACGAACTTCCCCTTTTGCGAATGCTTAGTTTCTTTGGATGACTTGAGATACCAGCCAAGTGGCAAAACCTATGAACAGGATTGCAGTTCCGATAGAGGCTACAGTAGCGATAATGGCCATTTTTATTTTACCTTCCCTTGGATTTATATAATTCTCAACTACCGATAAATAGTTGACTGAACCTCTTCGCATTATATAAGTAAAATAGTCAGGAATACACGCAATTGTGTTGTGGTTAATAACTTTTTATTAACCGGGTTCGATTTGGATTAATGTTTTTTGGATATACGGGTATCATCACGCCCGATGAAAAAACTCTATATAAAAACTTATGGCTGCCAGATGAACGAGTATGACTCGGACAAGATGGCGGATGTGTTGCGTGCCTGCGACGGAATGGTGCCGACAGACAAGATCGAAGAGGCTGATGTCATCCTGTTCAATACCTGTTCGATACGCGAGAAGGCAGAAGAGAAGGTGTTCTCCGATTTAGGCCGGGTGCGCCCGCTTAAACTGGCTAATCCGAATCTGATCATCGGCGTGGGTGGCTGCGTTGCCAGCCAGGAGGGCGACGTGATCATCAGGCGCGCGCCCTACGTGGACGTGGTGTTCGGGCCGCAGACGTTGCACCGCCTGCCTGATCTGATCAAGGCGCGGCGCAATTCAGGACGCCCGCAAGTGGACATCAGTTTTCCCGAAATCGAAAAATTCGATCATCTGCCAACGCCTCAGACCACGTCGGCATCGGCTTTTGTGGCCATCATGGAGGGTTGCAGCAAATACTGTACGTTCTGCGTGGTGCCTTATACGCGCGGCGAAGAAGTGTCGCGCCCCTTTGCCGATGTGATGAAGGATATCGCCGAGCTGGCAGAGCAGGGTGTAAAAGAAGTGACGCTGATCGGGCAGAACGTGAATGCTTATGCAGGCGCGACTGACGATGATGATACGGTGGATTTCGCCTATCTGTTGCAAGCCATCGCCGAACTGCCTGAAATCATCCGCATCCGTTACTCGACCTCGCATCCCCGGGATATGAGCCAGCGCCTGATCGATGTTTACGCAACCACACCGAAGCTGGTCAGTCATCTGCATCTGCCGGTGCAGTCAGGTTCGGATCGCGTTTTGGCGGCGATGAAGCGCGGCCATACCGTGCTCGAATACAAGTCCGTGATTCGCCGTGTGCGCGCCGTGCGTCCTGATATCTGTGTCACGTCGGATTTTATCGTCGGCTTTCCGGGCGAGACCGAGCAGGACTTTGAATTGACCCTGAAGCTGATCGATGAAATCGGTTTCGATAACAGTTTCAGTTATCTGTATAGCCCGCGCCCTGGCACGCCGGCCGCCGAGATGACAGACGCCACCCCTCCGGATGTGAAGTCCGCGCGCTTGAAACGTCTGCAGGATCGCTTATCCTCGCAAGAGGATGCGGTGGGGCAGGCTATGCTGGGTTCAGTACAGCGCGTGCTGGTGGAAGGCGTCTCCAAAAAAGATGTGCTGGAAATGGCAGGGCGCACCGACAATAACCGCGTAATCAATTTCCGTGGTTCGCCCGGCATGATAGGCCGCTTCGTCGACGTGCGTGTGACCGAAGTCGTCAGGCACACGTTGCGCGGCGAACTGGTGGGTAATGTGGCATGAAATCAACCGACAGCAAGCCAAAATTATCGCTGACCGTGCAGTATGTCAGCACATCAGCGCCGTTGCCGACGCGCCCGCAGTGGCGCAGATGGATCAAGGCTGCGCTGCAGCGCGATGTGAGCATGACGCTACGCATCGTGGATGAGGCCGAGGGTCGCGAGCTGAACAAGGCTTATCGCAGTCGTGATTACGCGACCAACGTGCTGACCTTCGTTTATGACGATACTGAGCCGCTGTCGGGCGACGTGGTGATCTGCGCACCGGTGGTGGCAAGAGAGGCTGCCGAGCAGGGCAAGGACCTGCTTGTCCATTACGCTCATCTGGCAATTCACGCCGCGCTGCACTTGCAAGGCTATGACCATGAGATTGATGTCGAAGCAGTAGAGATGGAAGCATTGGAAACAGCGTTGATGTTAAAATTGCGCTATCCTGATCCTTATAAAGAAACCTGATACCCAAAAAATGGACGAGCCTGAGAGTCACAAACCCACCCTGTTGGAACGCTTATCCGCGCTGTTGTTGCGCGAACCGGAAGACCGTGAGCAACTGGTGAAGTTGCTGCACGGCGCTTACGAAAATAATCTGCTGGACGCAGATGCACTTTCGATGATGGAAGGCGTGTTGCAAGTCTCCGAACGTCAGGTGCGCGAAATCATGATCCCACGCGCACAGATGGATGTCATCGACATCAGTCAACCCCCCGAAGCATTCATCCCTTTTGTCATTGAAACTGCGCACTCGCGCTTCCCGGTAATTGAGGGTGACAAGGACCACATCATCGGCATTCTGCTGGCTAAAGATTTGTTGCGCTACTATGCAGGTGAAGAATTCAACGTGCGCGACATGCTGCGCCCGGTGGTGTTTGTGCCGGAGGCGAAACGAGTAAACGTGCTGCTGCGCGAGTTTCGCAGCAATCGCAACCACATCGCGCTGGTGGTGAATGAATACGGCGGCGTATCGGGCATGGTGACCATAGAGGATGTGCTGGAACAAATAGTCGGCGATATTGAAGACGAATACGACTTCGATGCTGACGAGGACAACATCATCGCCGATGGCAACGGACAGTACCGCGTCAAAGCGGATACCGAGATTGCCGATTTCAACGCCGCGCTGGGCACGGATTTCAGCGATGAAGATTGCGATACCGTGGGTGGTCTGGTGCTTAAAGCGGCCGGACAACTCCCCAAATGTGGCGATCGAATTCATCTCGGTGAACTCATCCTTACCGTGCTACGCGTGGACAGTCGCAGGTTGTATACCTTGCTGGTAGAGCGTAAAAAAACTATCTAGTGCAACGCATTGATTAATAGATGTATTTTATTGGCGGTATGCGAGTCAATGGAATCAATGTTTTTAGAGTGAACTCAGGTGCAATGCCAAGCCGTTAATAACATGGGTTGAAGGTGGCTGCTTGCAGGGTGTTGAGGTATAAAGCCTGTGCCTGAACAGCGGCTAACTCTATGTCGACCTTCGAATCGGTTCGGTGATAGTATTGTGTTTCGTTTGGCGTTAATTTAAAGCACAGTCCATTAGGGGGTACTTATGCATCCTGAAGATACAGAGGCTCGTGATAAATTCCTTTTCACGCTGAAATGGCTGCTGGCAGTTATCAAGCGCCATTCCGGAAGCGTTCAATTTGGACTGGCCCATATTGATTATAAAAGCTCCAGAATCCTCGGCGAGACCTACGGTGCACAAAACGCGTCACAAAGGCTGGACGAGGTTGCGCATTCTTTGCGCAAGGCTTTTCGCAATACTGATCTGGTGGCGCGGGACGGGGTTGATTTCTGGATTTTAGTGCCTTTTACACCAACAGAAGAGAAGTTTGTCGACAAGATCAGGTACATCATCGATACGGTGTCGCAGTGTGGTTTGCAGATTGTGACGCGGGATATTTCGTTTTTTTCGCTGCCCCTTGATGGTGAGGGGCTGAACGAAGACTATTCGTCATTGGAAATTCTTAGTTATCTCAAGAAAAATCGCATCTCCCTCGCACACAGCGAAATTTCGTTACCAGCCAGTGATTACTCAATTTAAACCGGGAATACCCTCGATAGATATTTCTTGGCATGCTGTAGTTGCAGGATTATTCAGAGCTTATCCGGTTTTAGTGAGCAGATAAACAGTCCAGATAAACGGTTGCATCAGGCTGGGTGCGGTTGCGTTGCGCCTGCCAGATCATTTCGCTCAGGCATTCCATCATGCGGTGTTGCGCGTCGTGTTCAGATTCGAATTGACGGGTCAGGCGCACGAAATGCGCGCGTATTCCCGGCGGTTGATCGATGGAAATTTGCTCTTCGATGGTCAGGTGCATCATCAGGTGCAGGAAGGGATTCGCCTCGCCCTGTTCCGGCAGGTATTCTTTATCCAGGTAACGCTCCGGGTCTTCGAACATGACAAAATATTCAGGATGTTTTTCGATCAGTTGGGCTGCCAGATCTTCCAGTGGCATTAATATTTCAGATGAGCGGCGCTTACGCCATGATTCAAACAGGAACTGACGCGCTTCGTCGCGTGATGGATTAAAAAACATTTGACTTGCCTTTGTATTCGCATAGATCGTAGATCAGGCACTCGGCGCATTTCGGCGATCGTGCCCGACAGATATAGCGGCCGTGCAATATCAGCCAGTGATGGGCATCATGCATGAATTCGGCCGGTATCACCTTGAGCAGTTTCTTCTCCACTTCCAGCACGTTTTTGCCGGGCGCCAGGCCGATGCGGTTAGCCAGGCGGAAGATGTGCGTGTCCACGGCGATGGTAGGCTGACCGAATGCGGTATTGAGGATCACGTTGGCGGTCTTGCGTCCCACGCCGGGCAGGGCTTCAAGCGCTACCCTTGTAGTCGGCACACAGCCTGCGTGTTGTTCAACCAGAATGCGGCAGGTTTGAATCACATGCTTCGCTTTAGTCTTGTATAGCCCGATGCGCTGGATATATTCCGTCAGTTTTTCTTCACCGAGATCGAGTATTGCTTGGGGTGTGTTTGCGACGGGATACAGATGCCGGGTGGCGGCATTGACGCTGATATCGGTGGCCTGCGCGGACAGCATCACGGCCACTAATAATTCAAAAGGTGAGTGATATTCCAGTTCGGTAGTCGGGTGCGGATTCGCCGCTTGCAGGCGCTCAAATATTTGGCGGCGTTTAGTGGCGTTCATGCCGCCTGTGTCTGAACCGCTTGGATGGCCGCTGAACGTGCTTTGGCTTCTGCGCGCAGATTCAGCCAGTTTTTGCCGGCGATCAGCAGACCCAGCGCGATGAAAGCGCCGGGGGGTAATATTGCCAGCAGGAAGCCGTGGTAATTCGGTATCACCGTGATGACCAGCGACTTGGCGGATTCACCCAGTGCCATGTCGATGCCGGACAGCAGGGTGCCGTGCCCCACGATTTCGCGTATGCCCCCCAGAACTGCCAGCACAGCGGTCAGCCCCAGACCCATCGCCAGGCCATCCATCGCTGATTGCATGGGCGGATTTTTCGCGGCAAACGCCTCGATACGTGCAAGCACAATACAGTTGGTGACGATCAGCGGAATGAAAATGCCCAGCACCACATACAGTGAATACATGTAGGCGTTCATCAGGTACTGGATGACGGTGACCAGTACGGCGATAATTAAAATGAACACCGGGATGCGCGCTTCATTGGGGACGACCGTTCTGATCGGCGCGATTGCAGCGCCTGACAGCGCCATCACCACCGAGGTTGCGAGACCTAAGCTTACGCCGTTCACCACCGAACTGCTGACAGCCAGGATGGGGCACATGCCGAGCAGTTGCACCACACCGGTATTCTGTTTCCACACGCCGTTGTACAGAATGTCCTTGAATTCCTGATAGGTCATGGCTTTTCCCCTTTGATCGGTTCGGATGGCGCAAACAAGGCCTCATGGTGCAACTCAAAATACAGCAGGGCTTTGTGTACGGCTTTCACGACCGCGCGCGGCGTGATGGTCGCGCCCGCCATGTAGTCGAACTGACCGCCGTCTTTTTTGACTTTCCAGTCACCCGCCTGTGTGGCGGATTTTCCGTCAAAGCCCTTGATCCAGTTGCTGCGCGCGATCTCGATGTAATCGCCCAGCCCCGGCGTTTCCTTGTGTGCGACTACGCGCACGCCGGCCAATTCGCCGTTATCGCGTATCGCGATCAGCAACGAAATCTTGCCGCTGTAGCCGTCAGGTGCGACCGCTTCCAGCACCAGCACCGCAGGTTTGCTTTGCAGGCGCGCGCGGTAGGCCGTGGTAGTACCCTCATTGCCCAGTAAGTCGTCAGCTTTGATATCCAGTGTGTCCTTGATGATATCGTTATCAAACATGTCTTGCGGCACAATCTGTGAGATCAGTTTCAGCTTTTCTGCCTCAACACTTTGTGCGATCCGCTCAAACGTCTGTGCATAAGTGAAGGCCAGAATGGCCGTGCCGATCAGCGCGAAAGCCAGCAGGTTGAGCGCGGTGTGCAACGAGGCGCGTGCCATCGTGCGCCTCATGATTGTTGCTCCTTCTTGCCGAACACCTTGGGCTGCGTGTAAGCGTCGATCAGCGGCACGCAGATGTTCATCAGCAGCGTGGCGAACGCCATGCCATCCGGGAAACCGCCAAACACGCGTATCAGGTAGGTAAGCAGCCCTGCA
>JAUSNM010000077.1 GCA_030645535.1 Gallionella sp. | reverse complement strand
TGAAGCGCATCCTGCACCGCTTTGATGCCAAAAGCGGCGTGCTTGGCAATAACCTGCTGGGGATTGTGCTGGCGGCAATTTTCCTGTCCGCGATGACCACCTACCAGCTGGGTATTTTTGCCATTTTCGGCGGTTTCATGATGGGTGTGTTGTTGCATGACGAACACACGTTCGTGGCAACCTGGCGCGCGCGCATCAGCCCGTTCGTGATGGTGTTTTTCCTGCCGATCTTTTTTACTTATACCGGACTGCGTACCAATATCGGCAGCCTGAATAGCGCTTCTGCGTGGGGCTGGTGTGTGTTGATCGTGTCGCTCGCCACGCTGGGCAAGTATGGCGGCGCCTATCTTGCGGCGCGCTTATCGGGCTTAAGCCACACCGAGAGCAAGATACTGGGCATCATGATGAACACCCGTGGCTTGATGGAGCTGATTGTGATTAACGTGGGCTACGACCTGGGGGTAATCTCGCAGCAGATGTTTACCATTCTGGTCATCATGGCGATTTTCAGCACCGTCATCACCAGCCCGCTGTTGCGGCGCTGGCTGCCGCGCATCGGCATTGCTGTTCCGCCAAACTCAAAAACGTCTTAACGCACGCCTTGCCAGCAGGACAGGCAGGCGCAACACAAAGCCTGCAAACAGGCGCGT
Organism: Gallionella sp.; assembly: GCA_030645535.1. Taxonomy (GTDB): domain Bacteria; phylum Pseudomonadota; class Gammaproteobacteria; order Burkholderiales; family Gallionellaceae; genus Gallionella. Next base: position 56,175 of record JAUSNM010000077.1, on the reverse strand, counting down.
GTGCATCCAGGTCAGCAGCACGTTGTCGCGCAGGTAGCGAAAATGCGACACGCCGCCCTCATCGGGCCGGTAGTAGCGCACCGGCGCTGCCAGGTTGACCGGCCTGACGCCGCGCCAGCACAGCCGCACCACGGCTTCCGGATCAAAATCGAAGTGACGCATCCACCGCTGACCAAGCATCACCTGCCGTAAGGGTTCTACCGGATAGATGCGAAACCCGAACAGCGAATCGCCAATGCCGGCCCACAGCGTTTCCAGATTGGCCCACCAGTTGGATATTTTCCGCCCTTTTACACGCAGGCCGGGTGCGCTGGCATCGAATACCGGCACACCCAGGATCATTGCAGCCGGCTGTCTTGCGGATTCGGCCATGAACGCCGGGATACACTCAGGCGGATGCTGTCCGTCAGAATCCATGCTCAAGACGTGACTGAATCCGCCCGCTGCGGCCTGTTCCAGACCATAGAGCACCGCCGCACCCTTGCCCTGATTGTGCGGCAATACCATCACGCGCAGACCGGCATCCTGTGCTGCCATTGCCAGCAAGCCCTCCGTGCTGCCGTCGTTGCTGCCATCGACCACCACCCACACCGGGTTCCAGTATAGTCGTGCCGCGCGCACGGTTTCATAAACCTTGACGCCGGGGTTGTAGCTGGGAATAAGGACAATGTGTGTGGTCGAGGCGGCAATCATGGCTGAGTACGGTCAGCCTGCGTGGGCTGCGAATTAGTCGGAGAAAACGCCTTGCCTTGTAGCAGCTCATGCGCAAAGTAGTGTTCCAGTTCATTCATGAATTGCTTGCTGTGCTGTGGCGGATCAAAACGCCGTCCCAGGCTGACCCGGTAGTGGATAGGCATAGCCGGCTTGCGAAACAGCGACCAGCCTTTACTCAGATATGGCGAGTCGGTTTCGATCAGTATCGTCTGCACCGGCACCTGCGCATGATGTGAAATCAGGCCGAGACTGCCCTTGAACGGATTGACCGGATGTACCGTAGTGCGTGTCCCCTCCGGGAACAGCAACAGATGGCTGCCACATTTAAAATCACTGGTTGCCAGCTGCACCATGCGCCGCAGCGGATCATTGCGGATATAGCCCGCAAGCCTGGCACCGGCGCCCAGGAAAATATTGTTCATCAGATCCGCTTTAAGCACGCATGCGACATTCGGCAGGCGTGAAATCACCATCACGGCATCCAGCAGACACGGGTGATTGGGCGCGATAATCAGCGGCGGTTCATCGCGCAAGGCATCCAGCGCCGTCAAATCAAAGCTGCAGCGGCGCGACAGGGTCAGACTGGCAAGGTACAAGCGAAACGCCGCCATGATCACGCAACGTCCCAGCGCCCGCCCGCGGCGCTCGGACAGCAACGGGTAGATAATCATCGCAATCGGCGTCCATGCCAGGCACAGTATCCCCAGCCAGGCCAGGCCAAGATACAGCACCAGGTAATCGTAGCAATTGAGCAACACACGCAATGCGGCACGCATGATCACCCTCCCTGCCCTGACATGAACGCCAGTATGGCCGTGGCTTCAATTTCCAGCAGCAGATCCTCGCGGCACACATCCGCCCGCAGGAAGACGGCCTTGAGCTCATTACCCACACAGCGCACAAGTTCTGCACGTATCAGTTCCAGATCGGCCGGGTTGCGCACGTAAACTTTATAGGACAGGCTGGCCAGATCGAACCCGGGCTGCATTGCCTGCCGGTTTACTTCTGCCAGCACCGCCTCGATATTGGCCATGGTCTCGCGGGTTTGCGCCACGACATCATTGGCATGCAACGTTGCGTGACCGACAATACTGGCGGTGCCGGATACGAACAGCACCTCGTTTTGTCCCATACGCACCAGAGCCGCACGCGAGAATGTCGGGCTGCGCGGGCCATATTGCGGCGGATACTGGTAAGCGCTGATCTGGCGCGGGTTTTCTATACTCAGCGGCACGACGCGTCCTGCCAGGAATGCGATGGTCAACGGCCCCTGAGCCGAACTCCCCTGAGAAAATCCCAGCGCGCACGCGGCAGGAACATTCCCCACCACATCGCGCCCATGAGCCAGAAAGGCATCCTGCCGTCCCCGGTTGAACTGCTGATAGCGCTCCAGCCCGAAGCTAATGGTGTTGATGTCGGCGATATAATTCCAGAAGCGAAGCAGATATGGGAAGTGCAGCGCATCGAGCAGTGCAAACACCTGGCGATAGGCCGATTCGGTGGCCTGCTGCAGCGGCGTCTTGTCGACGCCGGCGTCAAACGGGGTTTCAGGCAATACAATCACGCCGAACAGCAGTTCATCGTCATGGCGGTAATGGATATCGCCGCACTGCCCCTCTGTCAGTGTCCCGTTGCCGTGCCAGACTTCGCAGTTGGAGTCTGTTGCATCCAGCCGCGGCATGGGGACGCTGATGCAGGGAATCTCCGGATCAGCCAGCATCGATCTCTCAACAGCACTCGCCGAAAAACACAGCGCGCCCAACACGCTGTCTTTCCACTGTGCCGGTTGCATCATTAACGCGGCGACGGACAGATTTTCGCCATGCAAAAGGGATACCTTATCGCGCATCAGTTCACCGCAACGGCCGCTTCATCCGCGATATTGTGTTTGCGCATCCGCCATGCCTTCCACGTACGCCTGAAATTGAGCAAGGAAGCGGCGTAATACAGCCCCTTGAATACCCGTAACGGGCCATGAATCGGCGTTTTTCCGTACACGTCGCCGGCCAGCACCGACAACAGCGCCTCTTGTACGCGAAAAATATTGCGCGGCGCCATGAACATATTGCGCAACGTGGGGTTGGTAACCCGGTAAATAAACCAGGAAAATTCCTTCGGACCAACCCGCATCGTTTTGTCGAATTTCTTCAATGCCTTGCCTGCCAGCTCGGGATGGCGCAAACAGGTGTCCACGGTGTCTGCCCCGACAAAGGCGCTGTGCATGGCCATCATCACGCCGGAAGAAAACACCGGGTCGATAAATGCATAGGCATCGCCCAGCAGCAGATAATTGCTGCCGTGGCTACGGTCACACAAGTAGGAAAAATTACCGGTGGCTTCCACCACGGATGTCAGCTGCGCCTGTTGCAACCGCTCGCTCAACGGCGCGCACAAGGCGATGGTTTCCTGAAAAAACTGAGCCAGCGATTTTTCATGGCGTGTTTTGAGGTAATACGGCCAGGTCACCGCACCGACGCTGGTCGTGCCGTCAGACAACGGAATAAACCAGAACCAGCCATGCTCGAACCAGAATATCGTGATATTGCCTGCGGCCTTGCCCGTGTTGCGGACTGCTCCCGAAAAATGGGCGTAGAGGGCGGTACTGCTGTGTTTCTTGTTGCGCTGTTTGGCTTTGAAGCGATTGCCCAGAAAGGTATCGCGGCCTGACGCATCCAGTACAAAACGTGCATGCACCGTTTCGATGCTGCCATCGTCGTGCAGGGCCTGCACCTGCGCACCGTCGGCTAAAAAATTGACGTCCTGTACCTGGCATCCTTCCACTACACGGGCATTTTTGCGGCTTGCGTTGCGGATCAGAATTTCGTCAAACTCGGCGCGGCGCACCTGATAGGCCATGGGCATGGATTTGTCCATCGCATCGGCAAATTCGAACGACTGTTTGTGATCATGCCAGGGCGAGACAAATTCTGCGCCCCATTTTTCCATGCCGATGGCCTTGACGGCGTCAGCTACGCCGAGCTTCTCCAGCAGCGGCAGATTAGCGGGGAGCAGCGATTCACCGATGTGAAAACGCGGATGGTGTGCTTTTTCCAGCAGGGTCACGCGCCAGCCACGCTCGGCCAGCAACGCAGCTGCGGTCGAGCCTGCCGGTCCGCCACCGATTACCAGTACGTCGCAGCTCGACACCTGTGCTGCGGGGGCTTCAGGCGTAATATTCATGGCTTAACTGCGGGCTTGTCATTCATTCGTGCAATTGTATCGTATCGCCATGTCAATCACGGGTGATTTTCAAATCGAACAGGGGGCGATTTTAAGGAGCAAACCAACACATTCAAAAAAATGCCGGAACAGTGACTGATTCACCGGCAAGCGGCCAGACAGATCAACCCGGCCGTTTTATCCAAAGCCGTCAACGCATCATCGATTAAACCTGCAATCCCATTCTGCTCGGCGGCATCACTGATCTGCCTGGCGCTGATGCACAGGCGCAATGCGCTCACGGCTACGCCATCGCGCGTGCCGCATGCTACCGGCTGTCCGAACTGGCAGCGCAACCCAGTGACGCTATCGTCAGCAGAACCTGACTGCTGAATCCGGGACTGCTGCAACTGGCGATAAATTTGCAGTGTTTCGCTGCGTTCAAGCGGAACACGACCCGCCGCTGTTGAGTGATAAAGCAGGAACGGGAAAATGGTCTGAATATGATCCCAGCTCTGCACCTCCAACAGCGAACTGCGATCCAGCGGCGGCACGGCTAATGGCTCGAAGCAAAGGTCGCCGATCAGGCGTTGTTGAACAGCTAAAGCGAAGGCTTCCAGGTAGCGAATAATCAAGGCGTCCGGCACGGCGCGAAACCTGCGCAACTCGGCCAATGCCGCTTCCCAGCGCAACAACAAGCCGAAATTGACTTCACCGAAATCACCGCCTGCCCTGACCAGAGTCCCGTGCACGCCTGGATACAGCAGCGCGGCTGAAAAGGACGGGCCGGTGAGAAATTTTGACCCGGTCAGTGCAACCATGAAACCCTGTTGCAAATAAGCGCGCAAAGTCGGTGGTGCGATACGGAATTGACAGGCATCCACCAGCACCTCCACAAGGCCGGGATGGCGCTGATGCAACTGCATAACGCAGGCCGGGCTGGGCGCTATCAATCCCGTCTTGGACTGATCCACCATGATCAGCAATACTCGCTCCCCTAACGCGACAGCCTCAATGACCCGTGCCGTCACATCCCTGTCGATGTCGGCTAACGGTCGCGGCGCACCCTCTGCTGCCCGCAGCGGCACCAGTTCAATCCTGCATAACTTCCGGCCGTCAGCATCTGCTGCCGATAAGGCGGCTGCCACTCCGCTGCCCGTCTCATCCTCCTCTACCATCACCACCGTCAAATTGGAACTGGCGTAACGATTCGTTTGCTCCCTCGCCCGCTTGCGGGAGAGGGTTGAGGAGAGGGGAACGGGTATGGCGGATTCCATTATTTGAGGCGACGTATTTGCCATATCCGTTAGTTGATGATCAGAAGCGCTCGCGGCATACCGGGCGGCAAGAAAGTGTGCATCCGTGCCAGACGAGGCAAATGCCAGCTCGATATCTAAATCAGACACCAATTCCAGCAATTCCCGGCGAATGCGCTGCATCTCACGCGCATAGATCGCCTCAAACGAAGCGGCGCCCGAATCCTTTAGCAACCGGTCACGCAACTGGTTCGCCGCAGCAAACGCTGCCTCGGAAATAGTCGACGCGGTAGAAGAGCCAAAAGCCAGCAACGCCGGGTCAGGATACGGCTTACAACCGTATTTGTTCAGGCCGCTTACGGGATCGATTGCGATGCGCGCATCTCCCCCTGAAATCAGCAGCTGTTCTGTGCCCGGAAAATCCTGCCTGCAGGCAGCGAAAGGTGCAAATTTCACGTTAATTTTTTTTCACCGCATGAACCAGCATCTGACGAAACGCACTGAACACTTTTTGCATCTGCGGCTGTTTATATGGAAAAATATCTACAGAATCAACAGCATGCACAATCATGCAGCTATCCACCTCAAAAATCAGCAGTTTCCCGTCTGCCGTCTCGGCGCAATCTATGCCTACGTAGTTCAGCCCTACCCGCTCGTAGATAGCACGAAACGCATCGGCATGCCGGAGGGCAAAATGCGTATCGAAATCGGTCATGAAGCGAGCCTCTTCGTCACGCTTGCCCGCATCCTCTGCCATACCCGCATTCAGGTAATGAATCATCCAGTGCGCTGATATACCCATGTGACAAACAAACGGGCGGCCTTCGATCAGGACTACCCGGTATTTGCGGAACTGACCGTCCGCTCCGCGATAATCGACAAAGCGTGAAACATAAAACTCGCTGTTCGTCGTCCCGTGCAAATAATCCGCAATCGCGTCCGCATCCGCCAGCCTTTCAAGACCTTTTCCTGCATGGGAATCAACGGGACGGACGATAATCGGGAAATCGCCGTCATCCAGCACGGAAGACAGCAACAACTCACCGCGACTTATCTGTTCCAGCCCCTGACGGCTGATCATGACGGTAGTCGGCATATCCACCCCCGGCACGGACTTGAGCAGCGCGCAATTATTGTCGCGTGACAGGCAGGCGATACGCGCAGGGCGATTGAGCACAGGACGAGGCCAGGACTCGATGGCTGTTTCAATTTTATTGAGCAGCGGAACATTTTCTTTGGATTCAGCGATGGCAATGAACAGCACGTCATGTTCCGGCAAGACCTCAGGCAAATCCAGGTCATGGCTCACATACACGATATCGAGCGCCACATCCGCATCTTCGAGCAAAAACTCGATCGGTGAATTGGACATCAAATCCCCCGGCCCCATGATGGCGAGCAGCTTCAGAACCGCCGTACCCCGGTCAACCAGAGCACAGGGCGGGGAATAAAGTTGCTGTATCGCCAGGGCCTGCGATTGAATATCCATCGCCAACTCGCGGTCGCCGCGAAGCTGTAAAACCGTGGATAAATCCATCAGGGCATTGGCATTCGCCGTGCGCGGATCGGCTCCTGCGCGGGCGATTAGCTGTGACCCCAGGGGACCTAGATCAACGCCGGATACGGCCATGCGCATCAGCTGAGCCAAACCGATCAGGCTATCTTCCTGTTTCAAATCCTGCGATTCAATCTTATTCATGTGTTCCTTGTCCGGCCTGGCGTTCGATATCCGCGCCGAATGAAAGCGTAGCATCAATCAGCGCATCGATATCGCAGGTTTTAGTGCGATGATTGACGATGGCCGCACGAATGGCAAGCTGACCGTTGATCGTGGTGGTCGACGGTGCGGCGATACCCGATTCCTGAATGGCAACCACGATGTCCGCATTTATCCTATCAGAACTGCGGTAACGGAAACACACGATATTCAGTGCGACCGGCGCCAGAAGTTCCAGCTTGGCCTCAGATTCGATCCGTTGCCGCAAATATCTGGCCAGCGCACAGGTGTTCGAAATGACCCGCCCCAACTTCTGGGAGCCATAGACCTGCAACGTGAACCAGGTTTTGAGTGCACGAAACCCCCGCGACAAATCAGGACCGAAATCGCACGGCCAGGGCGAACCCGCTGCCATGCCGCGCGCCTCCCGCTGCAAATACGCGGCAGGAGAGGCAAAAGTGCTGTAATGCAACGCCCCGTCGCGCACCAGCACGAATCCCGCGTCGTAGGGTACTTGCCCCCACTTATGAAAATCAAAGGCGATGGAATCGGCGCGCGCGAGACCCTGCAACAGCGGGGCAATGTCGGCGGCCAACATGCCCAGTGCGCCATAGGCACCATCCACATGAAACCATAGCCCGCAGCGCTCGGCAATGTCGGCAATCGATGCTAACGGATCGATCGCCCCGACATCCACCGTACCCGCTGTCGCCGCGATCAGAAACGGCGTCATGCCGGCTTGCTTGTCCGCTGCAATGGCGGCCTCCAGCGCTGCCGTGTCCATCTGGAATTGGTCATTCAGCGGAATCTTGCGCAAAGCCTCGGTGCCGATACCCGCCATATCCATCGCCTGAGCAATGCTGACATGTGCACTAACCGAGGTATAAGCGGTCAGACGACATGCGGAGGACAGTCCCGCCTGGCGCACACCCTTACCCAGAACAGACGTTCTGGCAACCAGCACACTGATCAGATTTGCCATGGAAGTTCCGGTGACAAACAGCCCGCTGGCCGTTTCCGGAAAAGCGAATAACTCACGCACCCAGCGCACCAGCTGACGCTCGACTTCCACAGGAATCTGCTCGCGACCGCCCAGATTGGCATTAAGACCCGCTGAGAGCATTTCTGCCAACATGCCGACCGGCGTACCGCCGCCATGCACCCAACCCATGAAGCCCGGATGCGCATTACCAATCGCATAGGGCAGCACATCCCGCATGAAGGTCGCATGCGCCTCCCTCAGATCGCCTGGCCGGGCGGGCAACGGCTGATGAAATACCTCACGCACCTGATCAGGAATCGGTTGCCAGACCGGCCTTGCGCGCAAATTTTCCAGGTAATCGAACATATCATCCAGCATTTGATGCCCTTGCAGCCGGAAATCTTGCCAGTTTTCCGGATCAAGCGTTTCTTCAGATGTTTTTAACATGCCTCTCCTCATGAGCCTGTAGCCCGTAGCCTGAACCCGCTTTTGTGAGAGGCTAACATAACGCATCCATCAGCCACTTGTTTTCAGGAATAATGGGCAAAACAACCGCTTATTCGCGAACAAAACCGAAATAATTTAGTTAATCTGGCGACACTTTCGCAAACAACCTGAAATCAGGCTAAAGTTTTCCAGGTTTCATCCGATATAGAATGCAGCGACGACTAATTTAGGATCGTCAGATCGAGAGGATTACAGTGAAAATTGAAAAACCAGGCAACCCGCTGCCTGCTGCGCTGATTAACGAAACGACAGCACGCACCGAAAAAACCAAAAGCAGCCCTGCGCCACAAGAGCCCAGCACCAGCGTATCGCTAGGCTCGACCGCGACACAATTAAGCAAAATGGGAGCCAGCATGGCGAACGCGCCTGTCGTGGACGCAAATAAAGTCGCCGAAATCAAACAGGCCATCAGCGAAGGACGCTTCCAGGTTAATTCCGGCATGGTGGCTGATCGTCTGATTCAATCTGTGCGCGATCTCATTAGCGGCCAGGAATAAATCGTGACACATCCTGCCTGCGCTGAAATACTGTCTGCTTTGTCAGACGAGCGAGTATCAGTTCTGAGCTTTGTCGAACTTTTACAGCAAGAGCAAAGTTTGCTGACGGAAAACAGCATTGATCAGCTGCAGAGTCTTGCCGAGAAAAAGTCAGCCCAAGCCGTACGCCTCAATGAATTGAATGAGGTTTGCCGCCGTCTGCTGGGGAAAGTTATTCCTACACCGGACAATACCGCCATAGCGGCCTGGTTTGAGACTAACAGCAAAGAGGGGTTGGCGCTTTGGCAGGAAGTTCGTGCGCTGGCTGAACAAGCCTTGCAGCTCAATCGAATCAATGGCGAATTGATCCTGATGAAACAGCGGCTCAATCAACAACTGCTCACGGCACTCACCCGCGCTGTCAACCAGGCCAATCTGTACGGCAGTGACGGGCAAACCAACTTTTCACCCGGCAGCGGCAGATCGCTCGGCAGCGTCTAATTCAGCGGTTATTTCACCGGCGCTTTTTCCACGACCGGCTCTTTTACCGGCTCTTTACCTGACGGATTTGGCACCTCATCAGCCTGATTAAAACGGTCAAATTCAGGCGATAAAATAGTAATCGATACCCGGCGATTTTTAGCCCTGTGCTCCGGCGTATCATTTGCCTCGACAGGCTGATTTGCCGCCATCCCCACCGCTGCGAGGCGTTTCTCCGACACCCCGTACGTGATGAGCATTCTGACCACACTGCTGGCACGCGCGGAAGACAGCTCCCAATTGGAAGGGAATTTCGCTGTCTTGATCGGCACGTCGTCAGTATGGCCTTCCACTTCGATAGACTGATTTTCCAGGCTCAACACCATGGCTACCTGTTGCAAGGTTTCCAGTGCGCCGGGTTGCAATTTCTCGTCACCTTCCTTGAACAGGGTACTGGCACTAATCTCGACAACCACGCCGCGTCTGGCTTGATGCACACCGACCAGGCCTTGAACAATCAGTGGCCCCATCACCTGACGCAGACTTTTGTCCACCGCCTTCATTTTCTCCTGTGTCTTGCGCTGCTGCTCGACCAGCTGCGCGGTGCTTTTATCAACCAGAATCTGGTTACGTCCTTGCCCCGGCTGAACGGGTGTCAAATTGCTTGATGAGGCGGACTGATCGAATGCAATATTCAACGAGTCACTAAAGGTTTTATATTTACCCTCGTTAACCGAAGAAATCGAATACATCACCACAAAAAAAGCAAACAGCAGCGTGACAAAGTCAGCATAAGAAATCAGCCAACGTTCGTGATTATCGTGCTCGGCGCGTTTTCGTCGGACTGCCATGACTAATTGAGATAACTTTGCAATTTAAGTTCGATCAAACGAGGGTTTTCACCGTTGGCAATCGCCCCCAGTCCGTCCACGACCATGTCTCGCATCTGCGTCTGCTGCATGATGATGGCTTTGAGCTTGTTGGCAACCGGCAAAAATATGATATTTGCAAAAGCCACACCATAAATGGTTGCAACGAAAGCGACCGCAATTCCGCTACCCAACTTAGCGGGTTCAGATAAATTTTGCATCACGTGCATCAAACCCATCACAGCACCGATAATGCCCACCGTTGGCGAATATCCGGCCGCGGCCTCCCACACCCGCGCGCCCTGCCAACGCAATTGCTCCCAGGAACCGATATCGATTTCGAGCACTTCGCGTATCTGTTCAGCACTATGACCATCCACCAGCAACTGCAGCCCTTTTCTGACGAACGGGTCGGGGATGTCAGATAAGCGGGCCTCCAGCGCCAGCATACCTTCCCGACGCGCTAACGCCCCCCATTCGGCCATCTGGCCAATCAGCTCAAGTCCCGCTGACTTGGGCGGAATAATCGCCCAGCGTCCCATCTTGATGGCCGTAATGAATACTTTACTCGAACTTTGCACCATCACGGCGCCCAGTGTGCCACCGAACACGATCATGAACGCCGTTCCCTGAAACAAGACATTGAGATTACTGCCTTCCAGAACCTGCCCTGTCAGGATGCCGACCAATGCGACAAGCAAACCGAGTAATGTCAGCTTGTCCATCAGAACCCTTTCAGCGAACTGCGCAGACGCACAACAGCCTGACTATGCAATTGTGAAATGCGCGACTCACTGACGCCGAACACCTCACCCACCTCACGCAGATTCATTTCCTGCTCGTAAATCATACCCATCAACATGCGCTCGCGTTCCGGCAATATATCGATCGATCTCACCAGTTCAGCCTTAAAACGGTCGTCCTGCAACAAGTCCAGCGGATCGGTCTCGTTGGAAAATTCAAAGCGTTCGAAGAAATCGTCGTGATCCTCATCCTGAAAATCTTCATAGTAGATTAGTTGTGCGCCGCGCGCTTCCTGCAACATCTGCTGGTATTCGACAAGCGGAACGTCCAGCTCCAGCGATATTTCGGTTTCATTCGGCGTTCTGCACAGCTTCTGCTGCAAGCGGCTGACAGCCTGCTCAATTCTACGCATGTCACGGCGCAAACTGCGTGGCAACCAGTCGGCACTGCGCAACTCATCCAGCATGGCGCCACGGATGCGTTGCGTCGCGTAAGTCTCAAATTGAGCACCATGAATCTCATCATAGCGGCTCGCCGCATCCAGCAGCCCCATCATACCGGCCTGAATGATATCGTCTATTTGTACGCTATACGGCAATCTGCTCATCATCTGATGCGCCAGTCGCTTGACCAGCGGTGCATAATCCTGCAAGCACTTATTTTTATCCTGCAATCCGGAAGCGTTATACATAAGTAGTCGTTAGTCGTTAGTTGTTAGCAGTAAGTCGTGAGTCAAAGAAAAATTCGCGTAGCGAGCATCGCTCACTTACGACTAGCGTCTAATAGCTAAAGACTGCTGTTTTCAGCATGCGATCTGCGCCATGTCGTGTTGGCGCGCCAACTGCCGGATCAGGTTTTTCATCATCTGCGAAATGCCGCCTTCCATTTCATCGTGTTGCATCGTCATCTGCAACACGCTTTGCGACAATGCCATGCATGACTTTGCCGAACTTGAAGCGGGATACGCTTCCACCACCGATCTGGCCAATTGCGTCGCGCGTTTCAACCTGTCATCCAGAGGAATGCAACCCAGATATTCGAGACGTGCGGCAAGCTTACTCCTCGCCACCTTTTCCATATTACCAAACACCAGCCTGGCTACCTGTTCATCCGGGACTTTGTTCACGACGATTTCAAAGCGCAAGCGCGCATTTTCCAGCGCCAAACGCTTGATCAGAGAATAACTCTCGGTAATCCCGCTTGCGGTCGCATCCATCACCACCAGCACCCTGACACCAGACGCCAGGCTGGCTGAGACGGCGGCGTGACCTGTCAGCATCGCGGCATCCACCAGCATCACATCCACGCCACCGCTCACCTCGGACAGCACTTTTTCCAGATGCTGTTGTTCGGCATGATTCAATTTTTCCAGCGCACGCATCAAACGTGCGACAGGCAAGATGGCGTAGCCTTTGCCAGGCAACAGCGCATCCTGGAGCTGGCATTTCCCTTGCACGACATCCAGCAAATCATGCCTTGCAAACAGGCCCAGGCTGTCAGTCAGATTATGCGGTGCAGGATTCTCGTCCAGCACCAACACATCACGGCCGCTACCCGCTAATGCAGCGGCCAGATTGAGCGTCACGCTGGTGCGCCCCATCCCGGGCTTTCCTGCCACCAGAGTAATCACCTGGGTCCGGTTGCTGACCAGCAGGCGGCGCAACCCTTCGGCCTGATCGTCGGCACCTAACCGCTGCTGCGCAGTCACTTGCGATGCAGACAGCAGAGCCGTTTTTTCATCATCAAATGACTGTTCCAGCGCATCGACTTGCAACTCATCAACATCAAAGTGCATAAGATACCTCGCCGGACGATTGCGCCGCTGCACCCGCATCGGCCATTATCGTCGGGAATTCCAACGCATCCAATGTGTACGGGGTTTTTTCATCCGCTGGTTTAAACGCACGATGCAACAATATATCGATGTTGACCAGATGCAAGTCTTCCGGCACGCGTTGTCCGTTGGCCATGAAATACATCACCAGGCGATGACGCATCACGACATCCAGTATCGCGCCCAGATTCGCCGCCTCATCCAGTTTGGTCGCAATACAACCGATCACCTTGTTGCTGTGATACATGCGCACCACGTCTTCCAGCGTATCGCCGCCACTGGTGGAATTCAATACCAGCAAACGCTGAACATTGGCGGCGTCAAACATTTCGCTCTGCTCGGAAACACGTTCATCGCGCTGCCCCATACCCACCGTATCGATCAACACCAGATGCTTGTGACGCAAGGCGGCAAGCGTCAGACGCAAGTCGTCGGCACCCTTCACCGCATGTACCGCAACACCTAAAATTTTGCCATAAATCTTGAGCTGTTCATAAGCCCCGATCCGGTAGCTATCGGTAGTCAACAAGGCCACCTTATCGGCGCCGTAACGCACCACCGCTCTTGCTGCCAATTTGGCAGTTGTCGTGGTTTTGCCGACCCCGGTAGGACCTATCAGGGCATATACACCGCCTTTGACGACGATATCATCCGCAGCGCCCGCGACACGCAGATTGCGTTTCAACACATGCTTGATCCAGGATTCACCCTTCTCGTTACCGGATGGCATCTTGTCCAACAGCTGGCGAGCCAGTAACGTGCTAAAACCGGCATTGAGCATACGGCGCAACAATCCAGCGCGCTGCGGGTCGCGCTGCTGAACATTATTCCATGACAACGCTTCAATCTGCTTTTGCAACATACTGTGCATGGATTTGATCTCGCCGAGAATCGCGGCCTCGCCAGCCGGTGTGGTGATCGCGGCTGCCGGCGGCAAGGGCGGCGCGCTCACAGCCTCTTTGATGGGCAAAGCGTTGACTGCGGGCGCTGCAGGCCTGGCCGGAAGTTTCATACCCGGAACAGACGAATTCGACAGTCGCGTCATATCGTCATTCGCCATGGCGAGGATTTCAACGCCCTGTTCGGTCTTGCGATTCGATAAGATGACAGCTTCTTCGCCCAACTCGCTGCGTATCTCTTTGAGTGCCTCACGTGCTGTCGGGGCGATGAATTTTCTGAAGTTCATGCGTTTCCTCCTACCAATGACGTCACCCGGATGGTTTTAAAGTCCGGTACTTCATCATGCGAAATAACTCTTAAATTGGGTACGGTACGCTTCAAAAAACGCGCCAGCAAATCGCGCAATTGCGCGGGCACCAGCATCACCGTAGGCAATCCCATTTGTTCCTGCCGCTGCACCGCGGCGCGCGATTCGCTCAGCACCGTATCCGCAAGACCAGGCTCAATCCCCATCCCGTTCTGACTCGCCTGCATCGCCTGCAGCAGAACATGCTCCAGCTCTTTGTCCATACCGATTACCTGTAATTCCTGTGTTGCCGGATAGAATTGCTGCACGATGGCAGGCCCCAGGGCCACTCGCACCAGAACAGTCAACTGAAAAGGATCCATCGTGCGAGAGGCATTATCCGCAAGCGTTTCCACGATGGTACGCATATCGCGAATGTGCATCCCTTCCTCCAGCAGGTTTTGCAGTACTTTCTGCACCGTACCCAGCGGCAAAGTCTTGGGCACCAGATCTTCCACCAGTTTTGGCGCAGTCTTGCCCAGGTGATCCAGCAACTGCTGCACCTCTTGCCGCCCCAGCAATTCAGCGGATCTTGTGCTGAGCAAATTGCTCAGATGAGTCGCCACCACTGTACCGGGATCGACCACGGTGTAACCCATAATCTGCGCCTGATCGCGCAACGCGGCATCGATCCATGTGGCAGGCAGCCCGAATGCCGGGTCACGCGTCGGGGTACCGATCAACTCCCCGGTCACACTGCCCGGATTGATCGCCATAAGTTGCTGCGGATAAGCCTCGCCGGTGCCGATTTCCACCCCCTTGAGCGTGATGCGATAGGCATTCGGACGCAGGTCGAGATTGTCACGAATATGCACGGAAGGTGGAAGAAACCCGATATCCTGCGTGAACTTTTTACGTATCCCTTTGATCCTTCGCAATAAATCGCCATCCTGCGTTTTATCCACCAGCGTGATCAGGCGATAGCCCACCTCCAGCCCCAGCACATCCACTTGAGCCACGTCTTCCCAGCTTGCATCCGCAGGCTCAGCAATAACCGGCGTTGCCGCCACCTCCGCATGTTCTTTCTCCGTCTCTTTTTCTGTTTTTTGCGACAAGTGATAGGCCAGCCAGACCATCCCGCCTGCCAGCAACAGGAAGGAAACATGCGGCATACCGGGGATCATGCCCATCATGCCGATGATCGCGGCGGTCAACATGATGATCTGCGGCTGTTTGAACAACTGCCCCATCATTTGCTCGCCGATATTTTCATCGGTAGCCACGCGACTGACGACCACACCGGCGGCCGTCGAAATGACCAGCGCCGGAATCTGTGCAACCAGACCATCACCAATCGCCAGCAAGGTGTATCTGCTGGCAGCCGTCGAGATGTCCATATTGTGCTGCAACACACCTACAATCAGTCCGCCGATCAGATTGATGAACAAGATGAGTATGCCGGCTACCGCATCGCCGCGCACGAACTTGGAAGCACCATCCATCGCACCGTAGAAATCAGCCTCCTGGCCAATTTCAGCACGCCGTTTACGCGCCACATCTTCACCGATCAGCCCTGCATTCAAATCGGCATCGATCGCCATTTGTTTCCCGGGCATCGCATCCAGTGTAAAGCGTGCACCCACCTCGGCAATACGTCCTGCACCCTTGGTGATAACCATGAAGTTGATGACCACCAGAATCGCGAACACCACGATACCGACCGCGTAATTGCCACCCACCAGAAACTGGCCGAACGATTCGATCACCTTACCTGCCGCGTCCCCTCCCTTATGACCTTCGAGCAGCACCACCCGGGTAGAGGCCACGTTGAGCGACAAACGCAGCAATGTGGTGATCAGCAATATCGTCGGAAAAGACAGGAAATCCAGCGCCTTGGTGGTGTTCATGCTGATCAGCAGCACCATCACCGCAATGGCAATGTTGAATGTGAAGAGAACGTCCAGCAGCATCGGCGGCAGCGGCAGCACCATCATCGCCAGAATCAAAATGATCAATATCGGGCCGGCCATGCTGCGCAACTTCACGCTGGCCTTGAGGAATGCCAGTATGGCGGTCGTATTCATTATGCGATACCTGACGCCGGATCAAGCTCGGCTGGCACGGGCAAATTGTCCGGCTGTTCCGGGCGATCACCGCCTTGAGCTTGATAGCGTTTCAATTGATAAACATAGGCCAGTACTTCGGCAACAGCCGTGTACAAGGCCTCTGGAATAGACTCACCGATCTCGGTATGCTTGTGCAACGCACGGGCCAGCGGCGGGGCCTCAAGTATCGGCACATGATTCTCCACGGCGATTTCACGTATGCGCTGGGCGATCAGATGCGAGCCCTTGGCGACCACAGTCGGCGCACTCATACCCTTGTCGCTGTATTTCAACGCCACGGAGTAATGGGTAGGGTTGGTCACCACCACATCGGCTGTCGGAATCGCGGCCATCATGCGACGACGGGCCGCTTCACGCTGCATGCTGCGTATGCGTCCCTTGACCTCAGGATTGCCGTCGGATTCCTTGGATTCCTGACGCACCTCTTCCTTGGTCATCATCAGCTTCTTGTTGTGATCCCAAAGCTGGAACGGCACGTCGACCGCCACGATCAGCAGCATCGCACTGACAATAGCCAGGAAACTGCCGCCGACCAGATAGCCTATCTGCGAAATCGCCGTGGTAATCGAGAGCGTAGCCAGCTGCATCACGTCATCGCGACGGTGCCAGATCACCCAGGTTGCGATACCGCCTACGATGGTCGCCTTACCAAGCGCCTTGGTCAGCTCAACCAGTGCGTGAGTCGAAAACATGCGCGTGATACCTGAGACGGGATTCATGCGCGAGAATTGCGGCATCAACGCCTCGGTGCTGAACAACCAGCCGTTCAGCATAAGGGGGGACAGGAAGGCCGCCAGAAACAGCATCAGCAGCACCGGGGCAAAGGTAATCAGCATCGACATGGAAAGATCGTACAGATGCGGGATCATCAATTCCGGCTTGAAAACCAGATCGTGATTGAACGTCAGGCCGTCGTGCAACAGCTTCACCATCTTTGAATTGAGCGATGCCCCCATAAACCAGAGCGTGGCACCACCCGCCAGCAATATAGAAAACGTGGACAGCTCATGGGAGCGCGCGACCTGACCTTTTTCTTTTGCCTGGTCAAGTTTTCGCTGTGAGGGCTGTTCTGTTTTTTCTAGATCGCTGTCTTCTGCCATGATGGGCTCCGCTGGTAATGCGGATTATACGCAAAAAAGCTGCGTTCAATCAGGCGAATAAGAAGGGAATTAGCTTGCTTTTCAACATGTTCAGGGTGGGATGTAAAGTAAATACGCAACTGGGGTTGCATAAATTCCACTAACAAGCTGAAAACCGGCCCCTTCTACCGACTTATTGCCGGTTCCGGACACCAACGCTCAACACTTTTGCCAGCACCCGTCTGGCCATGTCCTGAATAGGCACGGACTCATGTGCAGCACCGACTTCAACTGCCGCGCGCGGCATACCATACACCACACAAGTCGCCTCATCCTGAGCAAAATTGTACGCACCCGCCTGGCGCATTTCCAGCATCCCGACCGCACCATCCTTACCCATCCCGGTCAGCATCACACCGATGGCGTTGGCACCCGCACACTGCGCCGCCGAGCGGAACAGTACTTCCACCGAGGGACGATGATGATTCACCGGGGGCGCCTGGTTCAATTCGATGACGTAATTGGAACCGCTGCGTTTGACCAGCATATGCGAATGCCCGGGCGCGATGTACACATGGCCTGGCAACACCCTTTCGTTATGCACCCCTTCAGTCACCGCCATCTTGCTCAAACCATTCAACCGATCGGCGAACGACCTGGTAAAGGCTTCCGGCATGTGTTGCGCTACCAGGATGGCAGGGGCATCGGCTGGCATCGGGATCAAAAACTCTTTGAGCGCTTCCGTACCACCCGTTGAAGCCCCCACAATGATAAGCTTCTCGGTGCTGGCTGTACGACAACCCAATGTAGGCAGACTGCTGTTGCCTGGCGCAACAACAACTGTATTTTGCACATGCGCCCTCGATGCGATGCGGATTTTACCGGCGATTTCGTTGGCATAAGCCTGCATTCCCTCAGCCACACCGGGTTTAGGCCTGGCAAGAAGATCCACTGCGCCCAATTCCAGCGAACGCAATGCAGCTTCGGAGCCGCGCTCGGTCAACGTCGAAATCATCAGTACCGGCATCGGGCGCCGGCGCATCAGTTTTTCCAGGAAGGTCAGACCGTCCATCTCCGGCATTTCAACATCCAGGGTCAGCACGTCGGGATTCAACGTCTTGATCATCTCACGCGCCTGCAGGGGATTTGACGCCGCGCCCACAACCTCCATATCAGGTTGACTGTTCACGATTCCTTTCAGGATGCTGCGGATCAATGCCGAATCATCGATGATGAGAACCCTGATTTTCCTGTTAGTTACTTCATACCGCATCGATACGTATCCACATGAGCCGTGCCCGTTAAGATTTATCGGTTTGAACCGCCTTCAACTGTGCAGATAACTCGTATACCGTCTTGCTGCGCAGCTTGAAATAGGCTTCGGCCTGATAAAAATTTTCCGAATGTCCCGCATAAAGCAACCCGTCTGCACGCAGCAAGGGAGCCATCTTCTTCAGCACCGCCAATTGAGTATCTTTATCGAAATAAATCATCACATTACGACAGAAAATCACATCCACCTTGTCGCGTATCGGCCAGGTCGCATCCAGCAAATTGAGCTTTTGAAAGGTAATCATGTTCTGCAATTCCGGACGCACTTTGACAGACCCTTGTTGCACGCCATCCCCCCTGAGGAAGAAGCGCTTAAGCTGTGCCTCGTCCAGTTTTTCGACACGGTCCAGCGCATACAAACCCTGACGGGCAGTCTCCAGAACATTGGTGTCCAGGTCTGTTGCGATAATTTTAACCGGCGGGGTAAAACTGTTGAACGCATCCACTGCGGTCATCGCGATCGAATAGGGTTCTTCACCCGTGGAACTGGCGGAACACCAGATAACGATGGGGCGATCATCCCCTATTTTTTTAAGTTGTTCAGCCAACAACGGAAAATGATGCTGCTCGCGAAAAAACGAAGTCAGGTTGGTGGTCAGCGAATTGGCAAACGCCTCCCACTCCTGCGCATCATTTCGCTCCAGCAGCTTTAGATATTCACTAAAGGTGCGAATACCGGTCGCCCGCAAGCGGCGCGACAAACGGCTATACACCAGCTCCTGCTTGCTTGCATTCAGCGAAATGCCGGCGTGATCGTAAATCAACTTGCACACGAGCTGAAAATCCTGCGCGGTGAAATGAAATTCACGCAGGGAAGGATCTTTCATTCCGGTGCCGGGACTATTGTTTCTTGTATCGGCCATATATTTTTCAGGAGTCAGGAGTCAGGAGTCAGGAGTCAGGAGTCAGGAGTCAGGAGTCAGCGCTGCTTTTTACTAAATCCCGAATCCCGCATCCTGATTTTTAAACGGCAGAAATCGGCTCATCCATACTGGCGACTGCATCTTCCAGGCTAACGGGCATGGCAAAGAAACCACCCCTGATAATGCAAATATTCTCGCAGGGTTGATGCCCGTCGGGCATCAACTCGCAAACTCACCATGCCCGAACCCCCTCGCTTCGCTCTCCCCCTTTTGCGAGTTATTGTCCACCGGACAATATACCTGCGAACATCTTTTCAATTGCCCCCTCGCTACGCTCTCCCCCACGCAAGCGAGGGAAAGGGCAAACGAATGCTCGCGCGAGTTTCACGTTAACGGCTTGCTCTGCGTCGCGACAAGCAGGCGAGCAACCAATGCTCGCCAGGTCGTTGATGCGTGCCTTCGTGGCAAGCGGTGTGGCCGGGTTAAAAGCAGGAAAGCTGAGCCCCGTTCAGCACTTCCCGTTTCCTAGCTTCCCCGAACATCGCTCAGCAGCTCTTTGATATCGAGTATCAGCACGATATCGCCTTCGCTGGACATGGTAACCCCTGCCACTCCTTTGGGCCGGAAGGTATCCAGCGACTTGATGACCACATCGTCATGCCCTGCAAAACCATCGGCTGACAAGATAAAGCTGCTGTTGCCAAATTGCATCAGCACCCCCACTTCAGGTTCCTTGTCGGAAGCATCCCAACCGATCAACTGAGCCAACGGCAGTACCGGCAACACTTCACCGCGCACCACCATAGTGGCACGGCCAGAGATTCTCTGTAATTGCCCTGGCGTGACGGAAAGAATTTCACGCACCATGGACAGTGGCACAGCAAATGACTGGTCGCCCAGACGCAGGATCAGCACCGGCAGTATCGCCAAGGTCAGCGGCAGCGAAATTGTGAAGACACTACCTCTGCCGGGAACCGAATCGATATTGATCGAGCCGTTGAGTTTTTGGATATTGGTCTTGACCACATCCATACCCACGCCGCGTCCGGACACACTGGATATTTCATCCTTGGTAGAGAAGCCCGGCAGGAAGATCAATTCCAGACATTGATTCTCGTCCAGGGTATTCGCCACCTCGTTAGTGAGCAGCCCTTTTTCAATGGCTTTATTGCGGATCACCTCAGGACGCATCCCGCGACCATCGTCGGCGATGGTGATGAGGATGTGGTCTCCCTCATGCCGTGCACTCAACTCAACCAGACTCTTTTCCGGTTTTCCTGCAGCGATACGCCCTTCTATGGTTTCCACACCATGATCTACTGCGTTACGCACCAGGTGGACCAGCGGATCGTTCAGATCCTCGATCATGGTCTTGTCCATTTCGGTCTCTTCACCGGTCAACACCAGTTCGACATCCTTGCCCAGCGATCTCGCCAGATCGCGCGCCAGACGTGGATATTTCTTGAACAGACGTCCGATCGGTTGCATGCGCGTCTTCATCACCGCGTTTTGCAGATTCACCACCAGCATATCCAGCTGCGTTACTGATTCATCCAGTTCGCGTAAGGTATCCACATCGTGCCGTCCCTGCAGGATGTCCGAACGCAGATGATTGAGACGATTCTTGGTCAAGCCGATTTCGCCGGATAAATTCAGCACCTGATCCAGCCGTTCAGTATCGACACGGATAGTGGTCTCTTTTGCATCTTTGACTGCCACGTCGCCATCGCGACGGCCAATGGTAGCCCCCGGTACATCATTGGAGCGACGGCCGAAGGCCTTTTTAGTGGACTCTTCTTCAGACAAGGCAGCGGCGATTTTTTCAGGATCGCGGGCAGCCCCGACCGTTGCAACGATATCCGTACCGGTCAGCGCGGAATACAACGCATCCCAGTCCACGCCGCGTGACTGAGCGCTTGGGACCGGGGACGGAGCAAAGGCATCGCTGGTAGTCGAAGGCTGAGAGACGGCGGCATTACCCGGCTCTTTTGCCTCAGCACGCAGCACTGGTTTTCCCTCCAGCGCGGCTTTCAAATTCTCAAGCATTTGTGCCGGGGCTGCCGCTGGCTGTTGATTCTGCTGCAAGGCGCCAAACATTTGCTTCACCTCGGCGGTTGCAGCGAAGATGACATCCATCAGTTCGGCGCTCAAGGTCAGCTCACGATTGCGCAACTTATCGAACAGATTTTCGGTGAGATGGCACAGTGTCACCAACTCGGTCGCATTGAGAAATCCAGCTCCGCCCTTGATGGTGTGGAAGCCGCGAAAAACCTCATTGAGCAGATTGCTGTCGTTCGGACGCTTTTCCAGTTCCATCAACTTGCTATCGACATCGGACAACATCTCACCCGCTTCGAGTAAAAAGTCGCTTAACAGTTCTTCCATGCCAGCAAAATCGTTCATGTGTTAACTCCAGTATCTAGTCATTAGACGCCAGACGTTAGTTATTAGTTAAAGCCGCGCAGCGGCAATACGAACTAGCAACTAACGACTAACGACTGTCTTTAACTGCTTTTTAAAATCCCAGGCTTTCCAGCAAGTCGTCCACCTGATCCTGACTGGTCACCACATTTTTCGCGTGCGGATTGATGACCGGGCCGTTCAGCAACCCGGTATCAAATTCAGCCCTGATTGCGGGTGGTGCGTTATCCAGCAGCAATGCCAGCAGCTGTTTTTCCATACTCTGCGTCAGTTCGATGATTTTCTTGATAACCTGCCCGGTCAAGTCCTGAAAATCCTGCGCCATCATGATTTCCATCAAATAGGTATTGGTCATCTTGGTTTGCTTCGGGACAATCTCAAGAAAAGCCTGTGTTTGCGTGACCAGTGTTCTGAACTGATCAACATTCAACTGCCTGTCAAACAACATCGTCCACTGCCCGCCCAAACGATGCGCCTCCTCCTCCATGTTCTGCACCAGCGGCTGTGCGGCTTCCGTCGCATTCAGCACCCGCTCTGCGGCCTGCTGCGTCAGCGTAGCCACATAATTTAAGCGATCGCGCGCATCGGGAATCGATGAAGCAGCCTTCTCGATTTCCTTGTTAAGACCCAGTTCTCGCAAGGTATCGTGCAGGGTTCGCGTCATCTGCCCCAGCTGATTAAGAACCTTGTCTGAGCTCACCGTCACCTCTGCCTTTTGGGCGGGTTCCTGCGGCTCTTCGCTGACATTCGCAGCGACAATACTATCAAACAGCGATTCAAGATCATCGCATTCCTGGGCTGCAATATGGGTGGCCATGTCAGTTCTCACTTATTCATGTTTTGGAATATTTTTTTCAGCTTCTCGTCCAGCGTGGCAGCCGTGAAAGGCTTGACCACGTAGCCGGAAGCACCCGCCTGCGCTGCCTCGATAATGTTCTCGCGCTTCGCCTCCGCCGTCACCATCAACACCGGCAAATGCTTGAGCTTGGCATCCGCCCGAATCGACCGTAACAGCTCGATACCCGTCATGTTCGGCATATTCCAGTCCGACACAACAAAATCAAAGGTATCGGCGCGCAACTTGACCAGCGCCTGAACGCCGTCTTCGGCCTCCTGAACATTGACAAAGCCCAACTCCTTAAGCAGATTCCGCACGATGCGTCGCATCGTTGAAAAATCGTCCACCACCAAAAACCGCGTACTTTCTATTCCCATTACAATCTCCTGAATTCAGACGCTAGTCGTTAGTCGCTAGTTAAAACCGCGAAGCGACAACACAAACTAGCTACTAGCTGCTGCTTTTAACTGCCTTTAACTACTTTACGTCAACAACGGCCTGAGCGTTGAAGACAATACCATCGAATCAAATTTCGGCACGTAAAAATCAACTCCAACGCGTCTGCCCATCGCCCGATTGGCATCAGACGACAGCGACGAGTGCATCACCACCGGAATACCTTCGAAACGGCTATCCGATTTGATGTGCTGGGTCAGCACATAGCCATCCATCTCGGGCATCTCAGCATCGGTCAAGATAACCTGAATCTGGTCATGCAAACTCGCCCCGGTGCTTTGTGCGGAATCCGCCATGGTCTTGAGTCTGTCCCAGGCTTCGCGGCCGCTATTTGCCTGGATGTGTTTGACGCCCATCTTGTCGAGCACCTCGGCGATTTTGCGGCGCGCAACCATCGAATCGTCAGCAAAGAAGACACACAAGTCGTGGCCAGCCTCGACCTTTTCCACATTTCCGACAATCGCTTCACCAAATGCATTCGACAAAATTTGTTCGACATCCAGCAATGACACCAGAGATCCGTCCGGCAATTCTGTAATCGCCGTAATCAGTGCCCCTTTGTCCGACAACATGCCTTCGGCAGCGCGAACCTTGTCCCAGTCGACGCGGATGATGCGGTCCACGCCTTCCACCAGGAACCCCAGGATATGCGTGTTGTACTCCGCCACCATCATGGTCTGGTGTTTCGTGGCCGGCGTCATACCCATAAATTCGGCCAGATTCAACACCGGCATTACATGACCACGCAAGGAGACGATGCCATCCACCCCTCGCGGCATATTCGGCGTGCGGGTGACTTTTCCGGCATGACTTACTTCCTTGACCTTGAACACATTGATGCCGAATTTCTCATCGGTGCCCAGACTGAACAACAAGATTTCCATCTTGTTGGTCCCGGCAAGACTGGTTCTTGCATCGACATGCTCGAGCAAACCATCTTCACTGCTGCTCATCATTTCATCTGAATATGACATTTATTTCTCCTAATCTGGTGAGTAGTGAGTAGGAAGTGGTAAGTGGGAAAACCATATCCACTCTCTACTTGCCACTGAGGTACAAAGTACCGTTCCACTCCCCATTTTTTAAGCCAACAATCTCGCCAAAGCCTGTGACAGTTTTTGTGGCTCGAACTTCGGTATATATTCATCCACGCCGACGGTCTTGCCCAATTGCTGGTTCGACGTGCTGGACAATGACGAATGCATCAACACCGGAATACCTTTAAAACGATTATCTTCCTTAATCTTGCGCGTCAGCATGTAACCGTCCATCTCGGGCATTTCCACATCGGTCAGGATCACCTGAATGATATCTTTTAATGGCGTGCCGGTACTGTCGGCATGATCGGCCATTTTCGACAACTCGATCCATGCCTGACGACCATTGATCGCGGAGATGTGCTTCACGCCCATCGCATCCAGCGTGCGGGTGATCTGATTGCGCGCCACCGAAGAATCATCGGCAAAAAACACCGTGCGATTTTCCCGGCCCAGCGGTTTAACTGCGTTAAAAATTATCTCATCGGTGCCAAAGTGGCCCGTCTCAGCCAGCACTTTTTCCACGTCTATCATCATCACCAGACGTTTATCCTTGAGTTCGGTAATCGCCGTGACCAGACCGCCCAACTCCGCCACCAGCATGGCTGGCGGCACACGCATGGCAGACCAGTCCAGGCGCAGGATGTTATCCACCCCCTTGACCAAAAAACCCTGGGTGTGACCGTTGTATTCGGTGACAATCATGATTTCCGGTTTGGTTTCCGTTACCAGCCCTATGTATTTCGCCAGATCAATCACCGGCACCAGCGCACCGCGCAAACTGACCATACCTTCAACCGATGGCGGCATCTCCGGGGCGCGGGTGATAGCGGGAATACGCATCACTTCGCGCACCTTGAACACGTTGATACCGAAGGTCTCTTCGCGCTGGGTGCGCACATCCATGCCCAGCGAGAACATCAAGATCTCCAGCTTATTCGTTCCCGCCAGCTTGGTTCTGGCATCGATATTTTTTAAAAGGTCAGACATTTATTGCTCCAATAAAAACAGTCGTTAGTTATTAGTTATTAGTCATTAGTTGATGTTGTCGCTGCGCGAATTTAACTAGCGTCTAACGACTGATGAAACACCTACGTATTGACTAAGCACGATGAAACATGTGCAAAGTCACTACTTATAACTACAGCCTTTAAGTACGGGCGATTCATGAATCGCCCCTAAACTTTGAACCTGCTCACTGCACCCTGCAACTCAAGAGCGAGCTGTTCCAGCCGCACGATCTCATGGGTATTCGATTCAACGGCGGCATGGTTTTCTTCAGACATCTGCGCTATTCTTTCAACGTTGCGTGCAATCTCGTTACTGGCCAGACTCTGTTCGTGAACCGAAGCTGAAATATCATTAACACCATGACTGGATTGCTCAACCAACACGCCCGCTTCAGTCAGCACGGATGAGACGCGCCCGACTTGCTCCTGAGTGGCGGCTAATGAACGCAAGCCTCGTTGTACCGTTGCTTCCACATCGCCCGATTTCTGGTTTAATGAACTGGTCACACGGTCAATCTCGTTAGCAGACTGTGCAGATTTTTCCGCCAGTTTGCGTACCTCATCCGCGACAACCGCAAAGCCCCTGCCCTGCTCGCCTGCACGAGCGGCCTCGATCGCTGCGTTCAAGGCCAGCAGATTGGTCTGATCGGCGATATCCTTGACTTGCTGTGTCATGCCGGCAATCGCACGGGTGCTGTCGACAAACTCCTTGACCGAGTCTGCGATCAGCTTGACCGCATCCTGTACGCGCTCGATCTCCCCTATCATGCCGGTCACATTTTGATTGCCCAGCCGGGTCTGCTGCAAACTCTTTTCTGAAAGCTGGCGAACATCGTCGGTATTAGTCGATACCGAATTGATGCTCACGGTAATTTCTTCAACTGCAGCGGCGGTGGAAGCCGCCGCTTCTGTCTGCGCCTGGGAGCCCTGCGCAATTCGCATCGACGCCGCAGACAGATTGGCCGCCGTGCCGGACACGGTATTGGCGCTGTTGCTGACCTGACGAATGATCATTGCAAACCCGTCGATCAGCCCGTTGTACGCCCTGGCTGCCTGAGCCACCTCATCACTGCCATGCACCGGCACACGACGTGACAGATCGCCATCCCCCGCCGTGCGGGTCATCGCATCGCGCATATCGCCGGTTGAGCGCGACACGCCCGAGATGACCGAAAAACCCAAACCGGCGCCTGTCACAGCCATAAGCAACATTCCGGCTAACAGCATCAACTCCGAGTTATGCGCTGAGTCCATGACCTGCTCATTAGCTTTTTTCGCAGCCGCATCTTCATGCTCAACGATCGCGTTTCCTTTTGCAAGGACCGCATCGAGCAACGGGTTGATTTTCTTGGAGAGCAGAACCCCGGCATCGTCAAATTTTCCGTCCCGTACCGCCTGCTGCCCGGGTAACAGACCCTCACTGCTATAAACGGTGCGCGCTGCGCTAAAATCTTTTAGAAGCAGCTTGCCTTCTTCGCTGCGGGTGTCTTTTTCCATCTCCACGAAATACTCGTCGATCCTGGTTTTATTTTCGGCAATGGCTTCCAGATGTTTGGTTATCGGATGATCATGCAGTCTGGATGCCGGGTTGGCAGGATCATGCTGCATCGCCCGCATCAGCTGCGACCGGTTATCCGCCATCGCATACACTAATTTGTTTGCGGTGCGTACCAGCTGCATGCGACGCACGGCAATATCTTCCGTTCCGGACTGAAGACTGGAAAACTCGACAAAAGCAAATGCAGTGACGAGCACACTGATCATCATAATGACGCTCACCAGCATGATCAAGCGCGCTTTAATAGTCATATTGCTCAACATTCAATCTCCCCTATAAACAGCAACGCGAGTCGTTACAACACCGCACAGCGACAATCCCGACATACAACGGCCACTTAAACCCTGAATTTACTCACTGCACCCTGCAATTCACGGGCGAGCTGTTCCATCCGAACGATCGCCTGCGTGTTGGATTCCACAGCGGCGTGATTTTCCTCGGACATCTGTGCAATCATTTCAACATTGCGCGCAATCTCGTTACTGGCCAGACTCTGTTCATGAACCGAGGCTGAAATATCGTTCACACCATGACTGGACTGTTCGACCGACGCACCCGCTTCTGTCAGCACCACAGAGACACGCCCCGCATGATCCTGGGTCGCCTGCAAGGAGCGCAGGCCTTGCAGCACCGTTGCCTCTACATCACCTGATTTCTGGTTCAGCGAATTCGTGACACGATCGATCTCATTGGCCGACTGCGCAGATTTTTCAGCCAGCTTGCGCACTTCATCCGCTACCACCGCAAAACCGCGTCCCTGCTCACCGGCGCGGGCAGCCTCAATCGCAGCATTCAACGCCAGCAGATTAGTCTGATCGGCGATATCCTTGACCTGCTGCGTCATACCGGCAATCGCACGTGTGCTCTCGACGAATTCCTTGACCGAGTCTGCGATCAGCTTGACTGCATCCTGCACACGTTCAATCTCTACGATCAACTCGGTCACATTCTGATTGCCCAACCGGGTTTGCTGCAGACTCTTTTCTGAGAGCTGGCGCACATCGTCGGTATTAGTCGATACCGAATTGATGCTCACGGTGATTTCTTCAACTGCGGCAGCGGTGGAAGCCGCCGCTTCACTTTGAGCTTGCGAGCCCTGCGCGATTTGCAATGAGGAGGAAGACAGATTGGCCGCCGTGCTTGAAACGATCCCGGCACTGCTGCTGACCTGACGGATGATAGCCGAAAAGCCCTCGATCAGCCCGTTAAAGGCTGTAGCCGCCTGAGCAATTTCATCACGACCAAAGACTCTGGCACGCACATTCAGATCACCATTGTCCGCCATCTTCACCATCACGCCGCTCAGCTCACTCACCGAGCGCTGGATGCCACGGATAATCGAAAACCCCAGCAGAGCCGCCAAGGCCGCGCCGATCAGGATCAGCCCGATGGACACCATACGCACATTTTTGAAAGTGGCCTCGGAGTCCTCATAGGCTTTTTTCGCCTCGCGCTCCTGCAGGCTGATCAGCGCATCCAGCGATTCTTTTAAAGGGGCATACAAGGGGCGAATGGCTTGCACCTGGACGCGTTTGATCGCCTCAGTATCATGCGCCGTCATCGCCGCGACCGCAGGATTGATACCTTCCTCGACGAAGCGTCCACGAGCCGCCACAAACTTCTGCGCCAGAACTTTTTCCTCCTCCGTCAAATAGGTCGCCATATAGGCCTCCCACAGCCTGTTGATCGCATTGCGGTTCTCTTCGACCTCCTGGATATATTGCTCCATCCCGTCCGGTTGAATAAAACCGTTGCCGATGGCGATGCGGTTGCGCAGATTTTTTCGTGCGATATCGTTCAGTTGTATAACCGGAATCATCCGGTCGTCATACACTGATTTCAGCGCGGCATTCGACTGACCAGAGGCATACAGCCCCACTCCGCCAACCACGACCACCAGCACCAGCAATGAGGCCAGCAAAAATACCAGGCGGCTACTAATTTTCATATCGCTCAACATATAAATACCTTTGTAAACAACAACTTAAAACCAGCCGCCCTATCTGCGCCGGGTTAACTTACGCTAACGACTGTTCTTTAAACCCTGAATCTGCTCACAACACCTTGCAACTCACGGGACAACCGCTCGAACTGCAGGATATCCTGTGTATTGGATTCGACTGCGCTGTGACTCTCTTCGAACATCTGTGCGATTTGTTCAATGTTGCGCGCGATTTCGCTGCTAGCCAGACTTTGCTCCTTGACTGATATTGCAATGTCGTGCACACCACGACTGGATTGTTCAACAGCGCCCCCCGCCTCCGTCAACACAAGTGATACACGTTCGACTTGTTGCTGGGTGGTCATCAGAGAACGCAACCCTTTCTGCATGGTGGCTTCCACATCTTCCGATTTCTGGTTTAATGAACTGGTCACGCGATCGATTTCATTTGCCGATTGCGCGGATTTTTCCGCCAGCTTGCGCACTTCGTCCGCTACCACCGCAAAACCCCCGCCTTGTTCGCCGGCACGAGCGGCCTCAATGGCCGCATTCAACGCCAGCAGATTGGTCTGATCGGCGATATCGTTGACTGCCAGCTGCTCAATCTCACCTGTTTTTCACGACCTTAATGCACACTTGGTCAGCGGATAACCGGCTTTGCTCAACTCATCGGCAGATTTTGCCAATTCTTTAGCTGCCGCCCTGGCATCCTGCACAGATTGCACGTTACTATTAACAAGATTGGCAATGCGTTCCAGGCTTTGCGTCGCCCCCTCACTGGCCGTAGATTGCTCCTGCGATGCATCAGCGATATGCTCGACATGTTGCGCCACGTTAACAGCCGCCACCATAATTTCCTTTAACCCTTCACCATTTTTGCGTATCAGCGTGATCCCCGTTTCCACTTCGCCTACCGCACTCTGCATGGATTCCACTGCGGCATCGGAAATGGTCGTAATCTCGCTGATGGTGATGGCGATATCCCGGGTACTGGTGGCAGTGCGCTCAGCCAGCTTGCGCACCTCATCGGCCACCACGGCAAAACCGCGCCCTTGCTCACCGGCTCGCGCAGCTTCAATCGCCGCATTCAACGCCAGCAGGTTGGTCTGCTCAGCGATGTCTTTGATCGCATTGGCGATGCTGCCGATCTTTTGAATGGACACGCCCAGATCGGCGATATTCTTGCTCGATGTTTCCACGGTATGCGCCACTTTGCCGGTTGCGGAAATACTCAGCTCCATGTTGCGATTATTTTCCTCGACGATGCTCTGCATGGCTCGTGCATCTTTGAGCGACTCGGCTGCCATGTGCGCCACTTCCACGACAGATTGACTAAACTGCTCCATCGTGGCGGCAATGGTCTGAATATGATCTTGCTCAGTCACGGCATTTTGAGCCACGCCGCTCACCCTGCCATCCACGTCGTTGATACATCCCTGGATGTAAGCCACCGGCGTGACGATTTCGTCCACCATGGTGCGCAAATAGCATTGCATGGATTGAATTGCGCACAGCAACTGCCCCATCTCATCCTGTATCGACACATCCAGTTCGGTATCCAGATTACCTTCCATGATGTTGCGGAACTCTCTGTCCACATCAGCCAGGGGGCGGCGGATGAATTTATCCACGCAGAAACCGATGAAGAAATACAAGAACAGCTGCAACAGCAGCTGCCCTGTCACCATGTGCAGCTCCATCTGGTTGATACGTGCAAAGTCCGGCTTGAGATCGATCAGCAGATCCGATGCGCCGACAATGGCATTTTCAGCCACGCTATGGCAAGCGGTGCAATCCGTGCCATGAAAATTTTTACTGGCCAGATAAGGCGTCACCACACGCAACACCGGATCACCGGACGCATCGTCGGAGATGACTATTTTCTGCTTCCCGCTCTCCAGCACCTGACGTTGCACATCATCCTTGATTTGCTCTTCCGGCAATCCCGCACCATATTGAGTGGCGACTTGTTGTGTGCGAACCACCTGTGCCGATTTAACGTTGCCTGAAGAGGTCACTTTTTTGATCAGCAAGCGGCGATTATCTGCTTCGCCGATTTGTCCGGTCACCATCAACATGTTGGAACTATCGATGATCTGATTAGCGATCAGATTACCTCTTTCTTCTGCACCGACTAAGGCATCCTCTTTCAGCGAACTGGTCACATATAACTGTGCCAGGGTCAGAATCAGCAGCAGCGGAATCTGAATCGCCGTCTGCAACTTGCCCTTCATCGACCAGTTTTTGATCCTGAAGCGCTCATACTTGGAGACGACCTGCGCTCCGCTCTGATTCAAATTGCGATACAACGTTTCCGCTTCAGAGATCTGATTGCGTGTGGCCGCTTTGCGCACCGACACATAACCGATAATTTTTCCGCCTTCGATGACGGGAGCCACGGTCGCGCGCACCCAATAGTAATCGCCATTCTTGCAGCGATTCTTGACCATGCCGCGCCAGGGACGCTCGGATTTGAGCGTGTCCCACAGCCACCGAAAGGCCTGCGGCGGCATATCCGGATGACGCACGATGTTGTGACTCTTGCCAATTAACTCTGCACGCGAATATCCTGATACCGCCACGAACGCATCATTCGTATGGGTGATGATGCCACGTGTATCGGTCTTGGTGATTAACACCGTACCACTCGGAATGGAAACTTCCTTTTGCGTCACATTTGCGTGCTTGTTTTGCATGGTAGTTCCCTGTTGAGAGGTAGTTAACAATTGATAATTATCAATTAGACTTTGAATCGCCCCACCGTCTTGCTCAAATCCTCTGAGATCAACTCCATCTGGCGGGCTTCTGCCACCGAGCTCTTGACCACTTGATTACTGCTATTCGCCATACTGGCGATGCGCTCAACATTACGGGCGATTTCCTGACTGGCATCGCGCTGCTGGTTGATTGAGCCTACGATTTCCTCCAGCCCGCGGTTCACACCATCCACCGAATCATTCGACGAACTCAGCACACTGTTCACCTCGCTGATATGCGCCTTGCTGCTTTGCAGCGCACTGATACCGCGCTTTATCGTCCTGTCAACCTGCCCTGATTGCGTGCCTATGGTTTGCGTCACCTCATCAATTTGCGATGCGGACAATGCCGACTTTTCTGCCAGCTTGCGCACTTCATCCGCCACCACGGCAAAGCCGCGCCCCTGTTCACCGGCACGCGCAGCCTCTATCGCCGCATTCAGCGCCAGCAGATTGGTCTGTTCGGCGATGTCGCGTACTTGCTGCGTCATATTGGTGATGCTTTGGGTATTGCTGACGAATTCACTGACGGAACTCGCGATTTCATTGACCGCGCGCTCGACCAGTTCCAGTTCCTGCATCATGTCTTGCAGACTGCGCTGGCCTTGATGAGCACGCTCGGCACTCTCCTCCGACAGACGGGCGACCAGGCCGGCGCTTTCGGCCACCTGATTGATGCTGTTACTGACCTGGCTCACGGCGCTGGAGGTGCTGTCCGCAGCATCCGCTTGCAACTGCAGCCCCCGTGCAATTTCTCCGGCATTATCAGCCAGTTTGTGCGCGGAGGTGACGACTTGCCCTGCATGCCCTTCGACCTGGCTTACGATAACCTGAAAGCCTTGCGCAAGGTCGTTGAAAGCTTGAGCCGTATGGCCGATTTCATCGCCGCTGCGCACGATGGCGCGTTTGGATAAGTCGCCGCTGGTCTGCATGGCTTGCATGACGAGTTGCAATTCACGTGCGGGCCGGGTCATGAAGCTGATCAACCAGCCGATCACAAAATACAGGAACACCTGCACGGCCAGTTGCGCGCCCCACATCACATAATTCGCCTGACGCATCACGGCAAATTCATCCGACAGATCCAGCGTGATGCTCGCCGCGCCATTCACTGTACCCTCAGGCACGGTGTGACACATCAGGCAGTTGGTGCCGCGAAAATCCTTGTGAGCGATGAAAGGCACAACCACACGCAATGACTGCTTACCTGTTTCTTCCGACAACATGGTTTGCACCTGAGCGCTGTCAAATGCTGCATGATCCATTGCATCGACTGCCTGCTCGGAGGGCAAGCCCGGCCCGAATTGATCCTGTACCGGCTTGTTGCGTATCACGCGCAATTCATTAACTTTATCCGACGCACCCATTTTTTTGACATACAGGGCACGCTGCTCGGCATCACTGATGATGCCGTTAATCATCAGCATATTCAGGCCATTCAGTACGCCGTCAGCGGAAACCAGCGCCTTTTGTTTTGCCTCATATAACACGCTGGCTTCAAACTTATCCAGTGCCACACGCTGCGCCAGGATCATCACCACCAGTAAGATCAATTGGATGGGAAACTGTAATTTATTTTTCAGCGACAAACAATTCCACCAATTAATCATTTCCTGCTCTCCTGACAAAACTGCGTTTAAAGTGCAAATATTACGGCGTTGTTACTGTAACGGCAAAGAATGAAACTTCTTTAGGCGAACAGAGAAAAGAAACCCCGCCAATTCACGGGATTGAAGCTCATTGCAATACATATCAGGCTCGATTTATTTGTCATACTCGCGGGAAATAGCGAAGCGAAGTTTCGAGCCTGCAGTCTAGCGGGGATCTATTACCTGTATTTATTCCGGCTCCCCGACTGCAACATTCCGGGGCCGGGGCAGTCGGAAACGGCAATGCAGGGATAATGGCTTATTAGCTTTGAAGTCAATGTGCGGGGCGGGCAGCAGGTAGCGCCTGCACGCCTTGATTGATAGTGTCCTTAACATTTTGCGCGTCACCATCGGCATCCACGCCAACGGTGCCACCGTCATGACTGGCAGCCTCCTCCGCTTTTTTATTCATTACAATCAAGCTGATACGGCGATTGGTTGGATTAAGAGGGTCGTCCTTTTTGAATAACACCGCTGAAGACAACCCCACCACACGCACTATTTTTTCTTCACTCAAACCCCCGGTAATCAGTTCCCGGCGCGAGGCATTAGCTCTGTCCGCAGACAATTCCCAATTGCTGTAACCCGCACCGCCTCCGCTATACAGCGACGCGTCAGTGTGTCCTGAGATACTCACTTTATTAGGCACATCGTTTAACGTCTGCCCGATCGCATGCAATATTTCCCGGGTGTAAGGCTCGAGCTGTGCGCGACCGCTTTGGAACATCGGACGATTTTTTTCATCCACGATTTGAATACGCAATCCTTCGCTGGTGATATCGAGCAGAATCTGGTTCTTGAATTGCTTGAGCTTTTCATTGCTTTCAATCGATTTTTCGATGCCGGCCTTCAATTCCTTAAGCTTGCTTAACTCCTTTTCCCGCTCCTTACGCAGAAATTCCTGCTGAGACTCTTTAACGTTGATTATTTTTGTATCGGGCGCGGCGGCTCCGGACTTTACCTGCCCCGAACTACGCGTCAAATCATTGCCGCCGCCCTTGATGATGCTGGAGCTATCACCACTGCCAGATCCGCCTGCCAAAGCCACCTTGAGCGGCGTCTTGAAATACTGGGCAATCCCTGCCAAATCGCTTTTTCCGGCTGATCCCAACAGCCACATCAACAAGAAAAAAGCCATCATCGCCGTAACGAAGTCGGCATAGGCAATTTTCCACGCACCGCCATGGTGACCTCCGGCCACCTTTTTGATGCGCTTGATAACGATGGGTCTTTTATTCTTATCCTCAGACATATCTTCCCAGAATTTATTTAGCTTGTAGCGGGTGGCTTGTGGCGGGTAGCTACTAACTACGAGCTACAGACTACCAGCTGCTTCTTAGCGCTTTTGCTTGACGTGTGCTTCGAGCTCGAGAAAGCCCGGGCGATCGGCAGAACTCAGCGCTTTGCGGCCGAATTCAACCGCCATCGCGGGCGCGTAGCCGTTAAGGTTAGCCAACAGCGTCACCTTGATAGTCTGAAGCATCTTGCCACTCTCCTCAGCCTTCTGCTCCAACAAGCTGGCGAGCGGCCCTACGAATCCATAGGCAAGCAAAATACCCAGGAACGTTCCGACCAGCGCATGCGCGATCAATATACCTAATTCCGCTGGCGGCAGACCGACTGACTCCATGGTATGCACCACGCCCATCACCGCGGCGACAATACCAAACGCCGGCATACCGTCCGCCAGCTTGGCAATGACATGCGAAGAGACCATGGCTTCGTGATGATGCGTTTCAAGTTCGACGTCCATCAGGTTCTCAATTTCCATTGCATTGAGATTGCCGCTGACCATAATGCGCAGGTAATCCGTAATAAATTCGACTACATGGTGATCTGACGAAACCAGGGGATATTTGGAAAAAACCGGGCTATCTTGTGGTTCTTCAACATCGTTTTCTATCGACATCAGCCCTTCCTTACGGACTTTTGTCAGCAATTCATACAACAACGACATCAGCTGCATGTACGCGTCTTTTGTATATTTAGATCCCTTAAATACCGTAGGCAAGTCTTTGAGGGTGGACTTGATGGTCACCATGTTGTTGCCAACGAAAAAAGCGCCCATCGCACCGCCAAATATCATCAGCAGTTCGACCGGTTGCAACAATGCCGCCAGGTGACCGCCAGCCAGGGCAAATCCACCGAAAATCGCCCCTATCACTACCAAATAGCCTACGATTACTAACATGCAGCACTCCTCGTTATTATTTCTGCCGGTGCATTCTAAAACAAATCAGCGCAACGAGTGATGTCAGATTGCACGTACTCGGCTTTTTCTTAGATTATCTCATCAACAACTGACGAAACGGGAAACGGGAAACGGGAAACGGGAAACGGGAAATACTAGCTGACTTGTTCTGCCAACAGCTTAGCTTTTGCGTTAGTTTTCCCGGCACGTGCGGGTGGGTGACAGATGCCGCACACATAGTGGCTGTGCAATTCATTCGTATGCGTGACAAAGTATCCTGCACATTCACGACAAGGAACCAGTTGCATCATGCCGGCATTGAAGAAGCGCACCAGAAACCAGGCACGTGTGATGCTCAATACCACCTCGCCACCCTCTATACCTTGCACCTGATCAAGATATAAACGATAAGCGGTAATCAAAGCATGCACGCCATCGATTCCGGCATTTTTGACCAGGAACTGGTAAATTCCCATGAACAGGGATGAGTGAATATTGGGCTGCCAGCTGATAAACCAGTCCGTGGAATAGGGCAACATCCCCTTGGAGGGTGATTCACCTTTGACTTCTTTGTAGAGTTTTAGCAGGCGTTCACGGCTGAGGCTGGTTTCTTCCTGCAAAACCTGCAGACGCGCACCCATCTCAATTAAATCGGTAGCGATCTTGACTTGCTGCGCCTCACCCAATACCGTTTTCGTTGCCACGTCAGACCTTACGCCCGCTATACAACTTCTTCGACAGGCTGGGAGGACATCAAAATAGCCGCATGCATTTGCGCCATCATGCGACTCTTGCTGTAATCAGTGACCATATTCAGCAGGGTATTCTCGTCAAAGCGGAAGCTGCACAACAGCATATTGCAACTCGCCATCTTGATGATCTGTGCGGGCGTCAGACCGCCGATCAGATCGACCATCTCCTGACTTAAGCCCAGACGAAAAATAGCGGCGGACTTGTCCTGCTTGACCATTTGCTGGGCCAGCATCAGGTAAGTCAGGTTGATGTCGCGAATACCTTCTTGCAATTGCATGGTGTTCATATTTAACCCCTTGTATACGAGTCCAAAACGCTAACCTTATTATTTAACAACTGCAGGTAACATCATGAAACTAAACGTCCAATTTCCACAACCGCATTCTGCGCGAACGGCGAGAAAAAATCAAATGGAAATAGGCTGATTTTATTGCAGGGGTTCAAGCATCAGAAATGTAGGAAGAACACCTACAAAGCAAAAAACTCCAGTTCGTAAACGAACTGGAGTTCCATTGCAAAGTACCGTTTGCGAGGGGTCAAACTGATACTCTGGTCAGTTATCGGCCGTATCTGAAAAAACTTTAGGCTTTTTCTTAAAAAGTTATTCATTCAAAAACAATACGTTAGAAAACCTGTGTTAATTTTTCAGAAAACATTCAATTTCGTCCGGCTTGTTTTACAGCATCGGGCAAAATCTTGCTCTAGCTTGGAGGGGATAGAAGCCGCGCAGCGTGGCAGGCAAAAGACTCGCCTATATGTTTGCGCAGATACTCGTCCGCAATCGGTCTGGTGAGGGATTGGTGCATGATGCCGGCGTTCGCGGCATGGTCAAGTCTGCCAGTTTCGTCGTGGCTGTCCGACAACAGGACACGCCTGCTGAGAGGATGAATTTCTTCTGCTTTGTGCAAAAACGCCAGCATATTCAGACCTGACTGATGCTGCACGCCGAGTATGACTTGCACGTGATTCAGTGCAAGCGATGCCATTCCTGCATGCATATTGCCAGCGGTGATGATGAGATAGTCTTCGCCTTGCAGCGCATGCTCGACATCAATGAGGCTTGCCGGGTCATCATCCACGATCAGCAAGATGCGGACACGGGCGGAGGCTTTCTGTGCGCACGGCAGCGATTTACCGCTGCGCAACATGTCGGAAACTTCATTGGGAGATAGCGCTTTACTGAAATGGAAGCCCTGAATCTCATCGCTATCTTTTTCGAGCAGATAGGCTAATTGCGCCTCAGTTTCTACCCCTTCAGCGATCACGCGTAAATTCATGCGATGTGCGAGGCCAATGATAGCCGAGGCGATTTCCGCAGCGTTCGCCTCGGTCGTGACCCCGCGCACGAAAGACTGATCTATCTTCAGCGTATCGATCGGAAAGCGACTCAAATAGCTGAAGCTGGAATAGCCCGTGCCGAAATCGTCGAGCGAGATCTTTACGCCAATCTGTTTGAGTTTTAGCATGGTTGCCACAGCATGATCGGGTTCTACCATCAACATGGTTTCGGTCAGCTCCAGCTCCAGATACTGTGCGTCAATTCTGTATTTATTAAGAGCCTGCGCCACCAGTTTATCGAGGTTTCCGCTGCGAAACTGGCGAGCAGAGACATTGATGGATACGGCTATATTGCTTAAACCTTCATCCAGCCAGTTGCGAATTTGCCAACAGGCTTGTTCGATCACCCAGCTGCCTATCGTCATGATCAGGCCGGACTTCTCCGCCAGCGGGATGAATACCGCAGGCGCCACCCATTCTTCCCCGCACCGATGCCAGCGTATCAATGCTTCCAGACCGCAAATCTTCCCGCTTTGCAAATCGACTTTGGGTTGGTAATGCAATATCAACTCGTTTTGCGACAAGGCGCGGCGCAAATCATTTTCCATTGCCAGTTGGGCGCATGCACCGGCATTCAGTTCTTTGGTATAGAAAGAAAACTGGTTGCGCCCGTTTCTCTTGGCGAGATACATCGCGGCATCGGCGTTCTTCATCAGTTCCAGAACGGTCACACCATCCTGCGGGAACAGGCTGATCCCGATACTGCCACCGATGAACACCTCATGATTGTCGGAAAGCTTGAATGGTTCGCTCAAGACTTCGATGAAATCACGCGCAATCACGGCAGCATCCTGCGTGTCAGTCAGCGGGGTCGCCAGCAGGATGAATTCATCGCCCCCCAGGCGACCCAGCGTATCGCCTTCGCGCACCCGCTGCCCGAGGCGTTCGGAGACGGCACACAGCAACTCATCACCGACCAGATGTCCGAAGCTGTCGTTGACCGCCTTGAAACGATCCAGATCGATGAACAGCACGGCAATCTGGTGCAAGTGTCGGTGCGCCTGCTCAATTTCGTGTTCAAGTCTGGATTCCGCCAGTGAGCGATTGGGTAGTTTTGTCAGCGGATCGTGATGCGCCATGAACTCAAGCTTCGCCTGATTTTCCTTGAGTTGGGTAATATCGGCGAACACGCCGACATAGCGCACAGGCTTTTGTTCATCATCATAGATGGTGCTGATGGTGAGCAGCTGCGGGTAACACTCTCCGTTCTTGCGCCGATTCCATACTTCTCCCTGCCAGTAGCCATCCTTCAGCACGGATGCCCACATCGCTTCATAGAAATCCTTGCCAGCGCGGCCAGAACTGATGATATTGGGGTTTTTGCCGATCGCATCTTCCGCGCTGTAGCCGGTGATGGTCGTATAAGCCTCGTTGACGACGAGTATGCGGGGCGTGGTATCGGTAATCACCACACCATCATGGGTGTGCTCCATCACGGCAGCCGCTTCGCGCAATCGTTCTTCGGTTTGGCGGCGATCGCTGATGTCCTGTTTGATGGCGATGAAATGGGTGATCTCACCATTCTCCGTACGCACCGGCGTGATGGTCATTTCCTGGTTGAAGAGTGTGCCATCCTTACGCTTATTGACAACCTCGCCCTGCCACACTTCCCCGCTCAGTATGGTTTGCCACAGCACTTCGTAGAATGCCTGGTCTTGCAAGCCGGATTTGACCAGCTCCTTCGGACATTTACCGACGGCATCCTCCAAAGCATAACCGGTAAGCTTGGAATAGGCCGGGTTAGCCCATTTAATCAACGAGTCCTTATCAGTAATGATGATGGCGTTTGCGGAAGCCTCCAGTGCTGCCGCATGCAATTTAAACAAGGTGCGTTGCTGACCAAGCTGGAATAACTCGCTGCGTTGCAGCTGTATGGTTTCATGCAGTAAGTTGACGTAACTTCCCTGCAATGTCTTGACCAGATCATGGCGAGTGACGATACCAAGCAAGCGACCCTGCCCGGCAATCACAAGATGTCTGATTTTATGCATTCCCATCAGTTTGATGGCATCCGGCAAGCTCGTATCCGGTGTGACGGTTATCAATATCGCCTGCATGACACTGCTTAACGCCACGCTGACGGAGCCTGCGATGAGCGGCGCCAGTCTGACCGCATCCCGTTCGGTGAGAATACCGATCGGACTGGAGTCTCGCGTAATAACCACGCAACTGTAACTGTGTCGGTGCATGCTGGCGACAGCGTCAGCTAACGTGTCATCGACATCGGCCGTGGCGACCTTGCACGACATGATTTTGGCGACGGTTTTTAATTCGGACAAGTCACCCACATCGAGGTGGCGCAGAAAATCACCTTCCGTGACTATTCCAAGCACTTGATTATTTGCACCAACCACGACCAGATGGCGAAATCCGTGCTCCAGCAGCATGCGATAAGCTGCGCGAAAATCCATATCCGATTCGGCGCACAACGGCGGTGTGCTCATTACGTCCGCCATTTTCACCTGACCGGCATCGCGCCGTTTGGCCAACAGGCCCACTGCGTCACGCTCGGTGAAGACGCCCAGCGGGTGGTGTTCTGCATCTACGGCGACAACGCAACTGATGGCAAGTTGCGACATCATGGCCATAACTTCGGCAATGATCACATCCGGAGCAACCGTCACGATGGACGGTGTCAGGATTTCGCTCAGAGCAACTTTTTTCATGGAATTGATAAACCTTACGTTACTGCCACAGATGATATAGAGGGAGGATTCAACAATCAACCGCAACAGAATCTTTTCGCGACGCAGGTTTGATGTTCGCCGCCAGCAGCGGAAAACTTATCTGCCGAAAATACGGAAGATTTGCGCAAGCGAAAACACAGGGGATTTGGATCGACAGCTTCAGATTGAGATATGAGCAAAGCTCAAGGCAGGTCAGTGCAGGATAAACCGCCGGCCTTTCCGGCCGGGAAGGCACAGGCGGAGCAGGCTTTGGAAATTAGATGAAAGTCGGCTGACGGGCGTGAGGCGCTCGTCAGCCAACCGATTACTTGATCCCTTGCCCGATCAAGACACCGTCAACGGTCACACCGTATAAATTCACCCCATCGCCTTCATGAAACTTTTTACGGGTGGCTTCGATGTCACCATTGATCAGCCTAGGATCCTGAGGACGTTCGTGCATGTTGATGTAGGACGCAACATCCCACGCATCCTGGTCACTCAGCGATTCACCACGGCCCAGCGGCATGTTGTGCTGAATGAAACCTGCCGCCGTGTTGATGCGGTGCATACCTGCACCCCAGTTGTACGAATCCTTGCCCCATAGCGGCGGGAACACGGAATTCACCCCCACTTTTTTTCCTTCTCCATTGTCGCCATGACAAAGCGCGCACTGACTTTCATAGACTTTTTTACCATTTGCGGTATTGAAACCGGCTTTAGGCTGAGCAGGCTCATCGAAGCCACGTCCGGGCAAAGCCTTCGCGGTCGGCGCACCTGTCGACAGCCAGTAGGAATAGGCGGTCAGGGCCGTCAATATTTCGCTGTCAGCAGGCGGCGGCGTGCCATTCATGCTGAACTGGAAGCAGCCCTGCATGCGCTCTGCATAGGTGTTTACCTTGTTGTTTTTCTTGCGGTAAGCCGGGTACATCGGATAGGCGCCCCAAAGTGGCGCAGAACGCGCTTTTCTGCCGCGATCCAGATGGCAGTTAACGCAATTCAATTCGTTGCCGACATACTTGGGCGCCAGCGCTTTGGTATTGACGAACAGCGCCTCTCCACGGTGCACGAGTTCGCCGAATGCGTTATTGGGCAACTCCGC
Source organism: Gallionella sp. (assembly GCA_030645535.1). Taxonomy (GTDB): domain Bacteria; phylum Pseudomonadota; class Gammaproteobacteria; order Burkholderiales; family Gallionellaceae; genus Gallionella. The sequence continues at coordinate 15,134 of JAUSNM010000077.1, read as the reverse complement.
ATCAGCAGGCGGCTTGAAGTAATTCACACCGGCGTCCTTGCCAGGCGCTTTGGGCAATTGCGTCTGATCGTCCAGTTTACCTGCCGCATAGGCGCCTGTCGCGCACAGCAGCAATCCGACAGCAATCAAATTTTTCATCGAGAATTTCATTGGATATAACTCCACAGAGGGAAATAAATAGGGGGTGAGCGAAGGAATTAACGCAGGCGAAGCTTCGCAGCATCGACAGGCTCATCAGAGACTTCAATGCCCGCGAAATACTCAGCAACGGCGCTGATCTCGGCATCCGTCAGATCCGCTGCAATGTGCTGCATCAGACCATTCGGATCATTGCGTCGTGCGGCGAGATCCTGTTTTTTGGCATGGCGTTTTTTGTCTGCAACAGCAAGCTTTACCTTCCATGCTTGCAACTGTGCCGCCAGGTATATCGCTGACTGCCCTGCAAGCGGCGGAAATGCACTTCCCACCCCCAACCCTGAAGGACCATGACAGGACGTGCACTCAGGAATGCTTCTATCCCATGCGCCGCGCTGGGCAATCCATGCCCCGGTCCCCTGCACGGGACGATCGACTGAAGCCGCTGCCACATTCACCTTCGCTTGTGCCGCATACGCATTCGCGACGCTTGAAATTTCCTCGTCCGTTAATGCGCTGGCGATGGGCTGCATCAGCGCATTCTCGCGGCGGCCTGCCTGGAAGTCGTGCAACTGTTTGGCGATATAGCTTGCCGGCAAGCCGGATAAACGCGGGAATCCCGATTCCGGCGTCCCCTTTCCATCCGAACCATGACAGCTGACACACGCCATCGCCGCAGGATTACTCCCGCCATTGTCCATGATGGAATTGCCGTCGGCAGCTGTCGCCGGTGCGATCGACGTCAGGCACAACAAGGTGACAAGGTACTTATAGCTGAAATTTCGCATTGACTATTTCTCCGGTTAATCAAGGGGGCTGTGTCGGATGCCTGTTACTGAAGGCCTGAACCTGGCTCGTAACCTCGTTCAGTCGCATTTGGCACCGGCTCCGACACACAACATCAGAATATCACGATTTAATGATATTCAAGCATAGACCCGCCTCCGACAAGGGGCAATGAAGCCATGTCCGGATTAGCGAGCAAGTACTCGCCGCACCGACTCTGATCTTTGATGTACGTTAACCCGCTGTCTTCAGCATCTGTTCGACATAGCGGCCGACGCCCTGCTCCACGTTGAGGAACGGCTCTGCATAGCCGCTGTTGCGTAGCGCACCGATGTCCGCCTGCGTGTAGCTCTGATATTTACCGCGCAACGCGTCAGGGAACGGGATGTAACTGATCAGCTCCTGCTGATGCATATCGGCCAAGGTTAACGCATCCTGTCCTGCAGCGCCGCGCAAGGTGTTGATGGTCGCCACCGCCACATCGTTGAAGCTTTGCGCCTGCCCGGTACCGAGGTTATAAATTCCTGATTTATCCGGGTTATCGAGGAAATACATATTCACCTTGACCACATCTTCGATCGAGATGAAATCGCGCAACTGGCAGCCAGCGCCATAACCGTCGCAACCTTCAAACAGTTTCACCCGCCCTTCTGTGCGAAACTGATTGAAGAAATGAAAGGCGACCGAAGCCATACGACCCTTGTGTTGTTCCCTGGGACCATACACATTGAAATAGCGCAAGCCGACAACTTGCGCACCGCGCTTATGCCAGCGACGGCGCATGATTTGATCGAACAGGAATTTGGAGTAGGCGTACACGTTCAGCGGCGCCTCAAACTCGCGGCTCTCGCGAAAAGTGCTTCCCGCCCCATAAACAGATGCAGATGAAGCGTACAGGAACGGTATTTCTTCGCTCTGGCAATAGTCCAGCAACTCCAGCGTGTACTGGTAATTGTTGTCCATCATATAACGGCCATCGGTCTCCATCGTGTCGGAACAGGCCCCCTGATGAAACACCGCGCGGACCAGGCCATCGAAGAAACCTTCCTGAATCTTTTTCCGGAAGTCCTCTTTATCCAGAAAATCGGCAATTTCGCAATCAACCAGATTTTTGAACTTGTCAGCCTTCGCGAGGTTATCCACCGCGATGATGTTGTACTCACCGCGAAGATTGAGCGCGCGGACCAGATTGGAACCTATAAAACCAGCAGCACCTGTCACTATGTAATACATAATTTCTCCCAGATTAGGATGCAGGATGCAGGATGCAGGATGCAGGGCGCTGAACCTCTGAATCCTGAATCCCGAATCCCGAATCTTGCATGTCCTTAACAATTTCCTCGCGGCTCACCACCGCCGTACCCAGTTTGCCGACCACGATACCGGCCGCGCGATTGGCGATGCGCATCGCATCAGGCAGGTCTGCGCCACTCGCCAGCATCACCGCTAACGTTGCAATCACGGTATCCCCGGCACCGCTGACATCGAAAACTTCGCGGGTGTGCGTGGGTTCATGCTGCACGTCGCCCGCGCGATACAAACTCATGCCATCTTCGCTGCGCGTGACCAGCAGCGCATCCAGTTGCAAGTCAGTACGCAACGCTTGGGCCTTCGCATTGAGCTCAGTCTCATTTTCCCAGCTGCCCGCCACCTGACGAAACTCGCTGCGGTTCGGCGTGAGCAGCGTAGCGCCGCTATAACGGGCGTAATCGTCCCCCTTGGGATCAACCAACACCGGCTTGCCAGCCTCCCTTGCCAACCGGATCATTTGTGCAATATGCGCCAATCCTCCCTTGCCATAATCTGACAGGATAACCACGTCGGCCAGCGGCAACTGAACGCGATAATCAGCTAAAGCCGCATGCAACACCTCGTGACTGGGCGGCGTCTCAAAATCGATGCGCAACAACTGCTGATGTCGGGCGACGGCGCGCAGTTTAATTATCGTGGAAATACTGCTGTCGCGATGCAACAGCGCAGTCAGATTGCCTTGTTCCCTGAGCAACTTTTCCAGACAAGCGCCGGCTTCGTCATCCCCCACTACCGACAGCAGCGTGGCTTGAGCGCCCAAGGCTGCAATGTTTCGAGCCACGTTGGCAGCCCCTCCCGGACGCTCATCAACACGGTCCACCTTAAGAACCGGAACAGGCGCTTCCGGCGAGATACGATGCACCTCACCGAACCAGTAACGGTCGAGCATCACGTCGCCGACGACTAATACACGTGCTGCCTTGAATTCGGGTAACGCGCTCATGCCACCCCTCTGATTGTCTGATTGATATCGAGCAAAGCCTGCAACGGATCCGCCGCACGGGTGATAGGCCGGCCGATGACAAGATAGCTGGAGCCTGATCGCAACGCAGCTTCCGGCGTCATCACCCTTGATTGATCGTCGAGACTGGCGTCAACAGGACGAATCCCCGGCGTGACCAGAGAAAATTTATTCCCGCAATGTTTACGCAACAGCGCAGTTTCCATGGCTGAACACACCACGCCGTCAAGACCCGATTCCTGGGCAAGTTTCGCCAGGCGCAACACCATCTCTTCCGTGGTCGTATTAATGCCGAGATCGTTGATATCTTCCTGATTCATGCTGGTCAGCAGGGTGACCGCGATCAGTTTAGGCGGCTTTGCCGAATTGGATACCGCAAGCTGTGCTGCTTCGAGCATTTTCCGTCCGCCCAGCGCATGGACATTGATCATCCAGACCCCGAGGCTGGCAGCCGCCTTGCAGGCTTGTGCCGTGGTATTGGGGATATCGTGAAACTTCAAATCCAGAAAAATTTCGAACCCGCTCTTCATCAATTGCTCAAGCAGAACGGGCCCTGTCGCCGTGAATAATTCCTTACCCACTTTGAGGCGACAAAGTTCAGGGGACAATCGGTGTGCCAATGCAAGGGCGGGCACGGCGCCCGGGAAATCAAGTGCAACAATAATTTTTGGATCGCTCATAACGGTTTACCACTTTCCTCATCGCGCCTCGGCGCATAACTATCCCATGCCTGACAGGCCGGGCAATGCCAGTAAAATTTTCGGGCCTTGAACCCGCAATGACTACAGTGGTACATCGCCAGATTCCGCGTGCGTTTATGCACCAGATTTTTCACCAATTCGATATCTGCGCGTCTGTCCATCGGCACGTCCAGCAAGCGAGCCTCAAGCAATTTATCCAGGCCCAGCAGCGTCGGATTGCGTTCCAGTTCGTCGCGTACCAGTTGATAGGCCGATGCAGGACTGTCATATTTCAACATGCCGTCGAATACCACATTCAGCAAATCGATCGAATGATATTTAACCAGATACTCACGCAACACCCGAATACCCTCAGCTTCACGATCAAGCGAACTATAAGCGTTTAGCAGACGTTCCGCGACCAGCGGCAGATACTGCGCATCTTGCGCCTCGATACCCTGCCATAGCCTGATCGCCTCGTCCGCCCCCCCCTCAGCGTTAACCATATCGCCCAGCATGATGGTCGCGCGCACACTGGCCGGACAATCCTTTAATGCCTGCTGCAAATGCTCGCGGGCACCTTGCAGATTGCCTGCCGCGATTTCGTCTGATGCCAATTCGCAGTAAAAAAAGGCTGCCTGCTTGCAATAGGATTGCCCTGACACAGCGGAGAGCTGTTGGGCTATTGCGACGGCTTTTAGCCAGTCGTGCTCTTTCTGAAACAATTCAAGCAAAAATTCCAGAGCGGGCTTGGCATAGGACGTATTCTTCAGCTCACCGAACAGGCGTTCGGCGCGATCCAGTATCCCGGCTTTCAGATAATCCTGGGCAAGTTCGAAGACTGCCTGCTGGCGCTTGTCGTCATCCAGATCAGCACGATCGACCAGGTTGTGATGCATGCGCAAGGCACGGTCTACTTCACCACGACGTCGGAATAAGCTGCCCAGCGCAAAGTGCAATTCAACCGTATGCGGATCAATCTTGACCACTTCGATAAAGGCCTCAATAGCTTTATCCTGTTGCTCGTTGAGCAGGAAATTCAGCCCCTGAAAATACGATTCCGGCAATGCGGTTGATTCGGAGAGCAAATCTTTAATATCAAGACGAGCTGCCCACCATCCCATGCCAAAAAACAGCGGAAAAACAAGCAACATCCACGGTTCAAATTCCATTAAACACTCACAAAAATTCGATTAAAAACAGCATGACAAGCGGCGCCAAGGCGGCCGTTAAAGCGGCTGGTTGACGGCATTGCCGGCAAGTTTCCTGATATCACTGATCTCGCGTTTCAGACGGGCAAGCTCACGACGTTGACGAAACCAGATGCCCGATGTAGCCAGAATCCCAAAGCCTGCACCCACAGTAAAAAACAACAGCAACGCAATCACCAGCGTTGACTGCCATTCATAGCCAAAGAAGTAATGCAGCGTGACCGGCTGACTATTTTCAAGCGCGAAACCGAGCAGGATGATGAAGACAAACATCTGAAACAGCCAGCTTATATAACGCATTTGGTATACCTCAAAGTATCTTGTTAAAGATAGCATAAAAAAGGCGGTGATATCTTTCAATATCACCGCCCCTTTAAAAACCACCTTAGCTATCAGGCTACGTCGTTACCTACCCGCTCTCTAAGATCCTTACCTGCCTTAAAGTGTGGCACGTACTTGGCTGGCACCCCTACCTTGTCGCCGGTCTTGGGATTTCGTCCCTGACGTGGCGGACGGTAATTCAAGCCGAAGCTGCCGAAACCGCGAATCTCGACACGCCCGCCACGCGACAGCGTAGAAGACAATGCATCCAGAATCACCTTAACGGCCAGCTCTGCATCCTTAGCCAACAACTGCGGATGCAATTCGGCTAGTCTGGCAATCAAATCAGAACGAGTCATGCAATCTCCCCGACGTTACGCTTCAGTCTTGCCGCTAAGCTTGGCTTTGAGCAACGCGCCGAGATTGGTTGTACCTGCATTGGCGCTGCTGTCAGAAGCCAGTCTTTGCATGGCAGCAGAATCTTCCGCCTTGCTCAACGCCTTGACCGACAGACTGATACCGCGGTTCTTGCGGTCTACACTGATGATCATCGCCTTGACAGTATCGCCTTCTTTCATGTGAGTGCGCAGGTCTTCAACGCGATCAACCGACACTTCAGATGCTTTCAGGTAGGCTTCAACATCGCCTGGCAACGTTACAACCGCGCCCTTGGCATCAACTGATTTAACCACGCCGTCTACAATCGCACCCTTTTCATTGGTAGCGGCAAAACCGCCGAATGGATCACCTTCCATTTGCTTGATGCCCAATGAGATGCGCTCACGCTCAACATCAATAGCCAGAACCACGGCTTCAACTTCGTCACCCTTCTTGAAGTTGCGTACCATTTCTTCGCCAGGCTGACTCCAGGACAGATCAGACAAATGTACCAGACCGTCGATGTCGCCATCCAGACCGATGAACACGCCAAAGTCAGTAATAGACTTGATCTGGCCACGTACTTTGTCGCCCTTCTTGTGGTTGATCGCGAAATCATCCCAAGGATTGGAGTGGCACTGCTTCATACCCAGGGAAATACGACGACGTTGTTCGTCGATTTCCAGGATCATCACTTCAACTTCGTCGCCTACCTGCACAACCTTGGAAGGATGAACGTTCTTGTTGGTCCAGTCCATTTCAGATACGTGTACCAGACCTTCGATACCTTGTTCGATTTCAACGAATGAACCGTAGTCAGTCAGGTTAGTGACCTTACCGAACAGACGCGTACCTTGTGGGTAGCGACGTGCCAGACCATTCCAGGGATCATCGCCCATTTGCTTGATGCCCAACGAAACGCGATTCTTTTCCTGATCGAATTTGAGGATCTTGGCTTCGATTTCGTCGCCAACAGTCAACACTTCCGAAGGATGCTTCACACGACGCCATGCCAGGTCGGTGATGTGCAACAGACCATCGATACCGCCCAGATCAACGAACGCGCCGTAATCTGTGATGTTCTTGACGACGCCCTTAACGATTGCGCCTTCTTTCAGGTTTTCCATCACGGATTCACGATCAGCGCCCATCGTAGCTTCGAGCACAGCGCGGCGGGACACAACCACGTTGTTACGGCGACGATCCAGCTTGATGACCTTGAATTCCATGGTCTTGTTTTCGTACGGTGTGGTGTCCTTGACTGGACGAATGTCCACCAATGAACCCGGCAAGAATGCACGGATACCGTTAACCATAGCGGTGAGACCGCCCTTAACCTTACCGCTGACGAAACCTTCAACGATTTTGCCTTCTTCCATGGCGATCTCAAGATCGTGCCATGCAGCCAGACGCTTGGCTTTTTCGCGAGACAGCTTGGTTTCGCCATAGCCGTTTTCCAGCGATTCGATTGCAACGGTAACGAAGTCACCGGCAGCAACTTCCATTTCGCCCTTGTCGTTCAGGAATTCCTCAACAGGAATCCAGCTTTCGGACTTGAGGCCTGCGTTAACAACCACAACGTTGTGGTCAATACGCACAACTTGTGCGGTAATCAGCTCGCCTGCGCGCATTTCTTTGCGCGTCAAACTTTCTTCAAACATTGCGGCGAAACTATCGGGATTTAGTACTGCGTCTGCGGTTGCGTTCATCGAATACACCTAAAGATTTTTCTGTTTAAACAGAAGGTTAGTTAAAAACCCAGAGAACGGAGAGTCCTATGGGGCCAAGCATTTTTCCCGGTAGCCTGTCAGCACTGAATCAACCGCCTGCTCGATAGAAAGAGCCGTGGTATCCAGCAGACTTGCATCCGGGTACTGTTGCAGGGGAGCTGCGCTGCGCTGCGTATCTCGTTCGTCGCGCGTCCTGATATCCTGCAAAAGGTCCGCGATATTAGCATCCATTCCTTTTTCTTTCAACTGCTTAAAGCGCCGATTGGCACGCGCCTCTGCACTGGCTGTCAGAAATATCTTGAGTTTTGCGTCCGGAAATACCACCGAGCCCATATCGCGCCCGTCTGTCACCAACCCCGGGCTACGTCTGAACGCGTGCTGTTTATTCAACAATGCAGCCCTGACCTGCGGCAACGCCGCCACTCTGGAGGCGAAACCTCCCGTCTCCTCCGAGCGTAGCTCATCGCCCACCTGCACCCCGTCCAGCCAGACATCGCTACCCTCAAAACGAATATCAACTCGACCAGCCAGCGCTGTCAGCGCAACTTCGTCATCAAGCGCGATCCCGTCTCGTAGTGCTGCCGTCGCCAGCAGACGATACAACGCGCCGCTGTCCAGATAGTGGAAGCCCAACTGCGTTGCGACGCGTTGCGCCACCGTGCCTTTGCCGGAGGCGGAAGGCCCGTCGATTGCAATCACCGGCACGGCCTGCGTCACACTTGCAAACGCAGCGAAGTAGTCAGGGAAGGTTTTGGCGACGCACTTTGGATCATTGATGCGGATACCCGCAGCACCGAAGGCTGCCAGCGAGAAACACATCGCCATCCGGTGGTCGTCGTAAGTGTCGATGCCTGAGCTTGTAGCTTGTAGCTTGTGGCTCGTAGCTGGAGCGGTTACGCGAATAAAATCGGCACCCTCTTCGACAATAGCGCCGAGCTTGCGCAACTCGGTTGCCATCGCCGCGATGCGGTCGGTTTCCTTGACGCGCCAGCTGGCAATATTAGTCAGCGTGGTCGTACCCTCGGCAAACAACGCTGCAACGGCGAGCGTCATCGCTGCATCGGGAATGTGGTTGCAGTCCAGATCGATTGCGTGCAGCTTACCGCTGTCAGGAGCACAGCATTCGATCCAGTTATCACCCATCGTGATCGTTGCACCCATCTTTTCCAAAGCATCCGCAAAACGCACGTCACCCTGGATACTGCCACGGCCCACACCGGTCACACGCACCGGCCCGCCGCCGATGGCCCCTGCCGCCAGGAAATACGAGGCCGACGATGCATCGCCTTCCACGAATATCTCTTTCGGTGACACATAGCGACTGCCCGCTAGCACCGTGAACTGCTGCCCGCCATCGCGCTCAACGACTACGCCGAAGCGCGCCATCATCGCCAGCGTAATTTCAATGTAAGGCTTGGAGATCAGTTCACCAACCACCTCGACGGTCACCAAACGGTTTAAAAGGGGCAAGGCCATCAGCAAGGCAGTCAGAAACTGACTGGACACATCGCCGCGCACGCTGACCAGTGCCGCACCGGATAACGTCGCGTGTGTAATCTGCAACGGCGGAAAACCCTCGTTGCCCAGGTAATCGATATTCGCACCTAAAGCGCGCAGCGCATCAACCAGATCGCCGATCGGCCGCTCGTGCATGCGGGCCACGCCTGACAACTCGTACTGACCGCCGGACAAGGCCAGCGCTGCGGTCAGCGGGCGAAACGCCGTGCCGGCATTACCCAGAAACAGCACAGCTTCCTTTTTCGGAAAATTCCCGTCGCAACCTGTGACGTTATAGGCGTTATTACCCAGCGCTTCCACCGTCACACCGAGCGCGCGCAGCCCATCCAGCATGCGTTCGGTATCATCGGAGTGCAGCAAGTCGCGAACGATGGTCGTGCCGTCAGCGAGTGCTGCCAGCAGTAACACACGATTGGAAATACTCTTGGAGCCGGGCAGTACAACCGTGCCGCGCGCAGACATCAAGGGAGGAAGGTCGATATATTCAGTGTGAGTCATGTTGCACTTTCAAAATGGTGTCATTGATAGAACCACTAGCCATTCGACTAAGCCCGCATGACCTAAAGGGTACAAGACCGGGCAAGTCGCTGCTTATCCCGCAAGGGGAACGACAAGTCTATTGCTGTGTCCAGTTGCCGCGCACTTCCCGCGCCAGGCTGAATATTTCTTGCAGCTTATCCGCATTGCCATCGCTCAGCGCCACATGGATGGCTTCAAGTTCCTGCATGTAGCTGTCCAGTTCACCCAGCAGCGCAGTGCGGTTTGCCATGCAGATGTCGCGCCACATTTCGGGTGAACTTGCGGCGATGCGGGTAAAGTCGCGAAAACCGCTGGCGGCAAAGGACAGCAACTGTTCGCGGTTACCCCGCCGCGCCAGATCATGCACCAGTGCGAACGACAGCAGATGCGGCAGATGACTCACCGCCGCAAATACCGTATCGTGCTGTTCTGCTGTCAGTTCGCTGACCAGTGCACCGCACAACTCCCAGGCTTTACGCACACGCTCTACGGAATCAACAGAGTTTTCCGGCAACGGGGTTAACACGACTTTCTTGCCCGCATACAAATCAGCAGCCGCCGCCGCCGCCCCGCTCAATTCGGCTCCGGCTATAGGATGTGCCGGCACGAACTGAGAAATTCTGTCGCCCATATTTGCATAAGCTGCAGCTACCACGTCGCCCTTGGTGCTGCCGCCATCGGTCACCAGCGTATGCGCGCCCAGATGGGGTGCAATGCGCGCCATCAGCTCCGCCATCTGCCCGACCGGAGTTGCCAGCAACACCAGATCGGCATCATTAACTTCTGCGGCAATATTCTGCCCTTTGCGGTCAAGAATGCCTTCGCTCAAGGCATATAGCAGATTAGGTTCGCTACGTCCGAAACCCACCACCTCAGTGACAGCATTGGCACGGCGCAACGCCAGCGCGAACGACCCGCCGATCAGGCCGACACCGAAAATAACCAGCTTATTGAACTTCATATTCGTGAATTGTAACTGCAGAAAAATGTACCGCGATTATGTCAAGCCCACCGGGAGTCAGAGTTTTACAGATAGTCGTGTTCACCACTTTGGCTTGACGAAAGGACCCGTCAAATCCAGCGGCTTCATTTCATTGAGCGATGCGGGGTAAAGAGCATTCGGACTGAGATCAGATGATCTGCCATTTAAATTCAAGCTATTCATTTTCCTGTACAGCCATCCGAGCAGCGCCGCCATAACAAGAACCACCGCGAGCAAAATCCAGGTCAACATGCCAGGCACATTATTTTCAGCCTGTCGTGTCTGGACGGGCACAACGACAGGGGCACGCACGCGCGGTGGCGCAACTACGCTGGTCTGCGCCACTGAAGATGCGCCGGCTTGCTCTTTCAAACGGATGACTTCTTTTAGTAAACCGATATGTTTTTCAAGCAGGACAATCTGTTCTTCGATTTCGCCATTCTCTTTCTGAAGTGCGTGAATATCGTCCGCATACTCTCCGGATTTTTTAATCTGCAAGCGAGTCTCGGCTGGCTTTTTCTCAAGCACATCAACTGGCTTGCGCTGCGGCCGTGGCTCGCCGGCAGGCGGGGCTTTAGCGCGCTGCGCAACCGGGTGCTTTACCGGGGCTGCGCTTTCATCATCCGCCACCGCGATGATTTTTCCGCCGACGATACCGTGCTTGCCGGCTGGCAGCGTGACGTCAATATCATTTGCGGCAGCAGGCAATGCATCCGGATTCGCGCCGAATTCAGGTAAAAATTCGAATGCCTTGAAGATCGTTCCGCCGCCAGCGGATGCTGACTTGATCAGGATGCGATAAAACAACTCGTCGCTTTTTTCACCCGTGACCTTCAGAAAATATTGCCCATTCGGCCGTTGCTTGATCGATAAGGTCAGCGCCCCCTCATAAAGCGAATCACATCCATTCGCACTGGTCCCGATGATGGATGAACGACATTCGGCATTTCGAACCTGAGTGAAACTGACATCACGGCTGTAACCACCCAGCAAGGCGATATTGACTGACAACGGCTCACCTACGTGACTCAGAATTTGCCCTTCACCCAAGGACATCGCTGATACCATCGGAGTAATACTGACTACAAGCAACGCAAACAAAAATTTTCTTAAGTGCATAATACCTTTCGGCGAGACTGGTGGGAATCCACCTTGCTGTTCGTGCAAAGTGCAAATACAACTATAGCACGGCCTGTTTACACTAAACTTTCATCCTGGAAACCGCATTGGATCGCGCAACGCCGCAAATGGGTCTCGCAGGTATGATGCACACTGTGCATCAACTCGCAAAGACGCGAAGAAATGCAAAAACATACACCAAACCACTTTACCACCTTTTTTGTGACGTCAGTTTTGGTGTACGGTTGATTTCACTTGGCGATCTTAGCGTCTTGGCGCGAGAGTGCTTTTTCCAGGTTCATTGTGCCAACAGATGATTACAGCGTCCGTCCAAGTGCGCCGGCGATGGCACCCAGTGTCACCATCAGCTTCTTCAATTCCTGCGGGGTCAACGCCTGATCGGCGTCGCACCATGCTTCACAAGGATTCGGATGCATCTCGACCAGCAGCCCGTCAGCGCCTGCGGCGATCGCGGCTTGCGATAACGCAGGAACCATCCATGCCTTGCCGCCCGCATGAGAAGGATCTACGATTACAGGCAGATGAGTCTCTTTCTTCATGACAGCGATGGCGGTCACGTCCAGAACGTTGCGGTAGGCCGTCTCGAAGGTTCGGATGCCGCGTTCGCAGAAAATGATGTTGTGGTTACCGCCAGCGGCGATGTATTCCGCAGCCATCAGCCATTCGGAAATCGTCGCTGACATGCCGCGCTTCAGGATTACCGGCTTGTTAATGCGACCGACTTCTTTGAGCAGGTCAAAGTTCTGCATGTTGCGCGTGCCGATCTGAATGACGTCCACATCGTATTCCATGAAGGTCTCAAGCTGACGTGCATCCATCAATTCAGTGACAATAGGCAATTTGTATTTGTCGGCTGCACGGCGGAACATGTCCAGACCTTCCGCGCCATGTCCCTGAAATGCATAAGGGCTGGTGCGCGGTTTAAACGCGCCGCCGCGCATCAGACGGCAACCTGCTTCCCTGACATATTGCGCGGACAAGTCCATTTGTTCCTGTGTTTCCACAGAACATGGGCCTGCGATAATCTGAATCTGGTTACCACCCAGCGGAATGCCGCCGATATCGATCACGGTATTGTCTTTATGCGATTCGCGCGAAACGATCTTGTATTGTTTGGTGACGTGCATCGCCGATTCAACGCCCGGCAAAGGGGTGAACATTTCCTCGCTCAACTGGCGTTCATCGCCGATCGCACCGATCACCGTGCGTTCGATACCACGAGAGATATTTGCCTTCAGGCCCGCTGTTTCCAGTTTTTTAACCACCGTACCAATTTGTTCGTCTGTTACATCCCTGCCCATTATGATAATCATACTGCTTCTCCAAGTATCTGTTTCAATGCAGATAAAAATTTCTGATTCTGTGTATCCAGACCGATGCTCACGCGCAAATAGTCCGGCATTCCGTAATTGCTGACGGGGCGGACAATGACCCCAAGTTCCAGTAAGCGGCGGTAAATCCGCGCCGCGTTGACCATGTAAAAACTGACAAAATTGCCGAAGGACGGAATGTAATCCAGCTCCATTTCACGCAAGCCTTCGGTTATCTGTTTCATTCCTTGCAAGTTTAACTCGAACGTGCGCTGTACAAATTCCTTGTCATCCAGCGCGGCCACGGCAGCAGCCTGCGCCATGCTGTTCACGTTGAACGGCTGACGCACGCGACCCAGCATATCGATCACTTGCGGGTGCCCCAACGCATAACCGACCCGCAGCGAGGCGAGACCGTAAGCCTTTGAGAAGGTTCTCGAAATCAATAGATTAGGAAATTCGCTCAACCAGCTCACGCTATCGTAACGGCATTCCACGGGCAGATATTCGTTATAGGCTTCGTCCAGCACCACCAGGATATTGGATGGCAACGCGTGCAAAAATGCACGCAGCGACTCGCCGGTCAAATATGTGCCGGTCGGATTGTTCGGATTGGCGATAAAAATCATTTTGGCGCCCTGCTCTACTGCAGCCTGTCGCATCAGTTCAAGATCATGTCCGAAATCAATGGCCGCAACGCTGATACCAGTAGCCCCCACTGCCTGTATCGCTAATGGATACACCGCGAACGCGTGATCGGAATAGACCGCGCGGTCGCCTACGGTCAGAAATGCGCGCGCCGCCAGCTCCAGCAGGTCATTGGAACCATTGCCCAGCACCAACTGGTTGTGTTCGACGCCGTAGCGCGCAACCAAAGCCGCTTTTAGCGCAAATCCGTTGCCATCCGGATACAGACTGATCTCATCCAGCGCGGCACGTGCAGCGGCAACCGCCTTGGGGCTCGCGCCCAGCGGATTCTCGTTCGAGGCCAGCTTGACGATGTTGGTGATACCCAGTTCGCGCTCAAGTTCAGAGATCGGTTTACCGGGCTGGTAAGGCGCTATCGCACGTATATAGCTTGGTGCCAATTCGGAATAATTCATTTAAACAATCGTAAACAATCAACAAAAACACCTAACGGCAAACCGCAAACGGCAAACGGCAAACGGCAAACTATTTAACTGGCTTTCTAAGTATCCAGTAGGTCTCACCCGGCCAGCCGGGGAACTTCGCACCGAACCACAGATTGAAACGCAACCACCATTTGGTATTTTCCAGGAAGAAACCCTTCTTGCGCATGAAGAACGCGCCGCTCAGAAACTCGACTTCCAGACCGTTAGCTTGAGCCATTTCACGCACACGCTCAGGAGAAAATACACTGACATGACCGAATTTTCGGGCAGTCGCGCGTATCTTATCCTCGCGACCTTGTGCGAAGGCCTTGGGTGTGGACGGCAAGCCGCCGATCAGCATGCCGCCCGGTTTAAGATGCGGCACAATTTTCGCGACCAGTTCTTCAGGCTTGAACAGATGTTCCAGCACATGCAACAGGATCATCACGTCGTACTGCTTGTCATCGTTCAAGGCGAATTCCGGGCTTTCCAGATCGACCTGATAGAATTTGTTGTAGCCGACGCGACCTAAGATATCCTCGCGTATCAGTGCATCGACGGCATCCCAGCTCGCCAGCTCCACATGGCCGCCGCCGAGTTCATCGGCCGCTTTCAGGAAACCCAGCATCTGACCGACATCCACACCGATTTCACACACATTCAGTGCACCACGGCGCTGCGATTCTTCACGCAGAAAATGATAAATAAACCAGTACCTGACCATCCTGATCGGATAGCTGATATGGCGCGCATCCGCAGGAATCCCGTAATTATCGCTTTGGAAAGCCGGATTGTTTTTCAGGAAATCCACATCCCAATTGAGTTGCCTAATCGTCATTTACTAAACCTCTAATTTTTAATACAAAATTATCCATGCCATCCCCTCTCTGCTAACTCTCTCCCGTACACGGGCGAGAGGGACGTGGACTTGTTAAACAAGTATTACTTTATACCGCGACCGGATACGAACCTAAAATTTTCATGAACGCGGCCGCCTGCTTCAGCTCGGCCAGCGCTTTTGCAACATGAGTATCAGACTG
>JAUSNM010000111.1 GCA_030645535.1 Gallionella sp. | reverse complement strand
TACATTGTGCTCGCCCCGTTCGTCGGCGCTTTCGCCGACTCGCTGCCCAAGGGGCGCGTGATGTTCATCAGCAATATCGTCAAGCTATTAGGCTGCATCGCCATGCTGATCGGTCTCAATCCCTTGCTGGCCTACGGCATGGTCGGCCTGGGCGCAGCGGCCTATTCACCGGCAAAGTACGGCATCCTCACGGAATATCTGCCGCCCGAAAGACTGGTATGGGCAAACAGCTGGATGGAGGGTCTCACGGTCGCCGCCATCGTACTGGGCGCACTGTTCGGCGGCATGCTCATCAGCCCCGCTATCACCGCGCCACTGCTGCAATCACTCAATATTCCGCTCATCAACAGCATCCCCGAACTGGCGATACTGATCATCGTGTTCATCTACATTGCAGCGGCGATCTTCAATCTCTACATCCCGCACGTCGCCATCGACCACAAACCGCTCAGCCGCAATCCGGTTTTCCTGCTGTCTGAGTTCTGGCATAACTTCAAGCTGTTGTGGAAAGATCCGCTCGGCCAGGTATCACTGGCGGTAACCACCTTATTCTGGGGGGCGGGTGCCACACTGCGCCTGCTGATACTGGGCTGGGCGGCAGTGGCGCTGAATTACGACATCGGCGCCGCCGCCAAACTGACCGCCTGGGTCGCCGTCGGCATCGCCTTGGGATCGGTACTGGCGGCGAAGTTCGTCCAACTGGAAAACTCGGTGAAGGTATTGCCGGTCGGTATCGCGATGGGGGTGGCCGTGCTGATCATGATACCCGTCACCAACAGCACACTGGCCATTCTACTGCTGATCATCATAGGCGCCATGGGTGGCTACTTCGTCGTGCCGATGAACGCGCTGCTGCAGCATCGCGGTCATTTACTGATGGGTGCGGGTAGTTCTATCGCGGTGCAGAATTTCAACGAGAACCTGAGCATCTTCGCCATGCTGGGACTGTATGCCGTGATGCAGAAACTGGATTTCAGCATCTACATCATCATCCTGGTATTCGGCCTGCTGCTGTCCGGCATCATGACCGCACTGTACAAGCGGCACGGCCACGAACAAGACTCTGGCAAAATTTGAGTACGGGCAATTCGCGTAGGGGCGATTCATGAATTGCCCCTGCCCAATAATTTCTCGAACGCTTCGACCGGCACAGGTTTGCTGAACAAATACCCCTGATATGCCATGCAGCCATGCAGCTTGAGGAAGGCCAGCTGATCTTCTGTTTCAACCCCTTCGGCGATCACGTCCAATCCGAAATTGTGTGCCATATCGATAATGGCATGCACCATTACGGCATCGTTGGCATCGGTTGCAATATCCCGCACGAAACTCTGATCTATCTTGAGCTGGTCGAGCGGCAATCGCTTCAGATAGGACAGGGATGAATAGCCTGTGC
Organism: Gallionella sp.; assembly: GCA_030645535.1. Lineage (GTDB taxonomy): Bacteria > Pseudomonadota > Gammaproteobacteria > Burkholderiales > Gallionellaceae > Gallionella. The sequence goes on along the minus strand of JAUSNM010000111.1, from coordinate 23,648 downwards.
CGAAATCATCCAATGACAACTGGACTCCGAGTGCTTTGAGCGCATGCATTTTCGCCACCACATCGGCCACATCGGAGAGCACCACGCTCTCGGTCAGTTCCAGCTTCAGCAGCGCTGCCGGTGCACCGCAAGCTTGCAACGTGGCTTCAACCTTGTCCACAAAATCGACCAGTTTGAATTGTTGCGCGCTGACGTTAACCGAAATACTCAGATTGCGGGTCAGCTCGTTTTTACTCCAGTCAGACAGCTGGCGACAGGCCGTTTCAAGCACCCAGGCACCGATCTCCAGAATCAACGCACTTTCCTCTGCCACAGGAATGAATTGCGCGGGGGAGACCATGCCGCGCGTCGGATGTATCCAGCGCACCAGCGCCTCCGCACCCAAGGCTCGTTGTTCGTTATCCAGCTGAATCTGATAATACAAATGCAGCTGTTCGTCCGGTACGGCATGTCGCAAATCCGCCTCCAGTTCGGCGCGCGCTTCCACTGCATGCTGCATCTTCGGATCGAAGAAACGCACCGTATTTCTGCCCGAATCCTTGGCCTGGTACATCGCCATATCGGCGTGTTTGAGCAGCGTATCAGCCGATTCTTCATGACCAAGGTACAAACAGACCCCGATGCTGGGCGAACTGTGATGCTGACGGCCTTTTAGCGGATAAGGAACAGTCAGACTTAGGCGTATTTTCTCGGCAATCAATGCCACTTTTTGTGATGCCTCTGCCGCATGCGCATCAATTTCCTCGATCAGCACCACAAACTCATCGCCGCCTAAACGCGCCACGGTATCCACCTCGCGCACACAAGACTGAATGCGCTTTGCCACCTCGATCAGCAACAAATCGCCGTAATCGTGCCCGAGCGTATCGTTGAGCGTTTTGAACCTGTCCATGTCGAGAAACAGCACTGCGCCATAATGCTGGCTGCGCAGCGATACGGACAACGCCAGATTGATTCGATCCAGCAACAAACGACGATTGGGCAACTGGGTCAATACATCGTAGAACGCCAGATTGCGGATTTCCTCCTCGGCCTTTTTGCTCGCGGTGATATCGGCTTGTATCGCAATATATTGGGCCGGTTTGCCATCGTTATCCAGATACGGCACGATGGTGACCCTGACCCAATACAGACCTTTATCCCGGGTCCGGTTACACATCTCGCCACTCCATACCTGGCCTGACTCAATCGTGCGGTACATATCGCTGAAAAACTGCGCCGGATGCGTACCGGAATTCAACAGGCGGTGATTCTGCCCGATCAACTCCTGCGCTGCGTAGCCGCTGATTTCGCAGAATTTGTCATTCACGTAGGTAATTGTGCCGCTAACGTCGGTAAGCGCGACGACAGAGTGTTGATCAAGGGCAAATTTTTGATAGCGCAAATCCTCGAGTGAGACCCGCAAATACGTCTCGCTGTCGCGCAAGGCCGACTCCAACTGCTCGCGCTCGATGATTTCTTCCTGCAACTCCTCATTGGTCACATTCAACTCGCGTGTGCGCTCCTCGACCCGGTCTTCCAGTGAGCGATAGAGCACCTGCAGGCTTTCTGTCATACGGTTAAAGGCACACGCAAACAGTCCCAGCTCTCCGGGAGCAGATTCATCAGCCCGCATGTCCAGACTGCCGCCGGCCACCTCATCCGCCGTGCGCGCCATGCCTTCGAGCGGCCTGCTGATCTGGCGGCCGAAATAATAGGCGAGCAGTCCGGCGAACAGCAGCAAAGCCAGCAATGTCTGTAGCAGCACAGTCCGTTGCTGATAGATCGGCGCAAACACCTCATCGGCATCCACCTCGACTACCATCCCCCAATCCAATCCGGGCAGATAACGCCATGCGGCCACCACCGACTTGCCGCGATAATCCAGCTTCACGCCCTCGCCCGACTCACCGGACAGCGCGCCGAACATCGGCGTCGTCTTGATCTGTTGCCGGTCCAGCCGGAATTTCATCGCGGCGTCGCTGCGATACTTGAGCGGTGTGGTGTAAAGTACGCCATCCCCATCCCGCCGGGCAAATGCAGCCTCGCCACTTTGCCCCAGCCCGGTCGCATCCGTCGCCACCTGGTAGAACAATTCGTTGCCCAACTGCACTGCGAACACCCCTTTGAACTGCCCGTCCATCATGATGGGGGCAGCGATGAACAACGCAGGTGCCTGAGAGGGTTCGTAATGCTCGTAACCTGAGACGATAGGCTCCAGCGTCATGCGCGCGGCGCGGAATGCATAGGCCAATTGCGAATTGCGATAGGGGCCGGTAATCAGGTTGGTGGCAAAATCTGACTCATGCTTCTGGCTATAGATGATCTCGCCCTCTGGGGTGATCAGGAACAGGTCATAGAACCGTCCCGCCTCTTCTACATAACGCTCAAAATTCAGACGTGCCCGCGCATCTTCCCGCTGATAGTTAACTGCATTTTTCAGACGCCCGGCATATTCCTGCGAAATTGTACCCATCGCCTCCTCAACCCGCGGGCCGCGCGCCAGCAGGCGCACATCCTGCACCCGCTCTGCCAGATAGTTCTTGACCTGAATCGCCTTCTTGTCCGCCAGCCCTGACATCCGGCCCAGCGCCTGTTGGCGTAACGTTGCTTCGCCCTGGCGCAAGTTGAGATAGCTGTACAACGCCAGCGGCAGCACCGCCACCAGCAGGAACAGCAACAACAGACGCGTGAAAATCCTCATGGCGCAACGGGCTCCATCGCACGCAACTCGGTACGCGGAATGAAGAACGGAAACGGCGCAGGGGGAATACTGTGGGCGGATTGCCAGACAATCTCGAACTGGCCGTCAGTGCGCGCACGGGCGATGCGCACCGTCTTCCACAGGTGGCGCGTTTCAGCGTCCACCGCCACGACACCTTCGGGTGCGGCCAGCGTCTGCTGTCCCAGCACGTTCTTTACGGTGGATAAATCCTGCGTGCCTGCGCTGCGCTGCGCATTCACCCACAGTCGCACGCCGATGTAGGCGGCCTCCATCGGGTCATCCAGCACCCGATGCGAACCATATCGGTTGCGGAAGCGTTCGATGAAGGCACGGTTCTCATCACCCGGCACGCTCTGAAAATAATTCCATGCAGCAAAATGCCCGGCCACTAACTCCGGGCCTATCGCCACCAGCTCTGCCTCGGCGATGCTGGTGGAAAATACCGGGATATCTGTCGCGCGGATGCCTGCCTGTTGCAGCGCACGGAAGAAATGAAGGTTGCTGTCGCCATTGAGCGTGTTCAGCACAAAATCAGGGCGCAGCGTTGCGATCTCGCGCACGATTGCATCCAGATTCTTCTCGCCCAGCGGCACGTAGCGCTCCGCCACCAGCTGTCCGCCCTGCGCCTGCAACAATTTCTTGACGATTTTATTCGCGGTGCGCGGGAACACATAATCCGAACCAATCATGTAAACACGTTTTCCGCGCCGCTGTAACGCCCAGGTCACCATCGGAATGACCTGCTGGTTGGGTGCTGCACCGGTATAGATGATGTCGGGAGATTGCTCCAGGCCTTCGTACTGCAGCGGATAAAACAGCAAGTGATGGTGCTTTTCGACCACCGGTTTGAGCGCCTTGCGGCAAGCGGACGTCCAGCAACCGAACAGCGCCTGCACCCTGTCCTGCGTAATCAGCTTCTCGGCCTGTTGCGCGCAATACCCGGCATCCGAACGGCAGTCCGTGATGATCATCTCGATCTGTGCGCCGTTCACCCCGCCCGACTGGTTGGCTTCCTCCACCGCCAGGCGAACGGCGTCCACCAGAGGCGACTCGCTCACTGCCATGGTGCCGGTAAGAGAATGCAACACACCGATCTTGATGACAGGTTTTGCGTCATCGCGGTACATCAAGACAACCAGCAGCAGCAACGCCAGCAGGGGCAACGCCAGTATTTTTCTGCCCCGAAACAAGTTCTGCATGCCCGTTGGTCTATCCATCAATTCGTGCCGGATGGCACGCCGGATAGCGCTCCCTGCATCGTATCGACCGCCAGACACAAATCCTGCCAGGCTTTTGCTTTTTCCAGCGGACTGCGCAGTAAGTAGGCAGGATGGAAGGTTACGATCAGCGGAATACCCTGATAGTCATGCACCGTACCGCGTAAGGAGGCGATCGTCGCATCCGTCCCCAGCAAGGCGGATGCGGCAGTCTTGCCGAGTGCCACGATCACGCGCGGCTTCACAAGGTCGATCTGCCGGCGCAAAAAAGGCAGGCAGGTGGCGATCTCGCCCACATGAGGGTGGCGATCTTCCGGTGGACGGCATTTGATGACGTTAGCGATATAGGTCTCGCGGCGTTTCAACTTGATCGCCAATAGCATGTTGTCGAGCAGGCGGCCCGCATGCCCCACGAACGGTTCACCCAGCGCATCTTCTTCCGCACCGGGCGCCTCACCGATGAACATCCAGTCGGCCTGTTCATCACCCACACCAAATACCGTTTGCGTGCAGCCTGCGCGCAGATTGCAAAGTTCGCAGTCATGCACTTTCTGTTTAAGTTCGGGCCAATCCACACGACCAAGCGCACCGCCTGCATTTTGCCGCTGAAACTCGCGCAGTGAATCCTCGCCCGTCTCGCTCTGCCTGTCATCGAGCGCCTGAGCATCCTCTTGTCCGGCAAAAAGATCTGGTGAAGCTGCCGCACCACTGCCGGATTCATCACCACGAGACACAACATCGGGAGCGACGTCCTGCCTGACGGGAATGAGAGAATCAGTGACGGGAGTGTTATCACCGACCACAGCGGTATTCAAGGCCTCGACGCTCACCTCCTGCCTGGAGCTCTGCGCAATCGTCTCATGTGCCACGGGCTCCCGCCGTACCCACGTGGGGTACAGGTTCAACTCGCGCAGCATCGCTTCGCGCCTATCCATTTTCCCTCTCTCCCGACCTATCTCCCGTACCCGCAAGGGGCATCCCCGCCGGGTTCCCGCTGCTATGCAGCGACCCAGGCGAGACACTCGGGAAAGAGGAGTCATTTATACTCTCTACACTTTCATTTCCCTCTCCCACTTGTGGGAGAGGGACTAAGGGGGGAGACGAGGAATTCGCAGAGCATGCTCTGCGCCCGTCGAACGGTTCCGGCTTACCCGCCGGAACGCGCACTGCAAGTGAGGGCACACAACATGCCATCACCAACGCATCCTCGCTGCCATGTATATTCCGGTAATAAGCGCGCCGCATGCCGACCTCCAGAAAACCGGCACGGCGATACAACGCAATAGCGCCCCTGTTGGAGGCGCGCACTTCAAGAAACACGCGGGACAACTGCCTGTTGCTTGCCGCCGCAAGCAATGCGTTCAGCATCGCGCCGCCCAACCCTTTGCGTTGATGTGCTGCCGCAACCCCTATGGTCAGCAATTCCGCTTCACCCACGCCCGGCATCAGCACGGCATATCCGCGCAAATCTTGCGCGCATTCTTCGACGTAACAAAGATAGCCGCTGTTCAGCGCATCGCAAAAATTGCCACGCGTCCATGGATAAGCTTGCACTGATTGCTCCAAGGTCAGCACTGCATCCACATCCGCTTCAGTCATTAACCTCATTCCAGCTTACCGTTTACCGTTTGCGGTTTGCCGTTTAACAGCGATTTTTCTAAGGCGATCTGTTCGCGCTCGGCAGTCTTGAGCGCCACTTTGTCGCGCAAGTACAAGGGCTGCGCTTTTGCCGCATCTACCCCGCCGCCAAGGGCAAACTGCGCAGCACCCAGCACCGCAATCGCTGCGGCCTGAGGCACGGCAGCGCCGTTCACCCCGCTCAACTGTCCTGCATAGCGTTGTTGCAACGCATCAACATGCGCTGCGAAACCGCTGCCCGCGCCGAACCAGTCGCGACCCTGCACGGATGGCGCATCTTCCGGCTTGCACAGGCCCGGTTCATAAACGGTAATCCAGTCTTCGCCCGATCTTTGATAGGCAGCGCAGTAAATCTCGCCCATGCGCGCATCTAAAGCGGCAATGACACGAGGGTGCCCTGCAGCTTCTGCCAATGCCAGCAAGGTGCAGATACCCGCAACCGGCAAATTAGCCCCCAACGCCAGACCCTGTGTCGCCCCGCAGGCGATGCGCACGCCGGTGAACGAACCGGGCCCCGAACCATATGCGATGCCTTCGAGCTGATTGATCGCAACACTTGTTTCACGCAACAGCGCATCTATCATCGAAATCAGCAACTCGGAATGTTTCTGCCCGACCAGTTCGCAATGTTCAACTACTTCGCCATCCTGCCAGAGCGCGACCGAGCAATATTCGGTGGAAGTTTCTAACGCGAGTATTTTCATTTGTCGGCAATCAGCAATACGACGGCCTGCGCCGCAATGCCCTCGCCGCGCCCGGTATAACCCAGTTTCTCGGTGGTGGTCGCCTTCACGTTGACGGCACTTTTCTCGATGCGCAGGTCGGCAGCAATGTGCTCAACCATTTGCGCGATATGCGGTGCCATTTTCGGCGCCTGCGCGATAATGGTCGCGTCCACATTACCGACACGATATCCCTGCTCGCGCACCAGATGCAGCGATTGGCGCAATAATATCCGGCTGTCGATATTCTTGAACTGCGCATCAGTGTCAGAAAAATGCCGCCCGATGTCTCCCAGCGCTGCAGCACCCAATAACGCGTCGCAAATCGCATGCAACAACACGTCGGCGTCGGAATGACCGAGCAACCCCTTGTCATAGGGAATATCCACCCCGCCTATGATCAGCCGGCGTCCTTCTACCAGTTGGTGAACGTCAAAACCTTGACCTATCCTCATCTTCTTTCCCTTAACAGCAACTCCGCCATCAATAAATCCTGCGGATAAGTCACCTTGAAATTGCTCGAATCCCCTGCCACCAGCTTAGGGCTCAGCCCCAGCGCCTCTATTGCAGAGGCTTCATCGGTCACGTTCTTGCATTGCTGCAATGCCTGCGCCAGCAGACCTGCGCGGAACATCTGCGGCGTCTGCGCCTGCCACAACTGTGCTCTGTTTTCTGTTTGCTGTATGCGTTGTGCGGCATCAGAACGCTTCAAGGTATCCGCCACCGGCACGGCCAGAATTCCACCCACTGCATCGTCACGCAATTCGACGATTAATTTCGCCAGATGCGCCTGAGTCAGACAGGGGCGAGCCGCATCATGCACCAGCACCCAGTCATCGGGTTCAAGTTCAGATGCCAGCAGCCCGTTCAACACCGTATCCGCACGGGTTTCCCCGCCGCAATACAGGGTCTGTAACTTGTCGCCAAAACAAGACCAGTCATAACTGTGAAACAGCGTGTCGTCTGGTGACAACACCACGAACACCATACTGATGTCAGGGCAGGCGCACAACGTTTTCAGCGCGTGAAAAATCATCGGATAACCTGCCAGCGGCAGATATTGTTTGGGCAACTCATGCCCCATGCGCGCACCGAAACCGGCGGCGGGAACCAAAGCGTGGAATACAGTCATGTGCGGATTGTAACTTTTCTGAGCACGACGGACAAAGATATGCCGGAATAAAAATCCTGTTGGCTTTTCTCGGGCATGCAGGTAACATTTTATTCAATTATCCAAGGACAGAGCGACATGACAACGCGAAAAATCATCCCGATCACCACCGAGGGATCCGGCAGCAAAAATCAAAGCGACTGCTCAGAGGCTGAACCGTTCGCGCTGATGGTGTTGGGCGACAGCATGGTTCCGGAATTCGATGAAGGTGATGTCGTCATCATTGAGGCGGGCGGCCTGGCCACTGCGGGCAGCTATATACTGGCTTTTCACAATGAGGAATACATTTTTCGCCAACTGGCGCAGCGCGAAGCCGGCTGGTGTTTGCATGCGCTCAATGAGCGTTACCCCGATGTACCGATTGCTGATTTGTCCGTGGTGAAAGGCATCATCACCCAGAAATCACGCCCGGGAAAACGCAGTGCTTCAAAAAGTTACTCAAGCTGAAGTGCAGTCTGAATAGCGCAGCGGGAAGGCAGCAACGCGCGGCCCCGGATTAAACTGTTTTTTCTATAAAACGACTGCTCGGCGTTTAACTTATAATGAGGCCATATCTCATTCGTATCCGACCTTGCAATCCGCCATGCTGTTCACATCCTCACATGTTCGCCCCCGCTACACCGGCCTGACAGGCTCATCCGACGCGCTTGCGCTGGCGCAGTTTGCCGAAAAGAACGCGCCGCTGGTGGTGATATCAAGCAACGCGCTGGAAGCACAGCGACTGCTGGAGGAAATCCCGTTTTTCTCGACAGGCCTGCGCGTGCATCTGCTGCCTGACTGGGAGACGCTGCCCTATGATCATTTTTCACCGCATCAGGATCTGATCTCCGAGCGACTGGCGACGCTGCACCACGTACGCAGCCAATCGTGCGATGTGCTGGTGGTGCCGGTGACGACCGCGCTGTACCCGTTACCACCGCCTGAATATCTGGCCGCCTTCACCTTTTTCCTCAAACGCGGCGAGAAGCTGAACCTGCCGGGTCTGCGCGAGCAGATGACCTTTGCCGGCTACAGCCATGTGCAACAGGTCTTGTCGCCCGGCGAATTCTGCGTGCGCGGCGGCATCATCGATCTGTTTGCGATGGGCAGTGTATTGCCGTACCGCATCGATTTGTTCGACGATGAAATTGAGAGCATCGCAACCTTCGACGTGGACACGCAGCGCACGCTGTATCCGGTGCCGGAGATCCGCTTATTGCCTGCGCGCGAATTCCCGCTGGATGAAAAAGGTCAGGCGCATTTTCGCCAGCGTTTTCGCGACCGCTTCGAGGGCGATCCGTCCAAATCGCGCATCTATAAAGAAGTCAGTAAAGGCAATGCCCCGGCCGGGATCGAGTATTACCTGCCGCTGTTCTTCGACAAGACCGCGACGCTGTTCGACTATCTGCCGAAAAACGCCACGCTGTGCCTGCACGGCAATGTGGATGAGGCGATCGCACAGTTCGGCGTGGATGCGGCATCGCGTTACAACCTGCTGCGTGGCGATCCGCAACACCCGCTGCTGCCGCTGTCCGATCTGTTCATGGATTCCGAGGCGTTCTTTATCGCGCTCAAAGCATTTTCGCGGATGGATATACTTCCCTCGCCCGCTGGCGGGAGAGGGGTTGAGGGGCGAGATGGGGAATTAGCAGAGCATGCTCTGCACCCGTCAAGCGGTTCTGGCGTACCCGCCGGAATGCGCACTGCAAGTGAGGGAGAAGCAAAAAACCTCACCCCTTGCGCGACGGCCAGCATTCCCGGCATTGCGGTAAACCGACACGCGGACACGCCGACCCAGGCCTTCGCACAGTTTCTGGACGGCTTCGACGGGCGCACGCTGCTGCTGGCTGACAGTCTGGGACGGCGCGAGATCATGTCTGGCTACCTGCTCGAATATGGTCTGAAGGCGGAAACCTGCGAAGACTTTGCCAGCTTTTTGAAAGGTAAAAAGAAATTCATGCTCGGCATCGGGCCGCTGCAAAACGGCTTCCTGTTGCCCGATCAGCACTTAGCCATCGTCACCGAAACCGAACTGTACGCGTCCCAACCGCGCAACCGCGCCGCCCGCACGACTAAAAAAAGCAACGTCGAAGGCATGTTGCGCGACCTGTCCGAGCTTAAAGTCGGCGACCCGGTCGTGCATGAACAGCACGGCATCGCGCGTTATCAGGGGCTGGTCAACCTCGACCTTGGAGAGGGCGAAGGGGAGTTTCTGCTGCTCGAATATCTGGGCGGCGACAAGCTCTACGTGCCGGTATCGCAGCTGCATGTCATCGGCCGCTACAGCGGCGGTGCTGCGGAAACCGCACCCTTGCACAAACTGGGCAGCGGCGCGTGGGACAAGGCTAAACGCCGCGCGATGCAACAGGTGCGCGACACCGCAGCCGAACTGCTGAATATTTACGCGCAGCGCGCCACCCGCAAGGGACACGCCTTCAAACTGACCCAGCGCGATTACGAAGAATTTTCCGCCGGTTTCGGCTTCGAGGAAACACCGGATCAGGCCGCAGCCATCAGCGCCGTGATTGCCGATCTGCAATCGGGCAAACCGATGGACAGGCTGATCTGCGGCGATGTGGGTTTCGGCAAGACCGAAGTCGCCCTGCGCGCAGCGTTCGTCGCCGCGATGGACGGCAAACAGGTCGCCGTGCTGGTTCCCACCACGTTGCTGGCCGAACAGCATTTCCAGAACTTCTCCAACCGCTTCGCCGACTGGCCGATCCGCATCGCCGAACTGTCGCGCTTCCGCTCTGCCAAAGAACAGACGCAGGCGCTCAAGGAAATGGCGGAAGGAAAACTCGACATCATCATCGGCACCCACAAGCTGATCCAGAAGGATGTCAAATTCCATAATCTGGGCCTGGTCATGATAGACGAGGAGCACCGCTTCGGCGTGCAGCAGAAGGAACGCCTCAAAGCGCTGCGCGCGGAAGTGGATATCCTGACGCTGACCGCCACCCCGATCCCGCGCACGCTGGCGATGTCGCTGGAAGGGCTGCGCGACTTTTCGATCATCGCAACCGCCCCGCAACGGCGTTTGTCGATCAAGACTTTCGTCAGTTCCTACAGCCAGGGCGTGATCCGCGAGGCCGTGTTGCGCGAACTCAAGCGCGGCGGTCAGGTGTATTTCCTGCACAATGAGGTGGACACTATCGCCAACATGGCGGAGAAGCTCGCAGAGCTCTTGCCTGAAGCGCGTATCCGCGTGGCACACGGGCAAATGGGTGAGCGCGAACTGGAATCTGTGATGCGCGACTTCTACCAGCAGCGTTTCAATATCCTGCTGTGCACCACCATCATCGAGACTGGCCTGGACATCCCGACCGCCAACACCATCATCATGAACCGCGCCGACCGTTTCGGTCTGGCTCAACTGCATCAACTGCGCGGCCGCGTCGGACGCTCGCACCACCAGGCTTACGCCTATCTGCTGGTGGACAGCCTCGATGGTTTAACGGTACAGGCGAAGAAACGTCTGGAAGCGATCCAGGCGATGGAACAGTTAGGCAGCGGTTTCTATCTGGCGATGCACGATCTGGAAATACGCGGCGCGGGTGAAGTGCTGGGCGAGTCGCAAAGCGGCGAGATGCAGGAGATCGGCTTTTCGCTCTACACCGATATGTTGAATGCCGCCGTGGCCTCGCTGCGTCAGGGACATGAGCCCGACATGGCGCACCCGCTGGGTGTCACAACCGAGATCAACCTGCACAGCCCGGCGTTGTTACCGGGCGATTATTGCGGCGACATCCATCAGCGACTGGTGATCTACAAGCGACTGGCCAATTGCGCAAGCCAGACTGATCTGGACGAGATGCATCAGGAACTGATCGACCGCTTCGGTCTGCTGCCGGAACCCGCGCAAACCCTGCTCGATTGCCATCGATTGCGCATCGCAGCGAAACCGCTCGGCATCTGCAAGGTAGACGCATCCGCTGATGCGATCCAGATTCAGTTCGTGCAGAATCCGCCGATCGACCCGATGAAGATCATCACGCTGATTCAGAGCCGTCGTCACATCAAGATGATCGGCCAGGACAAGCTGCGCATCGAATTAAAGCATGAAGATCTGAATCAGCGGGTGCTGGCGATCAGGAATTTCTTTAACGAGCTGAAGTAAGTCAGGACGAATTTAACCAGAGGACGGCCTGACGACCTTAACATTACGAAAGGAATCGCATCACGGCAGCAGAATCAAACGGCCAGCCCAGCTCCGCGCCACTGTCAACTCTGCGCAAGACCGGGATGCGAATAGCGTATTGCACAAGTAAAACCTTCTCGTCCTTGATGTCGATGAGGAAGGGAACGACCCCGATCTCCCGGAGTACAGATTTCGTCTGATCGCACAAATGGCAGCAGGCCGTGCCATAGAGTTCAATTCGGACGGGCATCGCCGTGAATTTTACGGGCGCAGACTGATGATAGCCCAGCCGTGCTGCACGGCGTGTTGACGCAACGTTTCATCCGGGTTCGCCGCAACCGGGTGCTTTACCTTGCACATCAGCGGCAAATCGTTCATTGAGTCGCTGTAAAAAGTGCTCTCCTCAAAGCTGTCCAGCGTCCAGCCGCGCGCGGCAAGCCAGTTGGTAAGCTTGATGATTTTCCCTTCGCGGAAACACGGCACATCGGCGACCCGCCCGGTGAACTCACCCTCTTTATGCTCAGGTTCGGTGGCGATCAGATGCTCGATGCCAAATTCGCGGGCGATGGGTGCGGTAACGAAGCTGTTAGTAGCGGTGATAATCACGCACACATCCCCCGCATCGAGATGCTGCTGCACCAGATCACGCGACTTTTGCGTGACCATAGGCATGACGTTTTCGCGCATGAACTGGTCGTGCCATTCATCCAGCGTCTTCCGGGAATGGCGCGACAACGGTTTTAACTGAAAGTCCAGAAACTCGTGGATATCCAGCGTGCCGGCCTTGTACTGATCGTAAAATGCCTGGTTTTTCACCTCGAACAGTTCACGGTCGAGTATGCCGATGCGGATCAAAAATTGCGACCACTCGAAATCGCTGTCGCCGTTAAGCAGCGTGTTATCCAAATCGAATAAGGCTAAATTCATTTTAGTTCGTCATTCCGGCCCTTGACTACCCCATTCGAGGGCAGGCTGCGGCGTTCGTCCAGTTGGTTATAGATAACTTCTTTGAGCAGGGGTATGGTCGGCGCACGATGCAGGCGCAGCGAATGTTCATCCAGCGCATCCAGCACCTCAAGCAGGCTGGGCAGGTCGCGCCGGCCGTGGCGCAACAGATAGTGCGTGACTTCCGGCGCCAGAGCAAACCCCCTGGCCTGTGCATGTTGCACCAGCGCCTGCGCCTTTTCTTCGTCGGATAAGCCCAGCACCTGATACACCAGCCCCCAGCCCAGCCGTGTACGCAAATCGGGGCGCAAATCGAGATGCAGCGGAGAACAACTGCCGCTCACCAGCAGCATGCCACCGCTATCACGCATCCTGTTGTAAAGATTGAATAATTCAATCTGCTCCGCATCATTCAGCGCATCGGCATCATCCACTGCCACAACGTCATGAGGCTCCGGCACGTAGCCTTTCGCGTAAATCGCGCTTTGATGGGAATTTTGAGCGACGCTCACACAGGCTTGCAGCAGGTGGCTCTTACCGCTGCCGGCAGGCCCCCACACATAAATGCATCGCTCGCCTCGGCCTGACAGAGCCTGATGCAAAGCAAAGAGCAATTCGCAATTGCCACCCGCCACAAAATTGTCAAAGGTCGGCCACCAGTCCGGTGTGATGTCGAGCAGCAGCTGATTCATTCTTGTTTGTTATACATACGGCTGGACAAGTACCAGACCCGGCTGTGACGCAGCGCGACCAGCAGGATGGCGGACAGTGGCAAGGCTAACAGGATGCCGAAAAAACCGAACAACTGCCCGAAGGCCAGCAGGGCGAAGATGACCGCCAGCGGATGCAAGCCGATGCGCTCGCCGACCAGCCAGGGCGTGACGAGCATCCCTTCGAGCATCTGCCCTGCACCGAATACGACCCACACCCACATCACGCCGCCGAACTCGGTGAATTGCATCACGGCGGCCAATGTCGCCAGCAGCAGGCCGATGATCATGCCAAGATAGGGAATGAACACCAGCATGCCGGCCAGAATGCCGATCGGCAGCGCGAATTCGAGGCCTGCCAGCCATAAGGCCAGACTGTAAAACGCACTCATCAACAGCATCACGAAAATCTGCCCGCGCAAAAATTCTGCCAGCACGCCATCCACCTCACTGCCCACTTCGTGCACCTTGGCGTGCCAGTGCCGTGGAATCAGCGCATCGAGCTTGGCCATCATCAGATCCCAATCGCGCAACAGGTAGAACATCGCCACCGGGATCAGCAACAGGTTCATCAGCACGCCCAGAATTTTCCCGCCACTGCTGGATAACCAGGGCAGCAATTTTTCTGCAATTCCGCCCGCGCTTTGCCAGTGGCTCATCAGCCAGCTTTTCAGCGCCACGCTGTCCCATTGCAACTGAGCGCCGAACCACTGTTGCAGCTTGGGCAACAGGTTGACCCGCGCAGTCTCGATCAGGTCTGGCAGCCGCAGCATAAACAGGCTGATTTCCTTCTCCAGCAGCGGCAACATGATCAGCAACAGACCTGCAAACAGCAACAGCAATGCCACCATCACCAGCACCACCGCCAGCGTGCGCGGCAGTTTCAGTGCGTGCAGACGCAACACCAGCGGATTACAGATGTAGGCGAGTATCCCCGCCGCCACAAACGGCGTCAGGATGGGGCTGAGCAGATAGAGCAGCAGTGTCGCCATCGAAACAAGCAGCGACCACTGCACAATAGCAAAGCGGGATGTCGTCATTTAAGTGAATTTGTAAAAGTTCCGGCGGCCATTTTACCCCAAGAATCACCTTGAAAGGCTTGAGCAACTTGACTGCCGGCATCAAGCAATTGACAACGGCTTACACAAGCGTTTTAAACGCAGCCTTGGGTAAATGTTTCCTCGAAAGTGGCAATCGAACCGGATTCCGAGCCGTCGTATCCGGCCAGTGCGCTGACCGTGCCGCGAAACTCGGTGCTCTGCATGATGTTACACACGGATTTGAGCAGGTTCTGATCCAGAGCGCTGGCTTTGCAGGCGAAAATGTAATTTTCACGCGCAATCGGAATAAAATCCAGATCGAATCGTCTGGCCGCCGTTTCAACGCCAAAGCCCACATCCGCCATATTGCTGGCCACAAAAGCGGCTACGGCTGCATGAGTATATTCAGCGCTGTCATAGTCGATTATGCTTTTGGTGCTGATTGCTTCCTTGGCCAGCAGCATCTCAAGCAACATTTTCGTGCCCGACCCGGTTTGCCGGTTAACGAAGCGCAAATCCTCGCGTTGCAAATCCATCAATCCCTGAATTTTCTTCGGATTGCCACGGGCGATGAATAGCCCTTGCGTACGACAGGCCAGATGAATCAGTGCATGCTGTTCCGGATCCAGCCATTTCAGATAGGGCTGGGCGGCCAGCTTGAATTCACCCACCGGCACGTGGAATCCGGCCAGATCGCATTCGTCATGGGACAGGGCCGCAACGGCTTCAAGACTGCTGCGGTAATTCAGTTCAACAGGCGTGCGATCCTGGCTCAGTTGTTTAACCAGCGCATCGACTGCAAAGCCGTGCGAGGCGGTGATACGCAATGAGCTGGGTTCACTGGTCAAAATGGCGTCGAGTTCGGAAGCAAAACTCTCCAGTATCGGTGTCAGACGCGCGGTCATGCGCTTGTCGGCCCAGATCAATTTTTCTGCCAGCGGTGTCAGCGTCGTGCCCTTCCCTCTGGATTTTTGCAGCAAGGGCGCAGAAAACTCGCGTTCGAAATCACGCAACATTCCCCATGCGTGCCGATAAGATAATTTAGCGCCGGCGGCGGCACTGCTGATGCTGCCGTCATTTCGAATGGCTGTGAGCAATTGCAGCAGCAAGGGCAAGGAAACCACGACTCCCTTGCGTTTTTTCAGACTCCATTCAGGACGAATTTCGAAGCTCATATATGCTAAATATTACCTATTAAAGATATCAAGCCACTGTGATACCTTGCGAACAGATGAAGAATGCCAGGGAAGTATAAAGCTGTTTTAAATTGCATATTTAAATTTTCGATTGCAAGAGGAATCAATGAACCCGACCTGCCCGAGTGAACAAGTCGCTTCAATTATAGCGACGCATCAAGACCGCCCCGGCGCATTGCTGCCGATACTGCATGCCATTCAGGATGCGATGGGCTTCATTCCTCCCGATTCAATCAATGAGATCGCCGGCGCATTGAATCTGTCGCGCGCCGAAGTGCATGGCGTGATCACCTTCTACCATTATTTTCAAACCACGCCCCCCGCCCGCCACCAGATCCAGATTTGCTGCGCCGAAGCGTGCCAGAGCATGGGGTCGGAACGTTTGATGCAACACGCGGAAGCTGCGGCTTCAGGTTCAACGAATTATGCTGTGCATCCGGTTTACTGCCTCGGGCTCTGCGCGACGTCCCCTGCGATGATGATAGACGACCAGTTGCACGCGCGGGTCACGCCGGATAAATTCGACAGGCTGATCAACAAGATCGGGAGCGAATCATGAGCGTTAAAATTTTCGTTCCCGGAGATTCAGCAGCACTGGCCCTCGGCGCAGATGACGTTGCGCAGCGTATTTCGGCTGAGGCCGCAAGGCGCAATATCAGCATCACCCTGGTGCGCAACGGTTCGCGCGGCATGCTCTGGCTGGAACCGCTGGTCGAGGTGCAAACCGAACAGGGGCGCATCGCTTACGGACCGGTAACTGCCGACGATGTCGCCTCCCTGTTCGATGCGGATTTTCAGCAAGGTGGCGCACATGAACTGAGTCAGGGGCTGACAGAGGAGATGGCCTATCTGAAGCGGCAGGAACGGCTGACTTTTGCGCGCGTCGGCATCACCGATCCGCTCTCGATTGATGACTATATCGAGCATGAAGGATATAAGGGATTGCGTCAGGCGCTGACCCTGGCGGCTGCTGCCATCGTGCAGCAAGTGACCGAATCAGGCCTGCGCGGTCGCGGCGGTGCAGCCTTCCCGACAGGTATCAAATGGCAGACGGTATTGAAAGCCGATGCCGCCCAAAAATACATCGTGTGCAATGCGGATGAGGGCGACTCGGGCACCTTCGCCGATCGCATGCTGATGGAAGGCGATCCTTTTGTGCTGATCGAGGGCATGACCATCGCTGCCCTGGCTGTCGGTGCGACGCAAGGCTATATTTATGTCAGATCCGAGTATCCGCATGCCATTGCCGTGCTGAACAAGGCGATCGTCGTGGCGCGCGCAGCAAACTACCTGGGTTCGGATATTTTAGGTTCAGCAAAAACCTTCGAACTTGAAGTGCGCAAAGCCGCCGGCGCTTATGTGTGCGGCGAAGAAACCGCAATGCTGGAAAGTCTGGAGGGCCGTCGCGGTATCGTGCGCGCCAAGCCGCCGCTGCCGGCAATCGAAGGCTTATTCGGCAAGCCCACCGTGATCAACAACGTGATTTCGCTGGCTTCCGTGCCCATCATCATGTCCCATGGCGCTGCCTTCTACAAAGACTATGGCATGGGGCGTTCGCGCGGCACACTGCCGTTCCAACTGGCCGGCAACATCAAACAGGGCGGCTTGATCGAGAAGGCGTTCGGCGTGACCTTGCGCGAGATGATGTATGACTTCGGTGGCGGCGCAGCATCGGGTCGTGCGATCAAGGCGGTACAAGTCGGCGGACCGCTGGGTGCATACTTGCCCGAAGCGCAGTGGGACACGCCGATGGATTATGAAGCTTATACAGCCTTGTGGGCGGTGTTAGGCCACGGCGGCATCGTGGTGCATGACGACACAGCGGATATGGCAAAACTGGCGCGCTATGCGATGAAGTTTTGCGCAATCGAATCTTGCGGAAAATGCACGCCCTGCCGCATCGGCGCGGTGCGCGGCGTGGAGGTGTTGGACAAGGTTATCGCCAATCAGGACAGGCCCGCACAGCTGACACTGTTGACGGATCTGTGCGACACCATGCTGAATGGTTCGATGTGCGCGATGGGCGGCATGACCCCTTACCCGGTGTTATCTGCGCTGAAACATTTCCCACAGGATTTTGGCCTGGCCAACACAGGAGTCCAGCATGCATAAACAGCTCAATGAAAAGGATTTCGGCACACCCGAACGCACCAGCGACAGGGAAGTCACGCTCGAAATAGATGGCATGCAGGTCACCGTCACTGCCGGCACTTCCATCATGCGCGCAGCCGCCGAAGGGGGCGTGAACGTGCCCAAGCTGTGCGCGACGGACAGCCTGGAACCGTTCGGCTCATGCCGCCTGTGTCTGGTCGAAATCGAAGGTCGCCGAGGCTTCCCCGCCTCATGCACCACACCGGTGGAACCCGGCATGAAAATCCGCACCCAGACGCCTAAGTTGCAGTCACTGCGCAAAGGCGTGATGGAACTCTATATTTCCGATCATCCGCTCGATTGCCTCACCTGCCCTGCCAATGGCAATTGCGAGCTGCAGGACATGGCAGGCGTCACCGGCTTGCGTGAAGTGCGCTACGGCTTTGATGGCGAAAACCATCTGGCAAGCAAAAAAGACGAATCCAATCCTTATTTCACCTACGACCCGTCCAAGTGCATCGTGTGCAATCGCTGCGTGCGTGCCTGCGAGGAAATTCAGGGGACCTACGCGCTGACGATTTCCGGACGCGGGTTCGACTCGCGCGTCTCACCGGGAACTGACCAGTCGTTCATGGAATCCGATTGCGTGTCGTGCGGCGCTTGCGTACAAGCCTGCCCCACCGCCACCTTGCAGGAAAAAACCGTCATCGCCATCGGTCAGGCCGAGCACAGTGTAGTGACGACTTGCGCCTATTGCGGCGTGGGTTGCGCCTTCAAGGCTGAGATGAAGGGCAATGAAGTCGTGCGCATGACGCCTTACAAGGACGGCCAGGCCAATGAAGGGCACTCCTGCGTAAAGGGTCGTTTTGCCTGGGGCTATGCCACGCATCAGGATCGCATCACAAAACCGATGATACGCAGCAAGATCACCGATCCGTGGCGGGAAGTCAGCTGGGCTGAGGCGCTCGACTACGCCGCCTCTGAATTCAAACGCATCCAGAAACAGCATGGACGCGACTCGATAGGCGGCATCGTCTCCTCGCGCTGCACCAATGAAGAAGGTTATCTGGTGCAGAAACTGGTGCGCGCAGCGTTCGGCAACAACAACGTCGACACCTGCGCCCGGGTCTGTCATTCGCCGACCGGTTACGGTCTGAAACAAACGCTGGGCGAATCCGCCGGCACGCAAACCTTCAAATCCGTCGAGCACAGCGATGTGATCCTGGTGATCGGCGCGAACCCGACCGATGCGCATCCGGTGTTTGCCTCGCGCATGAAAAAACGCCTGCGCGAAGGCGCAAAACTGATCGTGATTGATCCGCGCAAGATCGAACTGGTAAGTTCCCCCCACATCAAGGCCGCATTTCATTTGCCGCTCAAACCCGGCACCAACGTGGCGATGTTATCTGCGCTCGCGCATGTAATCGTCACCGAGGGTTTATTGCACAACTCCTTCATCGCGGAGCGCTGCGAAGACCGTGCGTTCGGGCAATGGCGTGACTTTGTATCGCTGCCTGAAAACTCACCCGAGGCCACGCAACAAATCACCGGCGTGTCCGCCGATCTGGTGCGCGGCGCGGCACGCCTGTATGCGACCGGTGGCAATGCCGCGATCTATTACGGACTGGGTGTCACCGAGCATGCACAAGGTTCAACCTCGGTGATGGCTATCGCAAATCTGGCGATGGCGACCGGCAATATCGGCCGGGAAGGTGTCGGGGTCAATCCGTTGCGCGGACAGAACAATGTGCAGGGTTCATGCGACATCGGTTCATTCCCGCACGAATTGCCGGGCTACCGCCATGTATCCGATTCAACCACACGCCATTTGTTCGAACAGGCCTGGGGAGTCGAGATTCAGCCGGAACCCGGATTGCGCATCCCGAACATGTTCGATGCAGCCCTGGATGGCAGCTTCAAGGGGCTGTATTGCCAGGGAGAGGATATCGTTCAGTCAGATCCGAATACCCAGCATGTGACCGCCGCACTCTCAGCGATGGAGTGCATCGTGGTGCAAGACATTTTCCTCAATGAAACCGCGATGTATGCGCACGTATTTTTGCCCGGTTCCTCTTTCCTGGAAAAAGACGGCACCTTCACCAATGCGGAGCGGCGCATCTCGCGGGTACGCCGCGTCATGCCGCCCAAGGCGATTCTGGCTGACTGGGAAGTAACAGTACAGTTGTCCCAGCGCCTGGGGTATCCGATGAACTACAAGCACCCGTCTGAAATCATGGATGAGATCGCTCGCCTGACGCCCACTTTCCACGGCGTGAGCTATGCAAAACTGGAGGAACTCGGCAGCATACAGTGGCCGTGCAACGACGATGCGCCGCTGGGCACGCCGATCATGCATATCGACCATTTCGTGCGCGGCAAGGGACGTTTCATCATCACCCAATATGTGGCGACCGATGAAAAAGTCACCCGTAAATTTCCGCTGATACTCACCACGGGACGGATACTCTCACAATACAACGTCGGCGCGCAGACCCGGCGCACCGAGAATGTACAGTGGCACGAACAGGACTTGCTGGAAATCCATCCGCATGATGCAGAAGATCGCGGCATCAACGATGGTGGCTGGGTGGCCATTCAGAGCCGTTCGGGCGAGACGGTATTGCGCGCAAAGCTGTCCGAACGCATGCAACCGGGCGTCGTCTACACCACGTTCCATTTCCCCGAATCGGGCGCGAATGTCATCACCACCGACAACTCTGACTGGGCGACCAATTGCCCTGAATACAAGGTGACGGCGGTGCAGATCAAACCGGTATCCGAGCCTTCAGATTGGCAGCAGAAATACACGCGTTTTTCCAAAGCACAGCAGGATTTACTGGATCAGGCAAGGCCAGGTCATGCTTAATACCGTGAAACTTGCAGCGCCGGAAATCGAATGCATCTCGCGTCGGCCTGTTTCGCGCTGGCGCGATTCACGCTGGACGCACAAGCTGGATGATCTGGCCGTGGAACTCCCTGTAGCGCTGGAATTCAACGGCATCTCGCATGCGGTGATGCTGGCGACTCCCTGTGATCTGGAGAGTTTCGCTCTGGGCTTCGCGCTCAGCGAAGGCATCGTGGAGAACCGCACCGAGTTTCGCGGTGCCGAGATAGAAGAGTCTCCTCTGGGTATCACCGTGCATTGCGAGATTTCCAGCCAGGCTTTTATGAATCTCAAACAGCGCAGGCGCAACATGACCGGGCGCACCGGTTGCGGCTTATGTGGCGTGGAGAGCCTGGAGCAGGTTATAAGAGTCCTGCCTGTGGTACCGCCCGGCACAGATGTCCCGTTGTTGTCGATACGCGCAGCACTCAAAGCGTTATCGGCATTACAACCGCTGGGCCGCCTGACCGGGGGGATGCATGCTGCGGCCTGGAGCACCCCTGATGGCCGCTTGCAGCAGGTGTGCGAGGATGTCGGCCGGCACAATGCGCTGGATAAATTGATCGGCAGGATGATCGAGCGCGGTTTGAGTTTTCAGGATGGATTCTTATTGATCAGCAGTCGCGCCAGCGTGGAGATGGTGCAGAAGGCAGCAAGTATGGGAATCGCCAGCCTGATTGCGATTTCCGCGCCGACCGCATTAGCGGTTGAAACAGCTGAAGCCGCGGGTATGACGCTGATCGCGTTTGCACGAGGCGATGAATTTGTGGCGTACACGCATGCAAACAGAATAGACGTGAGGTAGATGATGGATATGGAAAACCTGATACACATGGCGAATAAAATAGGCGAATTTTTTGAGTCTGTGCCGGATCGTGAAGAGGCGCTGCTGGGTATTTCCGGACATATTCATAATTTCTGGGCGCCGCGCATGCGCAGCCAATTGCTGGAATGTGTTGATTCGGCAAACAGCGAAGGGCTCAAACCAATCGTATTGGAGGCCATTCGTGCCCACCGCAACAATTTACTGCCACGTCATTGACGTGTTATTTTAAAAAGGAGAGGAGCTGGCTATATCCCGAGTAGATGCACCCTGGCAAATTCATAAAAATATAAAGAGGAGACGTTCATGTCCAGTTCCAGTAATTCCGGCGTCGCAACAAGCGGCCTGCTTGCAAGAGAGCACACCATTGCCAAAGCGGGTTTCAATCGATGGCTGGTCCCGCCCGCAGCCCTGGCAATCCACCTGTGTATCGGTATGGCCTATGGCTTTTCAGTATTCTGGCTGCCTTTATCCAAGGCCATCGGCATCACCACATCGGTTGCCTGTCCGGCAGATTCCGGACTCATTGACGCCTTGTTTACCACCAGTTGCGACTGGAAAATCAGCGATCTTGGCTGGATGTACACCTTGTTCTTCTTGTTGCTGGGATCGTCTGCTGCAATCTGGGGCGGCTGGCTGGAACGCGTCGGCCCGCGTCGTGCAGGATTTACTGCTGCGGTATGCTGGGGCGGCGGTTTGCTGATCTCAGCTTACGGCGTCTACTCACACCAACTATGGCTGATGTGGCTGGGTTCCGGTTTCATCGGCGGCATCGGTCTGGGACTGGGCTATATTTCTCCTGTGTCCACACTAATCAAATGGTTCCCGGATAAGCGCGGCATGGCGACCGGCATGGCCATCATGGGCTTCGGCGGAGGCGCCATGATAGGTGCACCACTGGCCAACATGCTGATGGAACATTTTCATACTGCGACCAGCATCGGCGTGTGGGAAACCTTTGCCACCATGGGCGTTGTGTATTTCATCGCCATGACTTGCGGTGCCTTCGGTTATCGGATTCCGCCAACAGGCTGGAAGCTTGAAGGCTGGAAACAGCCGGAAGCTCAACATGCGCTGATCTCGGATAACAACGTGCATCTGAAGAATGCGCACAAGACTCCGCAATTCTGGTTGATCTGGGCTGTGCTGTGTTTGAACGTAAGTGCCGGTATCGGTGTGATCGGGATGGCGTCCCCGATGCTGCAGGAAATTTTTGGCGGCGGCTTGCTGGGCCATCCCGAGATTGGTTTCAGCAACCTTGATCACGATCAGAAAACAGCCATCGCAGCCTTAGCCGCCGCGTTTGCCGGTTTACTCTCGCTGTTCAATATTGCCGGACGTTTCTTCTGGGCATCGCTCTCGGACAAGCTCGGTCGCAAGAACACCTACTTCGTGTTCTTCGCATTAGGCATCGCGATGTATTCCCTCGCACCCTGGGCGGCTCACTCCGGTCATCAGGCCCTGTTCGTCGCGTTCTTCTGCGTGATTCTGTCGATGTATGGCGGCGGATTCGCAACCGTACCGGCTTATCTGGCAGACATGTTCGGCACCCAGTTCGTCGGTGCGATCCACGGCAGATTGCTGACTGCATGGGCAACCGCCGGGATCATCGGGCCGGTGGTGGTGAATTACATCCGCGAAGCGCAGATTGCTGCCGGCGTGCCGCGCGAACAGGTCTATGACTTCACGATGTATATCCTCGCCGGTTTCCTGGTGCTGGGATTCATTGCGAACTGGCTCATCAAACCTGTGGACAAGAAGTGGCACTTGTCTGAACAGGAGATGCAGGAAATTGAAGCATCTCACCATAAAAAAGAAGTGGGTGAGGAACTGGTGACAGGCTCGTTTGGCATCACGCACGGCGGACTGGATGTGTCGGCAGCACTGGCATGGACAGCCGTCGGTATCCCTATCGCCATCGGCCTCTGGATCACCTTCACCAAAGCGATCGTATTGTTCCACTAACAATTCCGGAAACGGCATTTGAGTCCGCATAACCCCTGGCAGCCGTTTTAAGGTTGCCGGGGCCATGCGGACTTTTTTCATGTTGATCGGACGCAAATATTTTTGGCTTTGTTGATGTCAACCTGAGCAATACACGCAGATGATCAGCACTAGTTGGTGAGCTTGTGGACAAGGTTGTACATAGCCACTAACATGTACGTGCAATACAGCTTTCGTATCCTTGCCAAAAATTCAAGAAGGAGATTTCGAATGACTATCACCCGCCGCGACTTTCTCAAACAAAGCGCAATCGTCTCATCAGCCGCCGTAACGGTTGGTATTCCGGTTAATGAGATTGCCAACGCAGCCACCTTAAGCGCAGAGGCGGGTTGGCGATGGGACAGAGGCGTATGCCGCTTCTGCGGCGTGGGGTGCGGCATCCAGAT
>JAUSNM010000109.1 GCA_030645535.1 Gallionella sp. | reverse complement strand
CAAAGAGGGCGAGCCGATAAGCGATCTCGAAATCGAGATCGCGCGCGGGGACGGCACTCACCTGTCCGTGTTGCTGAGCGCCAACGCGATCAAGGATGCCGGCGGCCGCTTCCTGATGAGCCGCTCCGTCATGTTTGACATCACCATGCGAGGCGAACAGGCATCGTGAGCGTCCGGAGCGCGTTGTTGCTCCTGCTGTCCTGAAGGTGCCGGGCGTTAATGGAACCCGGAATCAGATGATTTTTAACATTGATGCTGTGTCACCGTTCAGGCTTGACTTTTTTTGAACAGAGTACTAGATTTGCAAAATTGTTGACTGTATCACTCGTGTTTCTTTTAATTATTTTAATTTAAGGAGGATGTCATGAAACAGCTTAATGGTTTGTTCATTTGTTTTGCCCTGGTTGCTCTGGCAAATCCGGCTCTGGCCGCTGATTCTGCTGCTACGGGTTCGATCACGATCACCTCTCCGGTTAACGATGCAGTCCTGCAGAATGCCACAGGGAATAAGCTGGAATTTAACGTCCGTTTGAGTCCCAATGGCAACCACGTCCATGTTTATGTCGACGACCAGGATCCGATCGTTTTTCGTGATGTCAGCCATTGCCCGTGCAGCATCGCCTTGCCAACCCTGTCGTCTGGCAAGCACACCATCGTGGTAAAAGAAGCAACGTCCGGCCATGCCATGACCGGGGTGCAGGGTGCTGTGACTGCCACGGTTAAATAAACGTAGTGCAAAATATCATCTATGCACTCATTCAGGTCATACATAACTTCGGTGCTGTGACCGTGGTGGGGACCGCTGCATCCGCCCTTTGGCTGGCAGGGGGGCATGCGGCGGTACAGCACCGGCTCGCCGTGCTCACCGCCATAGCCTGGGCGGTTCAGTCAGCTAGCGGAATGCTTTTCGGGGTTTCAACTTTTTATTTTGAAGGCCATCTGCCGGATATTCATGGCATAGCGGTGGATGCGCTGCTCATCAAAATTGGCTGCGCCTCGGCAGGATTTATTTTGGCCGTAACTTATGTGAAACTGGATTCGGGATGGACCGTAGCGAAGCAACTTTTCGCATGGCGCGCTTCGTTGACTCTGGGTATGATTGCACTGAGTTCTGCGGCCTTCCTGCGCTGGTTTTCCTGATGAGTAGCCAGTAAAAAATCGGCAACCGGGTGAGATACTTGTCGCGTGGAATAACCGGCAAAACTAATACTTGACTGATTTGTTTTATTGTGCATAGTATGCAAACGTAATGGCATTCGGGTTGCCATTAACAGCGAAAATCCTTGTCGTGGAATGATTCGTGGCGGGATCGGGGCCGTGGTTCGGCAATGTTGAACCGCTTGATACCCCGGTCACTACATGCGGTATCGGTAAAAAACCGTTACAGAAGTGGAGGGCGCAATGGCTGCAATTTTCGGAATTGAGGAACGCGACGCTCAGGATTTTATCGAGAAGGGCATTGTGTGCCTCCCACACTCGCCGGATGGCAAATCGGACTTGCACAGTATCGTTTCGGCCATCAGGCACGATGACATCGTTTTTATCAAACACTGCACGCCACAATCCGCTCTGAAAATCAAAGCCATAGGGGTCGTGCGGTCGGATTTTCCAATCCAAAGCGATGGTGGCTTTTGCCTGCCTGTGGAATGGGTGTGGCAGGGCGAAAAAGTGCTGGAGAGTTTTGACGAAGTACTGTCTTTATGCGGCAACGCGCTCTATGAAGAGCACAACATTCTGGTGCAAAGGGAGATCATCAACTTGCTGCCGGAAAAGTACCAGTTGCCGCAGGAGTGGTAAAGCCACACTCGAAAAACCGGGATGTATCGGCCGTCAGAAATAGTTAATACCAGTCAGGACTCAACCTCGTTGCAGATGTAGGGGAGCAAGCAAAGAGCCCTGTGTATGGACGGTCAGGCCAAGAAACGGTTGGAGGTCAACATGACTACAGTAACCAGACAACTGGATGAACTGATCGGCCGCGAATACCGGGACGGTTTTTATACGACGCTTGCAACCGACGCGCTGCCGCGCGGCCTGAACGAAGACATCATACGCATGATCTCAGCCCGCAAGAACGAGCCGGAATTCATGCTGGAATGGCGGTTGAAAGCCTACAGACACTGGCTGACCATGACCGAGCCGCAATGGGCGAACCTGCATCATCCGGTGATTGACTACCAGAACATCTGTTACTACTCCGCGCCGAAATCGGAAAAGGACGGTCCGCGCAGTTTATCGGAGATAGATCCTGAACTGCTGCGTACTTACCAGAAACTGGGCATCCCGCTCAATGAGCAGGAAACGCTGGCTGGCGTGGCGGTGGATGCAGTGTTCGACAGCGTATCGGTGGCGACCACCTTCAAGGCAAAACTGGCCGAACTCGGCATCATCTTCTGCTCGTTCTCTGAAGCAGTACAGCTGCATCCGGACCTGGTGCGGCAATACCTGGGCTCAGTGGTGCCTTATACCGATAACTTTTTTGCCACACTTAATTCCGCAGTGTTCAGTGACGGCTCGTTCTGCTACATCCCGCCCGGGGTGCGCTGTCCGATGGAGTTGTCGACCTATTTTCGCATCAATGCAAAAAACACCGGGCAGTTCGAGCGCACCCTGATCATAGCCGACAAGGATGCCTACGTGAGCTATCTGGAAGGCTGTACCGCTCCGATGCGCGACGAGAACCAGCTGCATGCTGCGGTAGTGGAACTGATCGCTCTGCAAGGCGCGCGCATCAAATACGCCACCGTGCAGAACTGGTATCCGGGCGACCGTGAAGGACGCGGCGGCATCTACAACTTCGTCACCAAGCGTGGCGATTGCCGTGGTGCAAATTCGCACATTTCGTGGACGCAGGTGGAAACCGGCTCGGCCATCACCTGGAAGTATCCCAGCGTGATCCTGCGCGGTGACAACTCAGTGGGTGAGTTCTATTCTGTCGCCCTCACCAACCATTACCAGCAGGCTGATACCGGCACCAAGATGATCCACATCGGCCGCAATACCAGGAGCACCGTGTTGTCCAAAGGCATCAGTGCCGGCCATGGACAGAACTCGTATCGCGGGCTGATCAAGGTGTTGCCGGGCGCTGAAAACGCACGCAACTATACACAGTGCGATTCCCTGCTACTGGGCGATCAATGCGGCGCGCACACCTTTCCTTACATCGAGGTGAAGAATCCCAGTGCCCGCGTGGAGCATGAAGCTTCTACCTCGCGCATCGGCGAAGAGCAGTTGTTCTACTGCACACAGCGCGGCATCGCGCCGGAGGATGCGGTTTCGATGATCATCAACGGCTTCTGCAAGGCGGTGTTTCAGGAATTGCCGATGGAATTCGCAGTAGAAGCGCAAAAGCTGCTCGGTGTGAGTCTGGAAGGCAGTACCGGCTGAGCTAACGAGTCGCTGCGCGAATTTTACGTTTAATGAGAAAGATCATGCTTACGATAAAAAATCTGCATGCACAAATCAACGGCAAAGAGATACTGCGCGGGATCGACCTCAATATACGCGCAGGCGAAGTGCACGCCATCATGGGGCCGAACGGCTCCGGCAAGAGCACGCTGGCGCAGTTGCTGGCCGGGCGCGAAGGCTATCAGGTGAGCGCCGGTAGCGTGGATTATCTGGGGCGGGATCTGCTGGCGATGATGCCGGAAGAACGGGCGCGCGAAGGCGTGTTCCTGGCCTTTCAGTATCCGGTAGAAATTCCAGGCGTGAGCAACGCCCTGTTCCTGAAAACCAGTCTCAACAGCATACGCAAACACCACGGGCTGACGGAACTGGATGCTATGGATTTCCTTCATCTGTTACGCGACAAGATGAAGCTGGTCGGGATGGACGAGTCGTTCCTGTCCCGCGCCGTCAACGAAGGTTTCTCTGGCGGCGAGAAGAAGCGCAATGAAATTCTGCAACTGGCCGTGCTGGAACCCCGGCTTGCGATTCTCGATGAAACCGATTCCGGTCTGGATATCGACGCACTAAAGCTGATCGCGGACGGCATAAACGGGATGCGCAACCCTGAGCGTGCCATTGTGCTGGTCACCCATTACCAGCGGCTGCTGAATTACATCGTGCCGGATGTCGTGCATGTACTGTCGCAAGGACGCATCGTGAAATCCGGTGGCGCAGAGCTTGCGCTGGAACTGGAGCAGCATGGCTACGGATGGGTTGAAGCTGAATATGCGGCGCGCAACGCAGCTCAAGAGAGATAAAAATGAACCTTCAACAGGATTCCCGGCAAAACATCGAACCGGAACACGTACCGCTGCCGGGTCATGACGTGCCCTGGGTAGTCAGGGCACGTCAGTCGGCATTCGAGCGTTTTGCGGCACATGGCTTTCCCACCCGGCGAGAAGAGGAATGGAAATACACCGACGTATCGGCGATCGGCAAACGCGCCTCACTGAAACCTGCCCCGCCCGATCCTACATCGGATGCGGCAGCCCTGATTCTGTTCCGGGATAGCGGCCATCTGATGGTGTTCGTGGATGGTCACTATTCAGGCGAACTGTCTGCGGCAGGCGAACTGCCGGCAGGCGTGCGGCTGGCAAGTCTGGCAGATATGCTGAACGAGGCGGCCGATTTGCCGGAAGCGTTTTTTGACCAGTTGCATGAACACACCATCTTCGCCGCCCTTAATAACGCTTTTGCTACCGGCGGCGCGGTGCTGAATCTGGCGCCCGGGACAGTGCTGGACGCACCTGTTTACTTGCTGTTTATCGCCAGCGGACAAGGGGCTGCAATTTATCCGCGCAATATCGTCATCGCAGGAGAAGGCGCCAGTGCCACGGTCATCGAACACTATCTCGGCGTGATTGACGCGCACAATTTCACTGACGTTGTGACGCAGATCAGTCTCGGTGCCGGTGCACAATTGCAGCATTGCAAGCTGGTACAGGAAGGCAGTGGCGCTTTCCATGTTGCCGGGATACACGCGGAGCAGGCGGCGGACAGCCGTTTTGTCTCACATTCGTTCGTGCTTGGCGGCCGACTGACACGCAACGACATCACATCAAGCCTGAATGAGCCGGGATGCCTGTGTACCCTCAACGGCTTGTACCTGCTGGATGGCAAGCAACATGTGGATCATCACACCCGCATTGACCACATAGCGCCGTCGGGCATCAGCCGTGAGTATTACCGGGGCATTATGAACGGAGAGTCGCGCGGGGTATTCAACGGCAAGCTGCTCGTTCATCCCGGTGCCGTCAAGACGGATGCCCACCAGGCCAACCACAATCTGCTGCTGTCGCGGCAAGCCTGTGTGGATACCAAACCGCAACTGGAAATTTTAGCCGATGACGTGAAATGCACGCATGGCGCAACAGTCGGCCAACTGAACGATGACAGTCTGTTCTACCTGCGCTCGCGCGGTGTCGATGCTGCGTTGGCGCGATCACTGCTGATCTACGGTTTTGCCAACGACATCATTGAAAAGGTCGGCGTGCCTGATTTGCGCGCGCGGATCAGACATCTGGTGCTGGAACGTTTGCCGCAGGGCGGACAGATCAAGGTGATGCTATGAACCCGGCTGAGTTGCAACACGATTCCGACGACTTGCAGGTGCTGCGCTGGCGCGCGGACTTTCCGATACTGGAAACCCAAGTTCACGGCAAGGAGCTGGTCTACCTGGACAACGCCGCCACGACGCAGAAGCCGCTGGCGGTGATAGAGGCCGTGAGCGGGTATTACCGCCACTACAACGCCAACGTGCACCGCGGCATTCACGCCCTCAGCCAGCGCGCCACCGATGCCTTTGAAGCGGCGCGTGCCAAAGTCCAGCGCCTGATCAACGCCGCCAGCCCCGATGAAATAATTTTCGTGCGCGGCACCACCGATGCCATCAACCTGGTGGCACAAAGCTACGGCCGCAGCCGCATCAAGGCCGGCGACGAGATCATCCTGAGCCAAATGGAGCACCACTCCAATATCGTGCCCTGGCAGCTGTTGTGTCAGCAAACGGGTGCCAGCCTGCGCATCATCCCGGTCGACGATTCGGGAGAGCTGCAGATGGAGGCCTTTTATGCGTTGCTGAATGAACGCACCCGGCTGGTAGCTGTGGCGCACGTTTCCAACACGCTGGGCACGATCAACCCGGTCAGGCGCATCATCGAATACGCCCACGCTCACAATGTGCCGGTACTGCTGGATGGTGCGCAAGCCATCGCCCACCTTCCGGTAGACGTGCAGGCACTGGATTGCGATTTTTATGCATTTTCCGGACACAAACTGTATGGCCCTACCGGGGTTGGTGTGCTGTATGGCAAGGCCGCGCTGCTCGATGCCATGCCCCCGTACCAGGGAGGCGGCAATATGATACGCACTGTCAGCTTCGAGGGAACGACCTACAATACCTTGCCGTACAAGTTCGAGGCCGGTACGCCCAATATTGCCGGTGTCATCGGCCTGGGAGCCGCAGTGGATTACGTGACCGGCATCGGCTTTGACGCGCTGGCTATGCACGAGCAGGCGCTGCTGGCCTATGCGACACCGTTGCTGGCCGACATTCCTGGGCTGCGCATCATAGGTCGCGCGCGTGAAAAAACCGGCATCCTGTCGTTCGTGCTGGAGGGCGCGCATCCCCACGACATCGGCACGATACTGGACACTCAGGGTGTGGCGATCCGCACAGGACACCACTGCACGATGCCGCTGATGGCGCGTTTCGGCGTGGCGGCGACGGCGCGCGCCTCGTTTGCGTTGTACAACACCCGGCAGGAGGCGGATGCGCTGGTGGCGGCTATCTATAAGGTGAAGGAGATGTTTGAGCGATGATTGATCTGCGCGAACTCTATCAGGAGACCATCTTCGACCATTACCGCAAGCCCCGTAACTACGGCAGGCTGGACGGTGCCAACCGCAGGGCCGAAGGTTACAACCCGCTGTGCGGCGACAAAGTGGTGCTGTATCTGCGGGTGGAGAATGGCGTGATTCTTGATGTGCGCTTCGAAGGTTCCGGCTGCGCGATTGCCACCGCATCCGCCTCGCTATTGACGGAAAACATCAAGGGCAGGAGCGAGGAAGAGGCACTGCAACTGATGGATGGATTTATCGGTATGGTAACGGGCGTTGCCACGACTGGCGAGCTGGGCAAGCTTGAGGTTTTGGCCGGTGTGCGTGAGTTCCCGCAACGGGTGAAGTGCGCGACGCTGGCCTGGCACACAATGAAGGCCGCTTTAAAGAATGCAGATGAGCCGGTGACTACCGAGTGAAGGGTATTCCAAAAGGAAAGCTATGTTTGACCGGGAAAAATTGAGCGTGCAACAGCCTGAAAAAGAGGCGTTGCTGACGCGTGTAATCGAGATGCTGCGCACAATTTACGACCCTGAGATTCCTGTGAACATCTACGACCTCGGTCTGATTTACGATCTGGATGTACAACCATCGGGGATGGTGCGCGTGCGCATGACGCTGACCACGCCGAATTGCCCGGTGGCGCAGAGTTTCCCCGGGACAGTACAGGACAGGGTGTTGTGCGTACCCGGCGTCAGCGACGTGCAGGTGGAGTTGGTGTGGGAACCACTCTGGAGTCGCGAACATATGACGGAGGCAGCGCGCTTGCAACTGGGTTTGATGTGAGGAACAAATGATGAGCAGATGGTCAGATGTCGCAAGCGTCGATGAGCTGACGCCGGGTTCTTGCCGCGTGGTTGAGGTGGATGGAACCAACGTGGCTGTGTTCAATCTCGGCGGCGAATATTATGCCATTGAGGATGCTTGTTCTCATGATGGCGGGGAGTTGGCCCGTGGACGGGTGGAGGGAGAGGAGATTGTTTGCCCGCGCCATGGCGCACGTTTTTCGATCAGGACGGGTGCCGTGTTGGGGCCGCCCGCCTGTGAGGATTTGCGCATATTCCCGGTGCGAGTAGCGCAGGGCAGGGTACAAGTTGAAACTGAATGAATATGACATAAGTCTGTCGGATTACATCTGCAACCGGACCATCTTCTCTTCTGCAAAAGTGAAGAATGGGATGTTTGATAACTTTTGAAAGGGAGAACATCATGAGCAGCATATGGCGTAGCATTTTGACCTTCATTGCAATTGTTCTGGCTCTCGTCTTGCTGGGTGTGATTTTTTTCGCTGCGCACTGAAAGCAACTCGCTGACTGTGCATTCCATAACCGGCATGCCGTGATCTGGGCTTGTGTGATGGCAGGCAAAGCAGACTAATCAGGAATCCCGGGATATCCCGGGAAGATATTGGCTGTTGGCTCTTCCGGGGTTCAACCTGAACAGGCAGTCAGGATTAGTATCCATTCAAGGAGACATCGATGAACAAAGATGCTGTACTCAAAAAACTTAACCGCATTCTGGAATTGGAAATGGCAGGCGTAGTGTATTACACTCATTACGCCCTGATGGTATATGGCCACAACCGCATTCCTATCGTCGACTGGCTGCAGAAGCAGGCTGACGAGGGGCTTGTTCATGCGCGACTGGCGGGCGAACTTGTGACCTGGCTGGGCGGTCACCCGTCATTGGGAATCGGACCGCTGCTGGAAACTCACACCCATGACATTGGCGACATTCTGCGCGAATCGCTGGCGCATGAAGTCGAAATACTGAAGGACTATTATGAATTGCTCGATCTCGTGAAGGGCCGGGATGTCCGGCTGGAAGAATACGCCCGCGATCTGATTGTTGCGGAAACGGTGCATCAGGACGCGGTGAACAAGATGCTGCGCAAACCGAACCAGCTCGAATCCTTTGTCACAGAAGGGCAGATGATTAAATGAGCGAGGCACGATCGGGTCTTTGATGAGCGCTTGTGAGTCCGCAGCTGCGAACGTTGCACCGACCCGGGCAAAAATCAGTGCCGGTAACAAGATATAAAAAAATTTGGTAAAAAATCAAATGGCTATGAATTCTCCGGTCATCAGGCGATTACAGTTTTGTTCCGCACTCGAAGCATGCGCGGATTTTGAGGCCTCAATTGCAAAATTCAGGACGATGAATTCTCAAGCCAGGTGTTCGGCGTCCTGGCCTTTCTTCTGGTAAAGCACACCGTTGCGTATCAGCCACTTTTCCATTTTCACTCCCCGGAACACTGCGCTGGATATAAGCAGGCAGGCGGTCAGTTGGTTTTTACATGTCATGTGACGGCAGCGGCTCGTATGTCGACCCTCATGCCTCATCGAGATCAGCTTCCGCTGCTCCATACCGGAAATTCGCGGAATGATTAAATTGGGGATTTGAACACAGGCCAGGTGCCGCAAGCGGATATTCAGGCATTCTTTAAATTCTGCCAGAGTTTCAGCGTTAAGTACCTGACGCAGACAGAGTTCTGACTGCTTATTGATATGCTTCAAAATTGAATCCGTGTCACAATTCACATACGCCAGCAAGCTGTCAGGGATGGTTCGCGGTGAGCCAAAAACAAAGGGTGCAATGATGATCCCAAAAAATAGCCTACCTGAGTTTTCTCGCAATCTCTGGCTAACGCTTGGGATGTTTGTGGTTGTCGGCATCACTTTCGGTTTGTATGCATACCTGGAAAAGCAGCTCGATCATGCCAACGAGTTGCAGCTCAAGTCGTTTTTGCTGGCCGACGAATTGCGCCAGTCATCTGATGATCTTACCCGCATGGTGCGCACCTATGTGGTGACAGGTGACCCCGTCTACAAACAGCATTATCAGGAAATCCTCGACATCCGCGATGGCAAGAAACCTCGTCCGGTTGCATATACCGACATCTACTGGGATCTGGTGCTGGCTGACGACCAGCGGCCCCGTCCGCGCGGGCAGACAGTTCCTTTGCTGGAACTGATGCGGCAAGCCGGTATTACCGAGAAAGAGTTCGCCAGACTGGCGCAAGCCAAGGCCAACTCCGATTTGCTCACACGCACAGAATTCGCCGCCATGGCGTTGATCGAATCCACCGAGCCTGCCACTGCAGCCAATCGCCTCAGGGCAGCCCAGATGCTGAACGACGCATCCTATCACCTGGCCAAGTACGGCATCATGCGACCGATTAGCGAGTTCTATCAGATGATGGAACAACGCACGCAGGGGGCAGTCCATGCTGCCAAGAACCTGGCCACGCTGGTACGCGTGATGCTCATCGCATTCGGCTTGCTGCTGGCATTCACGTTGTGGCGCGCTTATCGGGCATTGTATGCCACGCTGGGCTGCTCGGTGGATGAGCTGCAAGGGCGCATCGCCCGCCTTGGCAGCGGGGATTTTTCATCTGGCATTCCAGTCGCCCGGGGAATGGAAAACAGTGTGCTGGGCTGGTTATCGGCAACGCAGATCAATCTCGCACAGCGCGATGCCGAACGCAAGCAGGCTGAAAAGCGCATTGCCTATAGTGAATCTTTATTCAGGGGCCTGTTTGAAAACATGAGCAGCGGTGTAGCTGTTTATGCCGCTGTGAATAGCGGAGAAGATTTCATCTTCAGAGACTTTAATCGCGCCGCCGAGTTATTGGAAAACTTGAAACGCGAAGATGTCATCGATAAACGGCTGACGGAGTGCTTCCCCGGCGTAAAAGAGTTCGGTCTGTTTGCAGTGTTGCAGCGAGTATGGAAAACCGGAGAGCCGGAGCACTTTCCTGCCGGTATTTATCGTGATGGTCGTATTTTCGTCTGGCGCGATAACCATGTCTACCGCTTGCCGTCAGGAGAAGTGGTTGCTGTTTATGACGATATTTCTGAACGTATGCGGGCTGAAGAAGAACTTCGACACTACAAGGAACACCTGGAGGAAGAGGTGCAGTTGCGCACTAATGATCTCGTGCTGGCACGCGATGCAGCCGAAGCTGCGAATAATGCCAAGAGTGTGTTCCTGTCCAACATGAGTCATGAGTTGCGCACGCCGCTCAACGCGATACTTGGCTTTTCAGGCCTGCTGCGCAAGGATACGCAATTGTCGCAGGCGCAACGCGACAACCTCGACATCATCAACCGCAGCGGCGAACACCTGTTGAGCCTGATCAACGACGTGCTGGAAATGGCCAGGATCGAGGCCGGTCGGGTCGTGCTGGAGAGCGCTCCGCTCGACCTCGGCGGTATGGTGCGCGACGTTGCCGACATGATGCATATGCGCGCTCATGAAAAAGGACTGCAACTGCTGATTGATCAGACTTCGGAATTCCCGCGCTATATCAAGGGCGACGAGGCACGCCTGCGCCAGATATTAATCAACCTGGTTGGCAACGCGGTGAAGTTCACTCAGCAAGGCGCTGTCACCGTGCGCCTCCGGCTAAAGCCGCATGACACGCAACACCGTTTGCTGATCGAAATCGAGGACTCCGGCATCGGC
>JAUSNM010000102.1 GCA_030645535.1 Gallionella sp. | reverse complement strand
AGCGCGAGAATCCCGCCCTTCTCGGTCAAATAGGGCTTGCCGGCGCAAGGCTGCGCTGTCACATCAGCCGTCCACGCCAGCATCTGATCGAACTGCTGGTGCATCGCCCTCGCAATGTTTTTTACATGTTTATTTTTGAATTGCATGAGAGCCTGATGTTTAATGTGAAACTCGCGCAGCGAGACGGCTTTGTGATCAATACTTGCGGCGTGTCGGCAAAGGCTTGCGGCGTCCGGGACGTTTGCTGTCGATAACAGGCTTAGGCTTGGGCACCAGCAGGTTTTTGCCTGCGTGCTCTTTAGATGCCTGATGCGCCAGAACCGCAGCGCTCAATTGTTCCACTGTTACCAGAATGGCAGGGTGTTCACCCTTGAGGTTGTATCCGGACAGGGCTGCCTTGAGACCGAAGAGTCTCTCCTCGTTGTCAGCTTTCTTGCGCCCGGCCGTCATAATTGTCAGCGCCACCGGCGTCAGCGCATAGCCTTCGCCAACCTGAGAGATCAAACCATGCGTAGAGAGATTATGAAACGCCTCCACCAGGGCCGATTCGGAAGAAACAGAACCATGAATCAGATCGTTCGCAGCGATGATTTCAACGAGTTCAGCCGGCCGTCTCTTCGAAGAGATGGCTATGGCGAGTAAAAGAATTGCATCAACATCGTGGACTGGGTACATCGATTAACCTTTTAATAAATATAAAACAAAAACCTTATCGCAGCCGTCTGGCAGACCAGAACCTGTCCGGTCTGTTCAGGGCAAGATATGATAGGGTTCCATCGTTACTGACTCGATCTTGTCGCCTGACAAGATCAGCCGCCCCTCAAGCCGGGTGTTGCCGGTCTCGCTGAATTCGAAACGATAGGTGCGTCGCAACACACGCCGCCCGGATTTGTCACGCGCCAGCGCCATCGCGATGGTGGCGACCGTATCATCGAGAAATTGCACATTCGCAGCCAGGCAAGCCTCTTTGCCGGCATTCCGGGCAAGTTCGAGGGCGCCCAGGCTATCGAACCAGAACCACCCCAGCACAGCTAACAACAGCAGCAAGCTTATCATATCCATAGGCTGAACAATCCCGAATGAGCATCAGTAAAATTTTAGGCTATGTCGCAGTTACCTGTTGACACAGAAAATAAATGGATTATCTTTTAAAACTGTCTGCGAGTTGATGCCTACAAGGCATCATCCCTGCTTACCCCACTTGCGAGTTGATGCTCACCGGGCATCATCCCTGCGAGAACCATTTCGCGCAAAGACGCAAAGACGCAAAGAAAATCCATATCTTGTTAAAAACATATGACTATTGAATCTGTCTGCCATATCGAACACGGCACAGGCAGATCGGTGATGAACATCTGTATGGTTTGTAGTTCATGCGAGTTGTGCGAGTTGATGCCCGCCGGGTATCATCCCTGCCAGAACCAATTCGCCCACAGTGCAACATCCCTGTGTGAATCTCTTCGCGTCTTCGCGTCTTCGCGTCTTAGCGCGAGATTGATTTTGATTTCTTTGCGCGAAATACAACCAGTGCATTGCAAAATTACTATCAACAGCTAATTGCTACCGAGTAAAATTTTAACCAGTTTTACTGAACGCTTTTACATAAGTAACGGCAGAGGAAGAACGTCAGGCTTAGAGGTAAATCACGTGTACAGGTGACGGCCAAATGCCTTCCAGACTTCTCCGCCATGCACGTCGCGCCTTTCCAAGGTGGCGTTCTCCATGGTCTGGATCATTAAAGAGGCCAGCGAAAAAAGCTCGGCTTTCGTTATTTGATTCCGGTCGCCGGACGCGTACGCAGCCTGGACATCCGCCGGCCCATAGACCTTGCACTCCGATGCCAGCTGCTTCATCGTTGACGGATCGTGCCAATCCAGACCAAGCGCGATCATTTTCCGCATCAACCCGGTTTCTAACTGTGCAACCTCATCCCAATGATTCTCAACCTGGCTCATTTGCATCCTCATGCCGGTAAACAGCGATGCGCCGATTGTAGACGACTTCAATATCAAGCTGAAGCGATACACGCAGCGCCCCGTTAGCGGCGACTATGGAGCGTAGCGCTAGCCCATCACTCTCATGCCAAGCTGATGACGCAGGTCAATGCATAACGAACAAGATGCAAAATCAGGCCAGAAGACTCAACTCGCCAAGTATGTATTTCAGCCCAAGTTCAGTTGGGGGCTTTAATGTCTGTTTTTCCACTCAGGCTGGCAGCAACCGGCTTTATCTGGTTATCCAGAGTCAAACCAGAGGTTTGTTCGATGCGCTTAAGTTGTTCATCTGAAAAATCAGAAGCGGCGCGTGGTTCGTACACAATTCTGGGCGTGATGATGACCACAGTCTCGGTATTGGCGACGGACTCAGAGTTCGATGAAAACAGTTTTCCAATGCCGGGGAGATCTCCAAGAACAGGTATCCCTGTCCTGACATTACTGCTAATTCGTTTGATCAGGCCACCAATAAAGACGGACTGACCATCTTCGCAGAGCAGTTCGGTCGTGACTTCAGTGCTCTTTTTATCCGGTATGCCGGCATTGAGCGTGGTCGAGCTGACTTCGGGGTGTACTTTCAGCAGTATACGCCCCTGCTGATCCACGGATGGCGTGACCCGCAGAATCACGCCGGACTCAAGAAACTGGATACTTTCAGTGGTGACCTGATTGATGGTGGTCGTTACCTTGTAACCCGTGCTATTGCCGATCACCGCCTTTGCTTCCTGGTTCTCCATGGCCAGAAGTTTGGGTGTGGACAGCGTCCGCACGCGGTTTTTCGTCTCATTCGCTTCAAGAAACAATTTCAGATTTCCGTTAGTCATGCTGAAAAAGAAGCCTGCCATTTTCGGGCCACCTGCCACGCTGCCTGCAGACAGGCCATTGGTGCCAAAAGAACCGTTAGCGTTCGCCGCCGAACCAAAAATATGGCTCCAGTCCACACCATAGGCCTCACCGTCATTCAATGTTATTTCCAGCACCTTGGCCTCAATCAGCACTTGTCTGGGCTGCACATCCAGCTCCTCAAGGAGTTTGCTCGCGCGCGCAATGAATTCCGGCGTATCTTCGATGACGATCATTCGCCTGTTGATGAGCGGTGTGATCTTGCCATAACGTGAAAGATATTTAGCCAGAATATCCGCTACCTGCTTGGGGTCGGAATAATGCACCTTGAAGGTGCGCAACTGGGTCAGTCCGTCGGGGTGATCCAGGCCGACATCACTGCGCTTCAGGATGACATAATCACCGTTGCGACGTTGTTCCACGTTTAAACCTGCCGCCTCTGCCACACGGTAAATCGCATCCTGAACTGTGATGTCATACAAATTAACTGAAACCTGGCCGTTCACCCCCTGACCAAGAATGATATTGACTTTATCCTTGCGCGACAACACATCAAAAACTTCCTGAATGGATGAATCTCGAAAGTTCAGTGTGACCCGGTTACCTGACATTTTCTGGCTGGAAGTGTCCGCGCTTTCTGCATGACAGACTGCACTGCCCCCCATCAGCGCCACGATCAATATGGCATAAACAATCCGGTTTATTTTATTCATTTACTCCCCCCGCTCATTGCTGTTCACTGAGGAAGAGGTGTCCATCTTCAGTACGATGTGTTTTCCATCCTTTTTGAATTCCGCCTCATGCTCCCGTACCTGTATCAAGCGGTACCCGTCTTTTTTTTCGCCCATTCTGACTATCTCGCCATCGAGACTCACCAGTGAATTCTTGCCGTCCAGCATCACAGCCGTAAGCTGCGGATTCCACGGCGCACCCGACTCGGAAACCGCGCCTGCCGCCTCCGTACTGCCCGGCACATGAACACCAAGTTGAGGCCGTGCAAAAGGGTCGTGATGCAACAGCCCCTCGGCGAATACCGGCGGAAGGTAGATCGCAACAATAACCATCAGACTCCGGCAATAAAAACCTGCGCTCATTTGACCGCTCCATTCTTTATTAAAGGGCGATAAAGCGAGATATTCATGGTCAATATCACTTGTCGCCCTGCATCGGCCATTTTTAAATCAAAATCAGTGACAGTCGCGTTGCTGCCCAGTGTTTTGCCAAAATCCAGCATCCATTCACATAGCTGCAGATAAGCACCTGTGGCGCTGACTTCAAAAACGACCTCCTCAAATAGCGAGACCTGTTTCTTCTCCATCGGTTTGACGCCGGATAACGTGACCCCGTGTGTGGCTGCCGAATGATCAAGTGCCGTAAGCAACGATGCGGCCATTTCTTCATCCGATGCAGGCGTACTCATTTCGCCGCTCAGTCTTGCCCGAAGTTGCCTGATATCCTCAGCCATTCTGCCAAGCTCACCTGACGGGTCAGAAGTCTGACCCGAAGCGGGTGCCAGTGAAGCGCGGTTGACACGTATCTGCTGATATTCCGCATAAGGTTTGTGCAGCAAAAGCAGCCAGCCCTCAAATAGCAGAACACCGGCCAGCAGCAGCATCACGCCTGCCAACAACCGGTGATTCATCTTGCACAGTACATTGAAGACTGATTTCATCATGGCTGCCGCTTTGCTTTCTCGCCCATTTTCAAGGCCAGCTTGAAATCCACCACCTGCATGGTCGTATAGTTGCGGGTGCTGGTATCAATCAGAATCAGTTCGGCCACGCCGGGTTGCGCATCAAGATCGCGCATGAATTCAGCCAGCATGGAATGGTTAATCGCATGCCCTACCATTTCTATTCCCTGATTGATATGCGTGGCATCCGTACCGTTTGGCAACACGATAATGCCTGAATTTGCAGCTCCGGGCGCCTGTAGCGTGCCCGTGCCAGTGCGGCGCATAAAATGCAGGCTGTCGAGCCACACGCCTGCACGGTAAGCGTTGTCAACCGCGTGCAGAAAAAGCGTAACACGGTCACCTCCGCGCAACTCATCAAGCGCGGCAAGCTGCTGCTCGACCTCTTGTTTCTGCAGGCGGTATTCATCGCCCCTGGCCTTATTTTGTTCAAAGAGCTGCTTCTGCTGCTCAAGACGAACCACCTGCACGTTTTCCCGCCATATCAGATAACCCAGCAGAATTCTGGCTGAGCCGATGCAAACCAGCAGCACGATGTACAGCACGAAAAATTTAACGATAAAACGCCGAACCCGGACGTTCTGACGATAATCAACGGGGATCAGGTCCATTTCACTCATTTTCAGGAACGCCCCGTAAAGCCAGGCCGGCAGACAAGGCAATCCCGGTTATTTCGCCCAGACCTTTATCATTCAACCGGCTTCTTTCAGACGCAAATAGCTCAACGGGATTCAGCATGCGTACCGGTATTTTCATTTGATCCCTGAATGCATTCAAG
Source organism: Gallionella sp. (assembly GCA_030645535.1). Lineage (GTDB taxonomy): Bacteria > Pseudomonadota > Gammaproteobacteria > Burkholderiales > Gallionellaceae > Gallionella. The sequence continues at coordinate 15,838 of JAUSNM010000102.1, read as the reverse complement.
ACATCAGGATAAAGCGCCAGCCTGCCGGCCAAATAAATCACGTCCACTGATTTTCCATGCGTGCGGGAAGCCATATAGACCAGCGTCTTGTTAACTTCCTGCAACAGCATCGCAATCTCAGGCCTGAGCACTTCCCCCAGCATCCGGCTGGCCCCGTCGGGACCGTTCAGCGCCGATTTTTTTTCATACAGTAACCGGACAGCCAAATCTTGCGGCATATCAAGCAGCTGTTTCAGACGAGAGAACACCTTGTTTTCGCAAAATTCAACTGCACGATCCAGCATCAGGCGTCGTCCCCAGATGACCGTCAGATGGCTCGAATCAGCCCCGAAATTGATCAATAACGCATTCGGCTGCAACGGAAATTCAGGGGTATGAAGCGCACCTTCCTGACTGACCAGCCGCGCCAACGCTGCGGGGCCAACATCCAGCGCCTCCACCTCCAGCCCTGCGCCGGTCAGTAAATCCAGATAAGCCAGCACCTTGTTACGGGGCGCCATGGCGACCAGCGCATCCCGATGCCCCGGGTTGGCCTCCTGCTCACGCAAGATCATGAAATCAACCACCAGATTATCCAGCTCACCTTGCAGTCGCTCGCGCAGTTCGGCAACAATCGCCACCGCATCCGGCTGACCTTCCTTGTAGGTGAGCGTAATGATCTTGATCTGGCTGGCCGGCAGACAGGACACGACGCGCCGCCCCTTGAAAGGCTGCATGGCATAAGCCTGCTTCAACAAGGACTTCAGTTTCTGCGGATGCAGCTCAAGTTCCTCGCGCGGGCAAGGATAAGGCAATGACGCAATCGCGCGGATGGCAGGTCTGCCCGCCACCAGTTCCATCTGCACCAGGTTCAGTCGGTCCGGCCCCATGTCCATGCCGATGCTCAAATCCCGGCCAAATCCCGGCAGCATGTTGGTCAGCCTGTCCCGTGCAGGTTTAAGCAGCTTGTCAAATACAATCTTCATGTGGGTGTGAATTTATTCATTATCAGGCTCACCAGGTAATCACCAGCTGCGGCACATATTGCGGGGCGAAGGTGGCCTCCTTGCTGTTGAATGCGAAGGCCGAAGCCGAAGTAGGGTCCATCAGCACCCCTACGCCGTAGTTCAGGCTAGGGTTGGTGTACCATTCCTGCGCGAGGGCGGTCACGTCCCATTCCACCCAGCTCCCCGGGGTGAACGAACTGCTGATGGACGCTGTCGCCGCGGCGGCTCCGAAACAGCCGCCACCGCCGTTGCCACACCCCCAGCTGTTGCTGCTGCCGTCGGCCGTTTTCCAGGTCACGCCAAGTTCCGTCCAGGGTTTGTAGTTGGTTACCGGGTACACCGTAAGGATCGAAGAGGTCGGGGGGGTCGTGGCCCCGAACCCTCCGGCGAACAGCCGCAACTTCGCGCTCTTGAGCAGCTTGCCCGCCGGGATGGTGCTCAGGTCGAACTGCACCAGCCCGCTCCCGATCTTATTCGTGGTGACCGTAAACGATATCGAGCCGCCGTAGTTGGTGTTGGTCTTGCCATTAGTCTCGTTGATCCAGGTATCCTTGATCGCCGGTAAGGTCACGCCGCCAGCGTTAGGCACCCAGCCGCACGGCGGCAGGAAGGTCACGACGAGCTTGGGCCGGCTGGCGTCTGTTCCGTTGTCGCTGCTCGCGAAGGTATTGGTGCCGCCGGTGATCAACGTCACTGCGACGCCGTAATTCGGCACACTTCCCGATTTCCACGCAGCCGTCTGGGCAGTGAGATCCCAGCTGGCCCAGGCGTTGTTTACCGGCAGCGTGATGTTGATGCCCGATGTCGGGTCGTAGTCGCCGCCGGCAGCAGTCCATGCGTTGACACCGTCGTAGCTGTTCCAGGTCGCACCCGTCCCTGCCACGCCCGTCCCTTCGCTCCACGGCCGGGTCACAGTAAAGACGCCCGCCGTATCGGTTCCGCCGCTCGCGTGATAGAGCGAGAACTGTGCGGACTGAACGACGCTGCCTGCAGGAATGGTCGATAAATCGAACTGCACCAGAGATACGTACTGCCCGATATTGATACTCATGTTGGGATCGGCACCATGGTTTACATTCGGGCTTGCAAGACCGATGGACGTGTCACTCCCATTGGTGCCGGGCTGCAGCTTGATCGTATAGGGCGTAGTCTGGTGCATGATTACGTTAGCGCGGGTAAGCTGCGCGAGTGCGCCCTCAGTCGTGGTGGCGGTCGCGGTCAGCGTGACCGGCGTGCCGTTTTTCGGATTGATCGTCGATGTAACACTGCCGGCGTCAAATGTCGTCGCGCCAAGGTCGGTGTAACCTGCACAGTTCTTTGCCTGCGACAGCGCATTGACCATTTGCAGTCCGGCCTCGGCGGTATAACGGGCGCGCTCAGCATCGCTTTGCCCGGCGACCATCCCGGCATTCATGCCGTTGTCGCGGTTGAGCAAAAAGGCGATCGCCGCGATCAGTGTCATGGTCAGCATCACCGGCAGCAGCGTAAAGCCTGCCATGCTGGTGCGCGGCGACATCACAGCACCCCTCCGCCGAGTCGTATCCCGGAAGACAGGGCCTGCGTGCTGCCGGCGTTGCTCATCGTCAGGCTGAACTGCGCGACAGGCCGCCCGATGACGGCGGGCAGCGTGGCGGAAAAGGCGCTGACGTTGCCGGCGATGACCAGCGTGCCGGTGCAGGCCGTATCGGCGGTCGTGGTCTCGATCAACTGGTTTCCCGCATTGAGGCAGTACATGACAGGCGCGAACCAGTCTCCCGAGGTATTGGCGGCGGGCGTGGTCAGTATCTTTGGTGTAGTCACACGCGCCTTGTCCGTGATGCGCGCCAGCGCGAAGCTGCCCTGATAGGCCAGCTCGTTGCTGTTACGGACGGATGCCCCGGCATCCAGCCCGATCTTGAGCAGATTGCTGATGCCGGACAGCAAAATGGCGCCGATCGCGATGGCCAGCACCAGTTCGATCAGGGTCACGCCACACTGTGTTGAGCGGGCTCGCATTACCACCACCTGCCGGCGAGCGTATTGAGTGCGCTGGCACTGCCATCGGCTTCGTAATAAACGCTTACATAAAGCAGTAGCAGTCCCGTGTCGCCCGCGCTCAGCGCACCGGTTGCGGCATCAAAACGGTACAGCACCACCACGCGGCGGTCAGTTATGCCTGCGAGATCCGAGAAATTGGCGCTCACCGAGGTGGCGGTATTGCCGCCTGGCAGAAAAGTCTCGGCATAAAGCTTGCCGAACGGCTGGCTCAACACCTCTTCCAGCTTGCCGCGCAGCGCGAACTGCCTTGCCGCAAGGTTGCTGCTGCTGCCGGCAATCGCACCCGTCAGCGCCTGCAAGGCCGGAACCAGCAAGATGGCGATCAGCAGCACGGACAGCAGCACCTCGGCATAGGCAAAACCACGCTGCATCAAGTGTCGGGGTATGAAAAATTTCGTCAGGCAGGCACTCAAAGCAAGGTCACCAACCCGGTGAGCTCGTTGATGCCGACGGTGACGCTCTGTCCGCCATAGTTCAGCAGCACGCCGCTACCTGACTGCAATACGCCAATATTGGTCGATGCCCCGTTGAAAACCTGCAGCTGGGTAATGCCCGGTCCGATCAGCAATTGCGCATAGGGGCTGCCGCCCGCCTGAAATTGTGGAAGCAAGGTGACACCTTGCGAAAACGGGTTGCCGGTGACATCCAGTGTTGCCGCACGTTTGGTGAGCGGATCGGTGATGGCCGAGCTTAAATTGCCGCTGCTGTCCGAATTGTAGAGACTGAGCTGGCCGGCACTCGACTTGCCATCTACCAGCACATAGCCGCCACTACGTCTGGCCTCGCTCAGCGCGAAGCGCAGCAGGTTAGTGGTTTCTTCCGCCGCGACGCTGAGCTTTTGCGGGTCATTGGACGACAACATGGGGATCGCAGCAGCTGCGATCCCCATGATAACCGTGACAATCAGCATTTCCACCAGGGTAAAACCGCTTGAAGCATTCATGCCGGGCTCCCTGGCGCTGAACTGTTAGCGGGCCGAGTAAGCCACCAATTTACTGTCCAGGGCGTTGCTGTTCATGACGATCTGGCCTGTCTTTGTGTCATAAGCCCAGCCGCCCGTAGCCGCAGCAGGCGCAAGCGGTATACCCGCAGCAGTAGCGACGACATCTGCCTTGTTGTTGATCGGCTCGGCGGGCATGCCACCGCGCAGGTAAGGGCCCAGTTTGGTCGTCGGATCTGCACCTGTACAGGTTGTGCCGGTAACGCTGCTGTAATTGGTCAGTTGCGCAATCATGGCAAGATTTGTGCCGGCCGTCGCACCGGCAGCGGCAGCGGCACCGAACGTACAGGTCGCACCCGTTGCAGCAACCGCACCGGGGTATTGACCATTGTGCTGCGTCTTGTACAGCTCAATTGCCGAACGCAAGCCATTGAGGTTGGAATTCAACGCCGATTCCTGCGCATCAACCGTCGCCCCGGAAAACTGTGGAATAACAATCGCCGCCAGAATCGCCAGTATGATCACGACAATCAACAGTTCAACCAGCGTAAAGCCACGCTGCATCAGTTTCACCGACTTATTTGTAATAGAGTACATATCAATTCCTTCCATTGGTTTGCGACAGTTAGCAAAATAATTATCAAAGTGCATTCAGGCATTTTCGCTGACTCAACTCAACCTATCTGCATAAATAGAATCTCTCCGGGGGCAATTGAAAAGTCGGAAATTCCAAAAAACAACCGCATCACCCCTGTAATACATTGCCGATCCATACAACACAAAGCCCAAGGTTTTTCCTTCGACACCAACTTGAACTCACCGTAAGACTATGCCCTCATTCTACCGAGATTAATCCGGTCAATTCTATTAGCAGATTCTGAATTTATATAGTGTATTTCTTATACTCATACTAGGAAAAAGACTATGCCATCCTTAATCAGTGGCAAACACGCAAGCCTGACTGGCGGCGATTAGCTGCCTTGAATAATGCAATTAGCTGATTTTAAACATATATTCCACATACGCCTTTAGCCGATAACAGGAAATTCGTGCAGCGCTGGTTAATGAATCGCGCGTGACAGCTTGAAGATGGGCAGAATCAATGACACGACAATACCGCCGACCACGACGCCCATGACGATCAGCATGACGGGCTCGACCGACTTTGCCAGCACATTGATGCGCCGGCTCAGCTCTCTGCCATAAAAATCGGCCACCCGAGTCATGACCATACCCAGATTGCCGGTCTGCTCACCTGTGGCCACCATTTGCCGCACCATCGGCGGAATGTAGGGTGAATCAGTGAAGCCGACAGCGATGCCGCGACCTTCGTTGACATGGGTGCGTATCTCTTCAATAAACTTTGCAAACACCACATTACTGACCACGCCCTGACATGCTTTCAGGGCCACCGTGATCGGCACACCGTTGCTCAGCGACAGACCAAGCACACTGAGTGTCTGGCTCAGGTAGATCTGGATATATACATCCTTGATGACGGGAAAGTTCATTTTGAGTTTATCCAGCATCAGCCTGCCTGCCTGGCTCCTGACCCAGAACAGTGCGCCCCATGCGACGGCAGCCAGCCCGATCAGAATGAATAGCCAGTAATGACGTACAAATGCAGACAGCGCCATCAGAAAAATCGTCGTGATCGGCAACTGGTCGTGTATCGACGCAAACAGCGATTCAAACTTGGGGAAGATGGCGACCAGCACAAAGATCACGACTGCGACGGAAAACACAATCAGGAACGCCGGATAAGACAGTGCAGATATGATGTTGCCGCGCATTTCGTTGTTTTTTTCATCCATCCTGAGCAGTTGCCCCAGTACCTCAGCCATAAACCCACCCTCCTCGGCAGCAGAAACCAGGCTGACATAGGTCGTCGAGAACATTTCAGGATGCATCGCCAACGCCGTTGAAAAGGTTGCGCCTTCGCTGAGGGTGTCGACCATAGCGCCAATAATTTCTGCCAACAAGGGTTCTTCAGTCTGCTGTTGCATCACTTTAAGCGCTTCCAGCAGGCTGACGCCGGTTTCCAGCAATAGCGTCAGACGCTCGGTGAAAATCATGCGCTGATTGAGCGTGATTTTGGGTGCACCAAAGCGTATTTCGAGGTTCCAGCTGCGCCTGACCGGATTCCCGGGTGCAGTTTGTGCGGACGCTTTCGGCTGATTGATGTCGATGGCCATACGGGTTAAGCCGAATGAATGACGCGTGAAACTTCTTCAATGGTCGTCCGGCCACCAAGCACGCGCTCGATGCCGTCATCGAACATCGTCGGATAACCTTCCGCTGCCATGAAGGCCTTCAATTCATCCTTGTTCGGATTTTTGACCATCAGCCTTTGCAGTCCTTCGCTGGACTCAATAATCTCATGGATGCCCAGGCGGCCCCGGTAGCCGGAGTCGTAACAGGAAGAACAACCGCGGCCTCGCGTCAGCCTGGCCCGCTCAGGCCAGTGGTATTTTTCCACCAGTTCCGGCGGTGGCAAATAGGTCGTTTTGCATGCGGGACACACCCCGCGCACCAAACGCTGTGCGACTACGCCTGCCAATGCCGAGGACAGCAGATAAGGCTCTACGCCCATATCCATCATGCGCGACAACGCACCCACCGCATCGTTGGTATGCAACGTTGACAGCACCAGATGGCCCGTCAAGGCTGCCTGAACGGCGATCTCTGCCGTTTCACGGTCACGTATCTCACCGACCATGATGATGTCAGGATCCTGTCGCAACACGTGTTTGAGCATCTTGGCAAAGGACAGACCGATCGCCTCGTTGACCTGATTCTGGTTGATGATGTCGAGCTGGTATTCCACCGGATCCTCAATCGTGACAATGTTCTTCTCGATACTCTTCAACTGGTTGACTGAGGCATACAGGGTCGTGGTCTTGCCGCTGCCGGTGGGTCCGGTGACCAGAATCAGGCCATGGCTGCGTCCGAGCAGTTTTTTCAGCAAAGCCAGATTCGGCGTGCTCATGCCTAATTTATCAACATCGAGGATGGACTGGTTTTTGTCCAGCACGCGCAACACCACTTTTTCACCGTAGATGCCCGGCAATGAACTGAAACGCAAATCCACCGTGCGCGACTGGGTCATCACCTGCATGCGACCATCCTGCGGGAGCCTGCGTTCGGCAATATCCAGATTGGCCATGATCTTCAACCGGGAAACAATGGCCGGATGAAGATCGGCACGGGTTGACAGCACCTTGTACAGCAAACCATCGATGCGAAACCGTACGCTTGAGTGAGTGCGTCCACTCTCGATGTGAATATCGCTGACACCGTCGCGTACTGCGCGCTGAATCAGGCCATTGACCAGGTTGATGACCGGGCTGCCGCCTGCCATCTCGTCAATCCGGGCAAAATCTTCCTGCGCCTGCTCGACCAGTTCGATGTCGGTGGCCATGTTTTCCGCCATCTCCGGACTGAATTCATTGCCACTATAGGCGTCCCCCTGATGCTTGAGTATCTCTGCACGCGTCTGAAGCACCAGGCGCAGTTTGCATTCCGAGATGTCCTGCAATTCATCGAGTGCCGGGATGGACAGAGGATCGGCTGTGGCAAGCGTCAAAGTGCCGTGCACCTTGAACATGGGCAGCACTTCCAGGCGGCGCGCGACTTCTCGCGGGATCAGGTTGGTGGCCGCGCTTTCATACAAACCGGCGCGCAGCGCGATATAAGGTATCCGTAACTGGCGGCTGAGCGCGGCGAGCAGATTGCTATCCGAGATGATGCCTTGTTCAACCAGAATATTTCCCATGCGCTTGTTAGTTCTGGACTGCTGGCTTGCCGCATTTTCCAGTTGCGCCTCGGTCACCACCCCCATTTCCATGAGAATTTCGCCCAGCCTTACCGGCAGAAATGCAGAAAAATCTTCGCCAACGGAAAACAATTCACCAAACCCTGCTGAATTCAATGCGCTCTGATCCCCCAATCCGCTGACGATCAGAATATCCTTGACCAGCGCAACAGGGTTCACGTATTTGAGCGAACCGCCGCTATGTGCAAGCCTGCTGTTCGTGTCGAGAATTATTTCAAGTGCACGGCCGCTCATCAGGGAGACCTGTTCCAGATCCAGAACCAGATGAATCTGACTGGATGCGACGCAGTCCGAGAAAGCCAGCTCCAGTGCCTGACAGGACTCCTCATCCTTCAGCGGACCAGCGGGGGCCAGGTAGGTCATCGTGCCTATGATGCTGCGTGCAATGGCTACCGGCATGCTGTCAAGCCTTATCCCGTCTGATATTGAACAGGCGCAGCCATTCCGGTTCTGTTGCGACTATCTTCTTGAACACTTCTACAATCGCAGGATCCAGTTGCGTACCTGAAACCCGTTCGATTTCAGCCATGGCAACTTCGTGACTGCGACCGGCACGGTATGCCCGCGAACTGGTGATTGAATCATAGGTGTCAGGAACCGCAATGATGCGACCGTGCAGCGGAATACGTTCCCCCTTGAGGCCATGCGGGTAACCTTTGCCGTCATACATTTCCTGATGGTGGCGCGCACCGAGCACCGCTTTATCCAGATGCTTGATGTGACGCAGGATGTCATAGCTGCGCTCCGGATGCACCTTGATGAAGTTATATTCATCCTTGGTCAGTCGGCCGGGCTTGCATAACACGGCATCCGGAACACCGATCTTGCCAACGTCATGCAGCAATGAACCCCAGTGCAAATCTTCCAGTTCATCGGCCGGCAACCCCATCGCACGGCCAATCTCCATTGACAGGTAATGAACCCGTTCGGTATGACCGCGCGTATAAGGATCCTTAGCCTCAACCGCTTCGATCAGCGCCCGGGCCATCTGCCGATTGAAATCTCTCATGCTCTGCATCAGCAAGTAAGCGTTGCTCAGGCTGGACAACTGATTGGCCAGCACCTCGGCCAGCTTGCGATCTCCATTGCTAAAGTCAGGCTTGTGCAGGTGTTTTAGCAATACGATCATCGAATCTATTTTTCTGTCTGCAAAAACCGGGCAGGCAAGAACCTTGTATGGCATGTCCGTGAATATGTAAGCGCGACGCGGATCATCCGCAGCATTGAGGTTGATCGTTTCAGCGGAGACCTGGAGAAAGCGATACAAGTCGCCGCGCATCTCGACCAATACCAGATCAAGATTATGGATATCATGCCTGAGCGAGGTTGCATGCTGACAGACGTCCTTCGATGGCCTCACAAAAGCGACGACATCAACATCCAGGTGTTCGACTGCGGATTGCAACAGGCTCTGGAAGACTTCGTCGTTTTCGCCCTCGCTGTTCTGCATGTGTTCATCTACGGCATACACAAGGTGCAATTCCTCATAACGCTGTCCCAGTTCATCGGTCATCATCACAAGGTCAGCTTTATCCCGGTGTGCATCAGCAATCCCTGCGACAAGATCATCCATTGCATCAGCCAGCTGGTCGATCAGCACGGGCGCCTCTTGCTCGGCGAAATGATCTACCATCACGGCAAGCCAACCCAGTTGTCCGTCATTGGCAGCACCAAGCGACTGATAGAGAGCAGTCTTGCCGGCATCCACATCATGCCGATGCAGCCCCGCCGCACCCATTCCGGCTGCCACAATAGCCAGGCCAATTTTTGTTGCCTGCGCGGTATCAGCCCCCCAGAGTGCGACGCCCGATTTATTGAACACCATCAGGGCGACTTCCGAACCTGCCGCACGATTCAACCAGCGCTGGTATCTGGAAAAGTCTATTTCATTAAAGGCCTCATCAGACATGGCTTGCTCCTTCACCCACGACAGCGGCATCAAAATATTTATTCAGGGCATGCGTCATCGCGCGCATACTCAACGGTTTTTCCAGAAATTGGAGGTTGCTGATTTGCTGCGTCCATTCGCGGTGCTCGCGGTCAGTCATTGAGGTCATCACAAAAACCGGGAAAGTGCGCTGCGGGTATTGCTCCTCAAGGGCAAAGCACAGTTGCTTACCCGTCATAACGGGCATTTGAATATCGGTAAACAAAACATCAGGCACATTTTTCACGATGGCATCCAGCCCGGCCTGTCCATTCTCCGCAGTATCCACGGCATATCCGGCCCGCCCGAGGTAGAGCTTCAATACACGTGTTATATGCGGCTCATCGTCAACGATAAGGATGCGTTTCATAGCTCTTGTGACTCCTCTAATTGAACAGATTGCGCCTTGAACGTAATAATGAATTCCGTCCCTTTGCCCAGTTCGCTGTTAACCGTGATGGTGCCGTGATGCAGCGAGATGATTTGGCGGGCCAGATACAAGCCCAGCCCGTGACCGCTGCGCGAACTTGATTCACTATTGCCGACCCGGTAATATTTTAAAAAGACTTTTTCACATTCTTCAGACGATATGCCTATACCCTGGTCGCGCACACTGATCTGCATCTGTCCGTCATCCATATACTGTGCGCTAACCGTAACCTTCCCGCCCGGGTTGCTGTATTTGATGGCATTGCTGAGCAGGTTATCAATGGCGATGCGGAACAAGTCCTTGTCCAGACGAACGGATCCCAGGTCGGGCGGGATATAGAGTTCAACCTCCACGCCCTTGCCAAGCGCGTTGTTGCCCATGCTGTCAAAAGCATCCTGCATAAGGTCATGCAACTTAACCCGCTTGCGTACCAGCTGCAAGGTACCGGCATCCATCTTTGAAATATTGAGCAGATTGTTGATCAGACCGGCCATCCGTTCAACTTCACCATAAATAACATTCACGGAATCAACACGTTCGGTCTCGCTAAGTGACGTGTAGTCAAGCAGCAACTCACTGTAGACGGCAAGGGTATTGAGCGGCGTTTTAAGCTCATGGGCAACGTGTGACACAAATTCTGTGCCCGCCTGCATGGCAAGATATTCCTTGCTGATGTCTCGAAAAATAATCAGCATCCCGAACGGGGTGTTCTGATCTCGCGGTGAAAAAAGCGGAAATCCTGAAACTGAAATTCTTTGATCCGGATTACCCTCGGGAATATATTCAATGCGCGCAGAACGCATGGCTGAAAGACTGCTTTTGAACCGCAACAAAAATGCCAGAACCTCTTTGTTTTTACACCATGCCTGTGGCGACTGCCCGACAATATCCTCACGACTTACGCCCAGAATCGGTTCTAATTTGGCATTGGCAAAGCTGGGCTGGCAGGCGTCATCAATTATCAGCACACCATCCGGAATAGAGTTAAGTGCTGACTCGGCCTTTTCTTGCCTGTAGCTGACCAGATGAGCGTCGGTTCGCGAAGATAACGACTCCCGGTCCATTTCATTCGCCCTGGACTGAGCCAGCTGAATAAAATGGTCGAAGCGCTGAATCAAATCACCGAACCCCCGATCATGCTCCGGCGTTATCACTTGCATGCCATAGGAGAGCGATGTCTGCTCCATTTTTATGCTGAGCTGACTAAGCAGCTTTATCTCACGGCGAATCAAAAAATATGAGAATGCCGTCAGTAAAAATATCGGCAGAGCCATCAATCCCCAACTGGAAACCTGATTACTCAGCATGCTTGCCTGCTGGTTATAGTAACCGGCCCGAATGAAGCCAGCCAGCTGCCCGTCTTTCATGACGGGCGCGAAAAACTCTCGGATCTGCCGACCATCGCCAGGCGATACCACATTGTGTTCACCAAACCAGGCAAATGGCTGAACCGGCATGGCGGCGGCTGGCGCAATGCTGCCGGCCGATGTAAGTTCGTACAATTTCTCTCCGGCCGGATTGACGACAATGGCGTAGGCAAAATCTTCACTGCCCTGAACATTGACCAGACTTTTCATCAGATTGGACTGACCCGTTTCCGGGACAAGCTGTGAATAGTCAGTGCCGGACAAAGCGCGCGTGAGCGACACGCCATGCACACGCATTTTCTCCGCATGCAACTTGCTCTGATAGGAGTACAGCAAGCCGCTCACAATAGCAATCACAACCAGCGAGGCCGCGATCATCAACAATCCCAGTCGATCATTCTTTAAAAGAACACCCAGCGTTCTCAAGTTACGTTCATTCCTCATACATTTTTGCCCGAATTTAGAGGATTGCATCTCCGACAGATCAATAAAATCAACGCAGCATAATTCCAGTTACGGGAATTATTTAATGATCTGTCTTAAGATTAATCCTGTCCGCCATATTTGTATCTAAGAAACATGCGTATTATGTATAAGAATTATCCTATCTAAATCAGGGCGATACTCAATCGCTGGTCTCGAAAACGGCAATTGCCAATCTGATTGCCGCCGCAGGCGTTCATGTTGCTATTTTGATATCCGGGGATGCCCGAATCGAATGAGGGATAAACCAACAGTATGAATTCGGCGCGCAACAAACCCTGGCTGATGCTGTCTCGCCCTGATGAAGTCTCTGAAGATCAGGACAAATACTGACCTGCAAATGCAATGTCAAATATTGAAAGAGATCCCGTTACGCCCTTTTTCTTTTGTCAGATACATCGCCTCATCGGCGCGAACCATGATTTCGTTTTGGTCCTCCTGGTTGCCGGCAAACAGTGAAACGCCAATGCTTGAGGTGCACAGGTGCGTGATCGATTCTTCATGACCATCTGAACGTTGAACAGTCAGCAGATAAGGCATGGACAAAGAGGAGAGAATTTTTTCAGCGACATTGCGTGCTTGCTGGAACGACGCTTCTTTATCGACAGCCAATTCACTGAGCATAACCACGAATTCATCTCCACCGAATCGGGCCACCGTATCCATCTCTCGCACGCAACCAGTGAGCCTGTGCGCCACTTCCACCAGCAACAAATCTCCGGTGGTATGACCATATTGGTCATTCAAAGGCTTGAAGTGATCCATATCCAGGAACATCAAGGCTCCATAACATTCACTGCGTTTACCTGCGGCCAGCGCCTGCGCGAGTCTGTCTTGCAATAGCCTGCGGTTGGGTAGTTTTGTCAGCACGTCATAAAATGCCAGCATATGAATTTGTGCCTCGGTTTTCTTGCGTTCGGAGATGTCGCGGGAATAGGCAACATTGTATTCATGCCCGCCGAAACTCACGTAGTTCGCAGAAATCTCAACCGGGAAAATAACACCGTTCTTGCACCGGTGTTGTGTTTCAATGAATTGAGATTTGTCGAATTTCAGACTTTCCCAGTGAGCATTCCATATCGCCATCGATAACTGGGGAGAAATATCCGGGATGGACATGTTTTCCAGTTCTTCTTTGCTGTAGCCCAGTGTCTTGCAAGCCTGCTGGTTGACGTAACAAATTTTTGCATCCTTGCTAATCCAGTACACTTCAAAAGAAGCGTGCTCCATCGCAAATTGAGTTAAATGAAGCTGGATTTCAGCTTCTTTGCGGTCGGTGATGTCGATGCAGGTGCCGATGTAGCCGATGAAAACGCCATGGTCGTTAAAGCGCGGCACACCGTGATCGACCAGCCAGCGATATTCGCCATCGCGGCGGCGCAGCCGGTACTCCATCGTGAATTCGATACGTTTGTCAAAGGACGTGACATACGTATCGAAACGACGCTGTAAATCGTCGGGATGAACCCCCTCGGCACAGCCGTTGCCATTTTCCTGATCCGAGCGGCGCCCGGAGAAATCCTGTCCGACTTTATTGAGCCAATAGCAACGTTTATCCAAACCGGCCATCCAGATCAGCGAGGAGGTGTTATCAGCCAGCATGTTGAAAAGCGCCTCGCTGTCCCGAAGATCGGACAGGGATTTTTCAAGCTGCGCCCGGGATAAATCCTGTTGAATGAAGATGTCCCGCTTGATCCATTTCCAGATTGAGAAGCCGAGCAGCAGCCCCGTCAGCATTAGCAGCAGACTTCTCCACGCAACAGGAAACAACGACGTGCTGACGACGACGGTGCCCGCTTCTGTGCCGTAATTATAAAATGTTGCATGCCGCTCGATGATAAACAAGCTGCTATCGACAAAGCCGATTTTGCATAGCTGCTTTCCGGAAGTATCAACCAGACTGACCTGATATTCCGGATTGCGCAGTTCGGCGACTGTATCAATCAGTCGTTCGGTGGCATACATCCATGCATCCGGATTGTAAGTGACCAGCTTGGTGATCGCGCGTGCCTGGACCGCTGCATTGTGATCCATATCCCGACCGATCGTGGCCAAACTCAGCGTGACATAGATCAGACACGGGAGCATCGCTGCGATCAGGATAGACATTCCGGCCAGGCGCCGAACGAATAATTCGTGGTGATTATTTTTCATGGCGTAATGAGCTGGCAGGCATATAGTCCCATTCGCGCAACATGCGATAAACCAGAGGGTGTTGAAGGTATTGAACAAATGCCAGGGTCGCATCGTTCGATTGTTTGGCGGCAATCAGGATCAACGTTTTTGCGAGCGGGTAGCGCCCGTTTGCCATTGTCTCCAGGCCGGGTTGCACGCCGTTGAATCCGATTGGTTTAACCGCACTGCCGGTAATACGAAGCAAACCCAGCGACGCCGTGCCCAATGAACCTGGCGTGCCGTCCAGCAGCTTCAGGTTATCAAGGTCGTCTTCTGCGACTGGCCTCATTTTACGTTGCAGGGTTTGACTGATTGCCGCGTCCATCCGTGCTGACAACGAGCGCAGCAAGATGGAATCTGTTTCGGTGGCGGCGCGCATGATGAGTCGAATCGGCTTGCCATCCGGCCAATGCGTGGTCTTTAGTGAGTAGATGTCCGTCAGCTGATCCAGACTCAAACTGCTTCCGCTATTGACATCACGGCGGGCCAGGACAAAAGGGGTGGCCACCCAATAAACAGGCTGTGCAAATTTTTCCTGATCTTGCACGGCGGGCGGCTTCGAGCTGATCGCGATGTCTAATCTGCCGGCAGCCAGCGCCCGCAGCCCTCCTCCGCTGCCGAGCGGCGGATAGATAATTTCAAACTGAACTGAGGGGTGCGTTTTTGTATACTCGTCAGTTAATTTCTGCATCAACGGCATCGCCGATCCGGTCCCCCCGATGCGTATAATTTCCGCGTGAGCCAGCCCGGCAAACGCGCAACAAAACAGCACGCCTATCCGCAAAACCCGATTATGGATGGATTTTAAAATCACTGTACGAGCTGCCAGCGAGCTGCTGATTGACGAGAAAAGTGCATCTTTATCATGTCCACAGGTAATTTATCCCGATATTCTTACACTAAATATTTTTTGTTCCACCTTCTGGCGGACTGCTGAAAATTATTCCTTTTGCGTTTCGCGAACTAACGCGACCGCCATTTGACCTGCAGCTCAGAATAATCCTATTCGATATATTTGTATTTAGGAAACATGCGCCTTATGCATGAGATTTTTCCTAGTTGAATCAAGATAAAACACCTAATCAGCAGTCTCGCAAACGGCAATTGTCAATCGGGTTGCCGCCGCAGGCGTTGATGTTGCCATTTTGAGATTATTTTTGCAGCAGGCTGCGTATGACAGCAGGCATTGCTGCCACGCAGGAGAGAAACACCTGTGCGAACGGGGGAATAGCAGAAAATACCGGAAAAGCGGTTGACATTGTGCCAAACTACGCCGGAATTTTGGTAGATAGGGACGTAAAAAAGGCCAGAAACAAGTCTGGCCTTAGTGTTTGGTGGGTCGTGCGGGGATCGAACCTGCGACAAACGGATTAAGAGTCCGCTGCTCTACCAGCTGAGCTAACGACCCGATTTGATATTTGTCAACATCAAAAGCGGTGCGTATTATCGTTATAAATTGCTGAAAACGATAATACTTTATAAAAAAATAACGCCCTCAGTTACGAGGGCGGTATCTTGTAAGGAGTCTGACGATGACCTACTTTCACATGGGTAATCCACACTATCATTGGCGCGGAGTCGTTTCACTGTCCTGTTCGGGATGGGAAGGAGTGGGACCAACTCGCTATGGTCGTCAGACAAACTGGTAAGCTGATTGC
>JAUSNM010000101.1 GCA_030645535.1 Gallionella sp. | reverse complement strand
ACTGTCCTCGTAATGTTCTGCTGCCAGATCACCGAACGCCAGCGGTACGGCGACCATGTACTGGAGGCAGTGGTCTCGGTCTGCCGGGTTCGCCAGCGGGCCTACCTTGGAGATGATGCGGATCGCAGATTCGTGAGTGGTAATGACGATCCGGCCGATGTCGGCCAAACGATCCTTCACCTGCGGATGCAAAAGCACCGCCGCTTCGCAGGCCGTTTGCGCATGGAACTCGGCAGGAAATGATATCTTAAACAGCACGTTTTCCATCACGTAACTGCCATAAGCTTGCGGCAGACTGAAGCTGCGCTGCGCGTCGGGTTTGATCTTTTGATCCTTGTTGGTCTTGGAAAACAGCACATCGTAGAAGCCCCACTGCGGTGCGGTCAGCACGCTTGGGATGCCCATCTCGCCTGCCATCGTCATCATCGCCAGACGCACGGCGCGCGACGTGGCGTCTCCTGCAGCCCAGGACTTACGCGAACCTGCGTTCGGCGAATGGCGGTAAGTTCGCAACGACTGGCCGTCGACAAAAGCCTGTGACAGCGCGTCGATTACCTGAGCTTCGCTGCCGCCCAACAGACGGGTAACCACGGCAACGGATGCGACCTTCACCAGAATGACGTGATCCAGACCCACGCGGTTAAAACTGTTTTCCAGCGCCAGTACGCCCTGAATTTCATGCGCCTTGATCATCGCGGTCAACACGTCACGCATCGTCAGCGGCGCCTGTCCTTCGGCTACACGGCAGCGGGACAGGTAATCGGCAACGGCGAGTATCCCGCCCAGATTATCCGACGGATGACCCCATTCGGCGGCCAGCCAGGTGTCGTTGTAATCGAGCCAGCGGATCATCGCACCGATGTCCCACGCAGCTTTGACCGGATCGAGCTCATGCGAGGTGCCGGGTACGCGCGAACCGTGGCGCACCGTGGTGCCGGGAACGAGCGAGCCCAGATGCTTGGTGCATTCCGGAAAGCGCAACGCCAGCAGGCCGCAGCCCAACGTGTCGATCAGGCAGTTGCGCGCCGTCTCGTAGGCCTCAACCGAGGTGATGTCCATGCGGCAGACATATTGCGCGATGTCCACCAGTATCCTGTCCGGGGCGGGGCGGGTATTCATTTCTACATTGGCACTCATTTTTTATCCTTAGCGTTGTTCAATAGGGGGCCAGGCCAGATTCTCGGGGCCGGTGTAATTGGCGCTCGGGCGGATGATCTTGCCATCAATGCGTTGCTCCATCACATGCGCACCCCAGCCGGTGACGCGCGCGATCACGAACAGCGGCGTGAACATCGCAGTGGGCACACCCATCATGTGATACGACACGGCGGAGAACCAGTCCAGATTGGGGAACATCTTTTTTGTCTCCCACATGACACTTTCAAGCCGGGCTGCGATGTCGTACAGGCGCATGTCACCCTGTTCTTCGGACAGATGTTTCGCGACGCGTTTGATAACCTCGTTGCGCGGGTCGGCGATGGTATAGACAGGATGGCCGAAGCCGATGATGATCTCTTTCTTTGCCACGCGCGCGCGGATGTCGATTTCCGCCTCATCTGCGTTTCTGTAACGATTCTGTATGCGGAACGCTTCCTCGTTGGCGCCGCCGTGCTTGGGGCCGCGCAACGCACCGATCGCACCGGTGATGCAGGAATACAGATCCGAATTGGTGCCCGCAATCACCCGCGCTGTGAAGGTTGAGGCGTTGAACTCATGTTCGGCGTATAAAATCAGCGAGGTGTGCATCGCGCGCACCCAGGAGGCTTTGGCAGGTTTGCCGTGCAGCAGATGCAGGAAGTGTGCGCCTATCGTGTCGTCATCGGTTTCGACCTCGATGCGTTTTCCGCTGGTCGTATAGTGATACCAGTACAGCAGCATAGCCCCGAAGCAGGCCAGCATCCGGTCGGTCAGCTCGCGCGTCTTGGCCTCAATGTGCGCTGGCGGTTCCTGCTCGCAGGTACCCAGCACCGAGCAACCGGTGCGCATCACATCCATCGGATGCGCGTTAGCCGGAATCGCTTCCAGCACAAGTTTGACGGCTTGCGGCAGGGTGCGCAGTGATTTCAGTTTTGCCTTGTAAGCCTGCAATTGTGTGCGATCAGGCAACGTGCCGTGAATCAGCAGATGCGCGATCTCCTCGAATTCGGCTGTTTCGGCGAAATCCAGAATGTCATAGCCGCGATAATGCAGATCGTTTCCTGTTCGCCCGACGGTGCAGATCGCCGTGTTGCCAGCGACCGTGCCTGACAGGGCAACAGATTTCTTCGGCTTGGGTAGTGCGTATTCTTCCGCCATATTGCTCTCCCTGAAATATGTTACTCGGTGCCTTGTTCAGTAAACAGCTGATCCAGTTTCTGCTCATAGGCGTGATAGCCCAGATAGTCGTAAAGTTCCATGCGCGATTGCATCTGGGGTACGACTTTTTCCTGGGTGCCGTCGGCCAGGATGTGCTGATAAACGTTGAGCGCCGCCTGACTCATCGCGCGGAAGGCGGATAGCGGGTACAGCACCAGCTTGATGCCGACGTCAGCCAGTTGTTCGGTGGTGTAGAGCGGCGTTGCGCCAAACTCGGTGATGTTCGCCAGCACCGGTACTGAGACCGCGCGGGTGAATTCGGCATATTGTTCCAGTGTAATGATCGCTTCCGGGAAAATCATGTCGGCTCCTGCTTCCACGCAGGCCTGGGCGCGTTCGATGGCGGATTGCATGCCTTCCACGGCCAGCGCATCGGTGCGCGCCATGATGACGAAGCTTGCATCCGTGCGCGCATCCACGGCGGCCTTGATGCGATCGACCATCTCGGACTGCGATACGATGGCCTTGTTCGGGCGATGCCCGCAACGCTTTTGCATCACCTGGTCTTCGATGTGAAAACCGGCAGCCCCGGCTTGCGCGATTTCGCGTGTAGCGCGCGCGATGTTGAAGGAGCCGCCCCAGCCGGTGTCGATGTCCACCAGTAGCGGCAGGGCGCTTGCCGCCGTGATGCGGCGCGCGTCCTCGCACACGTCATGCAAGGTGGTGATGCCAAGGTCGGGAATGCCGAGCGAGGATGCCGCAACCCCTCCGCCGGACAGATACAGCGCCTTGTGTCCGCTTTTTTCGGCCAGGATCGCGCAATACGCGGTCACGGCACCGACGACCTGCAAGGGGTGGTTTTCTTCGACCGCCAGACGCAACTTCTGCCCGGGTGTGTGATCTGCACGTTTCATGTTTTCTGCTCCCTGGCTATTGCTTCACTGATGCTGCGCCATGCGCCCTGAATGTGGCGACGCATCAGTATTTCGGCCAGCTCGCCGTCCCGCTGCAACAAGGCCTCGGCGATCTGGCGGTGTTGTTGCAGTGCAGGGCGCGTGCGCTGCGCGTTGCGGCTGGTGCGGTAACGGCACATGCGCTGCAACTGGTATTGTTCACTGCCGAGCATATCCATCAGCATCTCGTTGCGGCTGCCGCGCACGATCTGAAAATGGAAATCAAGATCGCCCTCGCTTTGCGAATAGACGCCTCCGCCTTGCTGCTCGATCTGCATTTCGTGGCTGTCGAGCAACCGGCTCAATTGATTTATTTCTTCATCGGTCATCCGGGTTGCAGCAATGCGGCAGGCCATGCCTTCCAGCGCCTCGCGCACCTCATACAGATCGGACATGGTCTTGTAATCGAGCACCACCACGCGTGCACCGGCATTGGGTATGCGCTTGACCAGACGCATGCCTTCCAGATGGCGCAGGGCTTCGCGCAACGGGCCGCGCCCCATGCCGAAACGCTCGGCCAGTTCGGCTTCATTCAGCTTCTGGCCTTGTGCCAGTTCGCCGGTCACGATACTGTGTGCCAACCGGTGCGAGGCGATATCCGCAAGGGTGCCTTGTTGGGGTGTGTTGGGTAACATTTAACGACTCCGATTGTCGACAATTAATGTAAATATTAGCATTAATATTCTAAATATGCGCATATTGTTTAATTGTGTCGACAATATGCGTATTTGGCGTGGTTGCAAGGTTTGGAGTTCGGGCGCATGTTTGTTTGTCGTTTCCGCATGAGTTCCGGGCGTACGGCCCTTGTGTTAAAGTCTGCCAACTTTTATCAGAGAGCGAATAATGGCGCATTTGTTTGAACCCCTCAAGCTGCGTGACATCCTCCTGACCAATCGTATCGGCATTCCGCCCATGTGCCAATACTCGGCGCGTGATGGTATGGCGGCTGACTGGCATTTTGTGCATTACGGCAGTCGCGCTGTCGGTGGTGCTGCGCTGATGATCATCGAGGCGACGGCGGTAACGCCGGAGGGGCGGATCAGCCCGGGCGATCTCGGGATCTGGGACGATAAACACATCGAGCCGTTAGCGCGCATCGTGCGCTTCTCACAGGCGCAAGGTTGCATGGCCGCTATCCAGTTGGCGCATGCCGGCCGCAAGGCCTCCGTCGGTCTGGGTTGGCAGGCGCAGAACACGCTGGGTGATGCGGATGGCGGCTGGACTATCGTCGCCCCGTCGCCGGTCTCTTTCGGTGAAGGCTATGCTGTGCCGGACGAACTCGACGAGGCCGCTATTCGCGACGTGATTGCCCGGTTTGCAGCCGGCACTCGCCGCGCCCTTGAAGCCGGTTTTCAGGCGGTTGAGATCCATGCGGCGCACGGCTACCTGCTGCACCAGTTTCTCTCGCCGCTGTCGAATCGACGCACGGATTCTTACGGCGGCAGTTTCGAAAACCGTACCCGGCTGGTGCGGGAAGTCGTGGCGGCTGTCCGCGCCGAATGGCCGGAGCGACTCCCCCTGCTGATCCGCCTGTCGGCGACCGACTGGGTGGACGGCGGCTGGAGTGTGGATGAGACGGTCGAATTGTGTCGTGGTCTGAAAGAGATGGGTGTTGATCTGGTGGATGTCTCATCCGCCGGTCTGGTGCCTGCTGCAATAATACCCGCAGGCCCTGGCTTTCAGACTGAATTCGCAGCGAGGGTGCGCCGTGAAGCTGGCATTTATACCGCTGCCGTCGGCCTGATCACGTCCCCTGCGCAGGCGGATCACATCATCCGTTCCGGGCAAGCAGATATAGTGCTTCTTGGTCGTGAAATGCTGCGCAACCCCTACTGGCCGCTGAGTGCCGCACAGACACTGGGGCAGACTGCATGCTGGCCGCTGCAATACCTGCGCGCCGCGCCACCCGGCTCGACGGGGCGCTAAGCAAACAGCTAATTACAGGTTTATCAGCTCTCGACAGCCGCGTCGGGTACTCTGCGTTCCAGCACTGCCGCGAAGAAGCCGTCCGTGGCATGCAGGTTGGGGCGCAGTTCAAAATAGTCGCCCATTTCCATCGGAATCTTCTGCTGCTGCAATATTTCTCCTGCCGGCAGCAGCACGAAGTCAGGATGGCTGGCCAGAAAGGCTTGCACGATGTGCTGGTTTTCTTCAGGCAGGATGCTGCATGTCGCATAGACCAGACGGCCGCCTTTTTTCAGCAAACGACTCGCCGAATTCAGGATGGCTGTCTGTTTCTGGTTCAATTCGGCAATGCTCTGAGGCGACTGGCGGAATTTCAGATCCGGGTTGCGGCGCAACGTGCCAAGACCGCTGCACGGCGCATCAACCAGCACGCGGTCAATTTTTCCGGACAGGCGCTTTACCTTCAGATCATTCTCGTGCGCGATCAGCATGGGCTGGATGTTGGAAGCCCCCGAGCGTTTCAGACGCGGCTTGAGATTAGCCAGACGTTTTTCGGAAACATCCATCGCATACAGACGACCTTGAGAATTCATCAAGGCTGAGAGCATCAGCGTCTTGCCACCCGCGCCGGCGCAGAAATCCACCACCATATCGTTGCGTTTTGGTGCCAGCAGGAAGCCTAGCAGCTGGCTGCCTTCGTCCTGCACCTCAACTTTTCCTGTCGTGAACAGCTCGTCCTTGTTCAGCGGAATTTTTTCCTTGAGGCGGATGCCGACCGGTGAATAGGGCGTAGGGGTCGCATCGATATTTTGTTCTTGCAGTTGCAGCAAGACTTCTTCCCGTTTGGCGAGCAACGTATTGACGCGGATATCCAGCGGCGCGCCCAGCTGCATGGCCTGGCCCAGCGTGAGGATTTCTTCGTCAGAGTATGACGCGCGCATTTTTTCAATCAGCCATTCAGGCAGTTCAGCCTGGATGGACAGGGGTTGGCCCTCGTATTGCACGGCTTTTGCCGTCGCCAGCCATTCCGCTTCGTCGCGTTTTAATACCGGCTGGATTTCGCGCAGGTTATAACCGCCGAATTTGACCAGATAGGCCAGCGCCATGCGGCGCGGCGTGGCGCGGCCTTCGCAGGCCAATTCGAGCAGCAGGCGGTGGCGCAATACGCCAAAAGCGGTTTCGGCAACGATGGCGCGCTCGTTCGAGCCGATGCGTTCGTTCTTGAAAAAATAGCGCAAGGTCGTGTCGGCGGGATGTTCCAGCGGCAAAATGGTGCGCAGCGCGAGGATGACGAGGTCTAAACGGTATTCGGTAATAAGCATGGCAGTTTCGATGTTAAAAATTCAAGGGCGGAGTTTAACAGAACAGATCGTAGCCTGTAGCTTGTTGCTTGTGGCAGTAGCGAGCCAAACTACTGTTCCATCGTTTTCACCTTGCCACTACACGCTACCAGCTACACGCTCATCAGTCCTATTCTTCGGACACGCGTATCTCGGAAATAGTCATTTGACCGGCAATCTCGCCATTTCTGTTTATTGAACGTATCTGGACGGGCAGCAGCCGGTATTCCAGCCCCAGCCAAATCTCCAGACCTTCCTCGCCGGGTTGTCGTACCCTGCGCAGCGGCAAGGCGCGCATTTTGCCCGTGCGGGTCAGGATGTATTCTTCCTCGCCGACCGCCAGTTCATATTTATCCAGTTTTTTGCCGTTGCTGATATACATCGAGACTGTCGCCTGATCCAGTGGCAGCTGTGAGAGTTGATACAAGAAACTGAGTACGTCTTGCGCATGTTCAGGTAACACAGCATGGTTGCCGTTGGAAAAATCCAGTTGTTTGTTCTGCCAGTCAAAGCGTGCGCTTAAGGTCTGTTCTCCCTTGTCGCTGATCCGGCCTTCGCTGAACTCATCGGGTTGCAACCCCGCCGCGCTGGTTGTGCCGCTGCTCTGCTGGTCCATCGCAAAAGTCTTGAACAGGCTGGCAAGACCAGTGGTGTTGATGCCCACTTGCAGGATGTAGCTGTTGTCGTCATTGATTTTCAGCCGGTGACGCGCCTGACCGACGGGGAAATCTGTGCCCTTGTAGATGGTGAAGTTAAGTTGCGCGTGTTTGGGCAGCGGGTGCGCCGGCTGTGCTTCTTCGGTCACAGCCGCTTGCGGCGCCTGTACTTCTTCAACTGGTGGCGCAACTTCTTGCGGTGCAGGCGACGTGTCGGGCAGGCTGGTTGTAACGGCCGCCATCGGGGCGGGCGGTAGTACCGTTTTTCGTTTTGTCGGAACATGCGGCTTGGGCTTGGGCGCTGGTTTGACGGCGGGCAGCGGCTCAAGCCGGGCGGTGAGCGGCGGCAGCAGTGCTTCAACGGGTTGTAGTTCGATCAGATTCGGCCCGAACAACAGCGCTGCGTGAATCAGCAGCGACAAGGCTGCGGCCAGCGCGATGCGTACGGCAGGCTGCTCGATTAAAAACTCGCGTAGCGATACTTTGCCCCTCTCACCTGCTTGCGGGAGAGAGTTGGGAGAGAGGGGGGCTTTTATGAGCCGAAAAGCACTCACGGCAGGATTTTCAGTCCGCTCAGTATTTGCGTGTATTGATCGCCGTGGGCATCGGTGATGATCATCTTGCAAGGCAAGTTGTGTTTTGTTTCCAGCCAGATTTCAGTGCGGCTCTCGCCAGGTTTAGCCTGACTGTCCAGATACAGACTGTCGAATTGCCCGGCTGGCGTGTCCAGCTTTTGCACTGGACCGATGCTGTAGTGATAATTGTCCAGCTTGTTGCCGTTGGTCATGGCAAAGTGTAGCGCGTCGATGCCTTCCATATCGACGAACATGAATTGATACATCGCGCTCAGGCGGTCCTGCGTGCCATCCGGCAAGGCTAGCTGCGTGCGCAGCGCCTGATGTATCAGGGTGAGCTGCTGTGCTGCCCAATCAAATTCAGCCTGGCTGCTTTTGCCCGGGTTGCCCGGGCGTTTGTCCTCGAAACGCTGCGGGCGCAGTCCCTGTTTCGTGATCAGGCCGCTGCTGCTGAGATAGACTTTCTCAGGTTTGAATACGGCCAGCAAGCCGAGAGGCGTGGTGGTGCTGGTCAGCGTGTAGTGATCCTTGTTGCGGGTATAGACCTCATCGATTTGCCCGATCTTCATGCCGCTCATAAAAACTTCGTAACTGGCTTGCACACCGCCGGGTATCGCGGCGTAGGTCGGGGAGTACAGCACGAGCCAGCAGAAAATTACCGAAAACCACTTCATGTTTAATCCAGTGCGGGTGAGATCAATGCGATGCCGGGCGGATTGCGACGGTGATCTATGACACGGCCGTCCTCAGCTAGTTCAACCTGACCTGAACATAGCCAGCGTACCGCTTGCGGAAAAATGCGATGTTCTTCGTGCAAGATACGGGCGGCCAGCGTGTGTTCGGTGTCACCGGTCAGTACGGGAATCGCGGCCTGGATGATGACAGGGCCGTGATCGAGATCGGGCGTGACGAAATGCACGGTGCAGCCATGAATTTTCACGCCATCTTTCAGCGCGCGTGCATGCGTATGCAGGCCGGTATAAGCCGGCAGCAGCGAGGGATGGATGTTGATCAGGCGGCCTTGATAATGCGCAACAAAACCCGGGGTCAGGATGCGCATGAAGCCGGCGAGTATCAGCAGATCTGGCTTAAAGTTGTCGATGACTGCCGCCAGTGCGGCATCGAAACTTTCGCGATCGGGATGATCCCGATGCGATACCACCGCCGTCGGTATGCCGCGCGCCTGGGCAAATGCCAGGCCGGTCGCATCGGCTTTATTGCTGATGACCGCCGCGATGTTGCAGTTAAGGTTTGCACTCAGCAGCGCCTGCATATTGCTGCCGCGCCCGGAGATGAGAATGACGATGTTTTTCATGGTGTATTGCGGTGAAAAGTATTGGGATTATAGCGGAAGCGGGCAGTCTGCGGCTTGTGTGGTATAGCTTTAAGCCTGAAATTATCGGGAGGCGGGTGGTTTTAAATGGATGTTTTTGGTAACTGCTCAGGCCAGCGCCGGGAAGTATGCACCACCGCAAGAATATGAATTTCACCGTGATGCTCACGGTAGGCCAAGATGTAAGGGTATGGGCTGGTGACTAATTCTCGCGTATCAGGTATGCGCCCCATCCTGCCCATGTTTGGCTGATCTGCAATAAGTGCAGCCTGAATACATATACTGAAAATGACCTGCTGTGCCGCTTCTGGATTTTCTTTGGCAATATAAGCCTTGATTGCTCGTAAATCAGCCAGTGCATCAGCCAGCCAGCGTATGACCACGATTTATCTCCCGGCAAAAAATGCTTCAACCTCATTGTCGCTGGCGAATTCGCCACGATCTGCCGCGACTATCCGCTGCTTCAGTACCTCGACGTAACGGTGGTCTGCCGCCAAGTAGCCAGACAGTGCCTCGTGGATAATGTCCGATTCTGTACGGTGTGTTTCTTCAGCTAACTGATGAAATTGACGCTGAATGCCTTGCTCAATAGTCAGAGATGCCATTGCGATTGCCTCCCTTATAATTACGGCAGAACACGGTGTTTCTGCCGTATGAAAGTCTTACTTCACATGGGTCTGATGCTCCGAGCCATTTCTGGCGCGGATCACACCGATGCGCGACACAGTTTCCCCCGCTGCCTGCAGCTGGCTGATGGCTTTGTCTGCATCAGCAGCAGCCACGATGACCACCATGCCGATGCCGCAGTTGAAGGTGCGGTACATTTCCTGTTCGGCCACGCCGCCTTGTTCCTGTAGCCAGTGGAACAGTTTGGGCATCTGCCAGGATTTGCTGTCGATGTCGGCGACGACGCTCGAAGGCAGCACGCGCGGCACGTTTTCGGTGATGCCGCCGCCGGTGATGTGCGCCATGCCCTTGATGGTGAGGCTCTGCATCAGCGCGAGCAACGGCTTCACATAGATGCGGGTAGGAGCCATGATGACATCACGCAGCGTGCGCTCGCCGTCGAATTTGGCGCTCAGGTCGGGTGATGCGCGTTCGATGATCTTGCGCACCAGCGAGTAGCCGTTGGAATGCGCGCCGTTGGAGGCCATGCCCAGCACCACGTCGCCGGGCGCTATGTCATTACCTGTGATGATATTGGCTTTTTCCACCACGCCTACCGCGAAGCCTGCCAGGTCGTATTCGCCGACCGGATACATGCCGGGCATCTCAGCCGTCTCGCCGCCGATCAGCGCACAACCTGCCTGTTCGCAGCCGTTGGCGATACCCTTGATGACTTCGGTCGCAGCGGCTACGTTGAGCTTGCCGCAGGCGAAATAATCCAGGAAAAACAAAGGCTCAGCGCCTTGCACCAGAATGTCGTTGACGCTCATGCCGACCAGGTCGATGCCGACCGTGTCGTGAATGTTCAACTCGAACGCCAGTTTCAGCTTGGTGCCAACACCGTCCGTGCCGGAGACCAGCACGGGTTCCTTGTACTTTTTGGAGATTTCTACCAGACCGCCGAAACCGCCGATGCCGGAGAGCACTTCAGGGCGCATGGTGCGTTTGGCATAAGGCTTGATATTTTCGACCAGCTGGTCGCCGGCATCGATATCGACACCGGCATCACGATAAGACAGTCCGGCAGCAGTGTTGGTTGGATGGTTCAAGTTGAGTTCTCGCTTTCTTCAGGATTAAAATCTAACATCCTGTTTTTTATGATTAATTTATGCGGTTGCGGAGCATGTTGAGGAAGATTATCTCAGATTGAGAATCATGTGCCGCAGCCAGGTGACGCTTCAGTGGCAAATTATACTCAATTGACACAAGCATTTCAGCGACTTTCGTTCAGGTGGTCAACACCACGCTTTTGACCTGAGCAAACACCTCCATGCCAATAGTGAGACAAAGCAGGTCGCGCGAACGGCGGGTGATGCGCGACAGCAACACCTGTTTGTCACTGATGGTCATGCGCACCAGTACTTTATCCGGGCCTTCGTCCTGAATTTCGCTGATGTTTGCGGGCAGAATGTTGCTGATGCTCGATCCCTGCGGCATGACCGTGGCGATGCTCACGTCGCGCGCCAGCACCCGGGCGCGTACCTGACTGCCGGTTGTCTGATTTACGCGGCCTACCCACAGGTTGCCGCCCGTAAATTCCAGCTTTGTGAGGTGATAGGCATCGTCGTGATGAGCTACCACGGCCTCAATCACGACACCGGCATCGTCAAAATGGGCGGTAGGCAGATCCAGTCTGGACAGGGTTGGGCCGAGCGCGCCGCCGGCAATTACGCGCCCCTGTTGCAGCAGCACCAGATGGTCGGCGAGCCTTGCCACTTCATCCAGCGCGTGGCTGACGTAGATCACCGGGATTTTCAGTTCTCGGTGCAGGCGTTCCAGAAAAGGCAGGATTTCCTGACGGCTGGCGGTATCGAGCGATGATAGCGGTTCGTCCATCAACAGGATGCGCGGACTGGTGAGCAGCGCACGGCCGATTGCGACGCGCTGGCGTTCTCCGCCGGAGAGTTGATCCGGGTAGCGACGGTCGATCAGCTTGTCCAGCCCCAGCCACTCGATTACCTGCTCCGGTTGCACGCGTCGATCGGCTGCGCGCTTGTAGCCATATTCCAGATTGGCTCGTATCGACAAATGCGGAAACAGGCTGGATTCCTGAAACACGTAGCCCAGCGGACGGCGATGCGCAGGCAGAAAAGTCGTCTCGTCCTGCCATGTCTCGCCGTTTACCTGCAGCAATCCGGCGGCGCGTTCAAGCCCCGCGATGCAGCGCAACAGTGTGGTCTTGCCGGAACCGGACGGGCCGAACAGCGCGGTGATGCCCTGTGCCGGCAGTTGCGTATCCACGTCCAGCGTGAAGTCGGCGCGTTCAAGTTGGAAGCGGGCGTGGATCATTTTCGCTTTCCGGTCGGATTGAAGGTGTAGAGCAGCAGCAACACTGCAAAGGAAAACGCCAGCATGCCCGCTGAGAGTCCGTGTGCTGCGGCATATTCCATCGCCTCGACGTGATCGTAGATCTGCACCGACACCACGCGGGTTTGTTCCGGGATATTGCCGCCTATCATCAGCACTATGCCGAATTCGCCTACCGTGTGAGCAAAACCCAGCACTGCGGCGCTGATAAAACCCCGTTTGGCGAGCGGCAGCACCACGCTGAAAAATGTGTCCGGTTTTGAAGCGCGCAGCGTGGCGGCGGTTTCCAGTACCCGTTCCGGAATGGACTCAAAGGCGTTTTGCAGCGGCTGCACCACGAAGGGCAGGGAATAAAACACCGAGGCGATCACCAGGCCTGCGAAGGTAAACGGCAACAGGCCAACTCCCAGCGATTGCGTCAATTGGCCGATCAGCCCGTTCGGGCCCATCGCCAGCAGCAGGTAGAAGCCGATCACGGTAGGCGGCAGCACGATGGGCAGCGCCACCAGCGCACCTGCCGCTCCGCGCCATCTGGAGCCGGTGCGCGCCAGCCACCAGGCGATCGGTGTGCCGATCAGCAACAGAATGAACGTGACGACCGTAGCCAGTTTTAACGTGAGCCAGATGGCGGACAGGTCGGCAGGGGAGAGTGAATATTCCATGTTCCTGATTATATGTATTATTTTGTTTCTGCCGGCAGGGCAAAGCCATAGCGGATCATGATGGTGCGCGCATCCTTGCTTGCCATGAAACGCGCAAAATCATGAGCCGCGGCATTATTAGTCGCACGTCGGGTGAGGATGAATCCCTGTTCCAGCGGCTGATGCTGTGATTGTGCAATCAGGGTATAGCTGCCTTGACGGGATAGCTCGGCGCTCATCGCCTGCGACAGCGCGATGATGCCGACATCGGCATTGCCGGTCTGCACGAACTGCGCGGTCTGCGCGACGTTCTCGCCATAAACCAGTTTGGCTTCGACCTTGTCCCAAACGCCGGCTGCCTTGAGCGCTTCTTCCGCGCGCTTGCCGTAGGGCGCATGTCCGGGATTGGCGATCGCGATCTTCCGGACAGACGGATCGGTCAAATCGCTCAGTTTGAGGGCGCCGCGCGACACGCTCCACAGCACGATGCGCCCCAGCGCATAGGGCTGCACTTCGCCTGTTGCAAGCCCTTCCGCTTTGAGCGTACGGGGGTATGCGATGTCGGCGGAAAAATACAAGTCATACGGCGCACCCTGCCGGATCTGGGTCTGGATATTGCCGGACGAGCCGTAGATGGTCGTCACAAGGCTGTCAGGATGGCTCTTGCCGAACAGACCGATAATCTCGTCCATCGCGAACTTGAGATCAGCGGCCGCAGCGATTGTGATCTGCTCGCCCGCGTGCGCCGGCAGGCTTGCGATGAGCAGGAGCAATGTCAGCAGCCACCGCCTCATTTACATCTGCCTGGGTTTTGCGTGTGCAGGACGGAATACGCGGCACTGGTCCGGGTCGGATTCCAGATACGCGCCCTCGATCAGGTCGATGCAATAGGGAATGGCCGGAAATACCGCATTCAGGCAGTCGTCGATGGCCGAGGGTTTGCCGGGCAGGTTCACGATCAGGCTCTTGCCGCGTATGCCGGCGGTCTGGCGCGATAAAATGGCGGTGGGCACGAATTTTAATGAGGCGCTACGCATCAGTTCGCCGAAACCCGGCATCATCTTGCTGCACACCGCTGTCGTGGCCTCAGGCGTGACGTCGCGTAGTGCCGGGCCGGTGCCGCCTGTGGTGACGACCAGGCTGCATCCTTCAACGTCGCACAGTTCGATCAGCTCGGCTTCAATCAGATGCTGCTCATCCGGAATCACCCGCGCCACGGCCTCCCACGGGCAGGTCAGCACGCGATCGAACCAGGCGCGCATGGCAGGCCCGCCCTTGTCTTCATATTCGCCGCTGCTGGCGCGATCCGAGATGGTCAAAATACCTATGCGTGCAATGCTCATGTTATTCCTTAAACCCTGTGTATTCTTGAAATGAAGTGCCGTCCAGCAATTGCACGGTCACCTGTTCGCCGGCTTTCATGCCTGTGCACTCGGATGGCATGACCAGCAAGCCGTCGGCACGTGCCATGGACAGCAGTACGCCGCTGCTCTGCGTGCCGGTGGAACTGGCAAGGTAACCTGCATCGTCACAGCTCAGTTGCACGCGGATGAATTCGGTGCGTCCCGGCCGCATCTTGACGGGATGCGCGAGGCGCGCGGTCACGGTGCGGCGGTAGGCGCGCGGGTTGCCCATCATGCGGCGCAAGGCGGGGGCGACGAATTCTTCGAAGCACACCATGCTCGACACCGGGTTTCCCGGCAGTCCAAACACAAAAGCATCTGAGGCGGCGCATTGCTGCGTTGCTCGGTGCTCGCTTCCTTGTCTATCTTCAAGATATGCCTTCGTCGCTGTGCGCTTCGCGCCTTGCACTGCATCCGCCTCAGATACTTTTGCAGCGCGGTGCATCACGCCGAACGCCAGCGGATGCCCCGGTTTCATCGCCACGCGCCAGAATTTCATCGAGACCCCCAGCTTCTCAATCGTCGGACGCACATAGTCATGCACGCCGACCGAGGTGCCGCCGGATACCAGCAGCACGTCGTAGTTCAGTCCAAGCCTGAGGTACTGTTCGAGTTCTGCCGGATCATCGCGGGCGATGCCGAGCATGACCGGATTTATGCCGAGCGCCTGTACCTGTGCCATCAGCGCGTAGGTGTTGGAATCGGGAATTTTATTGGGATCGACCGGATCATTCATCGCTTCAAGTTCATTGCCGGTGGACAGGATCGCCACGCGCGGACGGCGGTACACTTGCATCGTTGCCGCCTTGACCGTCGCCAGCACGCCAATCACCCCGGGGGTGATTTCAGTCCCCGCAGTCAGCACCACGTCACCATCGCGCATGTTCTCGCCTTTAGGGCGAACATCGTGGCACGACTTGACCGAGACCGATATTTGAACGGTATTGGCTGAAATTTCCAGCGTATCTTCCACCCGTATCACCGCATCCGCACCAGTCGGCATCGGGGCGCCCGTCATGATGCGCGCGCACTGGAAGGCGGCAACAGTCATGCTCGGCATGTCGCCCGCCTTGATGTCCTCGATGATTTCAAGTGTTGCGGGGGATGTCGCCAGGTCGCAGCTGCGCACCGCAAAGCCGTCCATCGCCGACACGTCGTAAGGCGGCAGGTCGCGGTTGGCCAGAATGTCCTGTGCCAGCACGCGCCCCAGTGACTGTTCCAGCGACACCTGCTCGGCGTCAAGTTGCGCGACTGATTCAAAAATGACGCGCTGCGCCTCGCTGATTTTCAGATGTTTCATTACTTTGCTTTCTTCATATTGATTGCTAACGCCACATCCTCGGGCGTATCCAGATCGAAAAAACTGCGCAGGTCTGCTGCCTGTATTTCGGACTCGTCCACATAACGCACTTGCAGTCGATCCAGCAGTTCGCGCAGGCTGTGACGCCCGTTGCCATTCAATATTTCGCGCAAGGCACCCAAGCTGCGCGTTGCATAAAATGCCGCCAGCGGCTGGGGATAGCCTTGCACGACGGGCACCACCGCATCGACGCCTTCGCGAAACCCGGCCAGACACTCGATCAGCTGACGGGTGATGAAGGGCATGTCGCATGCAACCGCAAATACCCACGGCGACTCAGTCAGTGCCAGACCCGCTGCCAGGCCCGCCAAAGGGCCTGCGTGCGAGGGATCGTCGCAGACTTGCAGCAAGTCACAATCCAAACGTGGCTCGCGCACACTGACGATCACGTCGGTAAACAAGGGCTGAACGATGTCGGTAACTCGTTGCAACAGCGTTTGTTCGCCGAGCAACAGGTTCGCCTTGTCCTGCCCCATGCGGCGCGACTCGCCGCCGGCCAGTATCAGTGCTGTGCAGTCCGAAATCATTGGTGTTCAAGCATGAACCGGGTGATGCCTTCGATGTCTTCCAGGCCAAAATGCGGCAGCTCAGGATAGATCTCATCCATGTCGGTCACGATCGCGATCAGGTTGTCTTCAAGCGTGCAGCGCGGCGGCTTGCCACAGGCGCGACGCAGCACCTCGATTTTGGCGCCCGGCGCATGCGAAAAACCTTCCGCCAGCACCAGATCTGCCTCAGTCATGAAACGGCGTGCCAGCTGTTCCGGCTCGCGTTCATCTACGGCATCAGCCACCAGTTGCAGCGCATCACGGGTGAGCAGCAGACTCATGGACGCGCCTGCCGCCTTGTAGCGATAGCTGTCCTTGCCGGGCGTGTCGAGTTCCACCTTGTGGTGGGCGTGCTTGATGGTGGCGATTTTCATCCCGCGATCGCTCAGGTTACGCACCAGCTTTTCCACCAGCGTGGTCTTGCCGGAGCCTGAATGCCCGACGATGGAGATTACGACAGGCATAAAAACCTCTGTACAGCGTAGCGAGCGACGGGAAGGCAAGGAGAAGGGCGGCGCGAAACCGGAATGTATAGATAATACATGAGGATTTTGAGCTGTTTTTTGACGCAGCTTTCCCGAGCGTAGTAGCTGTGCAGAGGTTTTTTCATGGATGCGGGGACACCCAGGCTTCACCATCAGGTGTGATTTCCTTTTTCCAGATCGGCACGCGTAACTTTAATTCATCGATCATCCAGCGACAGGCATCCAGCGCCGCGACCCGGTGCTCAGCCCCCGCCGCGATAAACACGATGTTATCCCCTGCCGTGACGGTGCAGATCCGGTGCACGATGCGCGCATCCAGCAGCTCATATTTTTGTATCGCATCAAGGCGCAACTGATTCATTTCGGATAAGGCCATGCTGCCGTAAGCATCGAAGCTGATCTGCGACACATCGCGTCCCTCGGAAAAGTCCCGGGCGCAACCGACAAACGTGGCGATCCCGCCGATGCGTCTGGAACTTGCCTTGAGCGCTGCAATTTCTTCATCCTGTGAGAAATCGTCCGATTGAATTCTGACGGCTTCTTTCATATTCCCTCTCTCCTAACTCTGATGGAACTACTAGCCAATCGACTAAACTGCCAAAAAACGGCAGTCAAGTCGCAGGTTATCTCCCGCAAGCGGGCGAGAGGGAAACTGTTTTGCTTCGCAAATCTCATTTAACCTCCGGAAAACTTGGCCATGAACGTCACTTCGCTGTTGTCAGCCAGCGGCTGCGACAGATCGCGCACATGATGGCCATCGACCGCCGAAAAACAGACGATATCGAAGGCGTGAGGATATTGCGCAGACAATTGATCGCGTAAGTTTTGCAGGCTCATGCCAGGCTGGTATGCGACTTTCAGGGCAGCGCTGCCCACGCGCTCCACGACCGGACCGAAGAACAGGACGTCGATCATTGGTGCTTGCCCCGCTGCCACACGCCGCTTTTGCCGCCGCGTTTCTCTTCCAGTTGCACGGATTCGATGCGCATGCCCCTGTCAATGGCCTTGCACATGTCGTAGATCGTCAGCAACGCGACATTGGCAGCGCACAAGGCCTCCATCTCGACCCCGGTCTGCCCCGAGCAACTCACCGTGGTGAAAACCTTGATACCGACGCAACCTTTAACATCCGGCTCGGTGATTTCACTGAACTCCACACCGACGCCGGTAAGCAGAATGGAATGGCACATCGGAATGATATCCGGTGTGCGCTTGGCCGCCATCACCGCAGCGACATCGGCGACCGTCAGCACATCGCCCTTTTTCATTCGGCCGTTGCGTATCTGTTCCAGCGTGGCGGGCTGCATGCGCAGCACACCGCTTGCAATCGCGACACGTTGTGTATCGGACTTGGCGGAGACGTCGACCATGCGCGCGCGGCCCGAGTCAGAAAAATGCGTTAATTCGTTCATCTATATCATTCCAATTTGAGGAAATGGCTGTAACAGTTTCGTCCACGGCCTTTAGCTATATACATTGCCTGATCGGCATTCTTGATCAGCTGATCAACATCAACACCATCGGCGGGGTAGAGCGTGATGCCTACGCTGG
Source organism: Gallionella sp. (assembly GCA_030645535.1). Classification (GTDB taxonomy): domain Bacteria; phylum Pseudomonadota; class Gammaproteobacteria; order Burkholderiales; family Gallionellaceae; genus Gallionella. Next base: position 5,376 of record JAUSNM010000101.1, on the reverse strand, counting down.
CCGACGAGTTAACCATCTCACCGTTCAGATTAAAAGGCTCGGACAACTTCTGAATGATGTCCTGCGCGACTCTGTCAACGTGGCTGGTGTCGGTAATCCGGGACAGTATCACGGTAAATTCATCGCCGCCTAAACGAGCAACTGTATCCGATACGCGCACACATTGACTAATCCGTCTGGCCGCTTCGATCAGCAGTATATCGCCGGCATCGTGTCCCAGCGTATCGTTGACTTCGTTGAAGCGATCCAGATCGATGAATAACAACGCCATGCTGAGGTGGGCGCGATCTGCATTTTTTATTTCCTGGACGAGACGGTCGCGAAACAGCCTGCGATTGGGCAGCTGCGTCAGGTGGTCGAAGTTGGCATGGTTCCATATCAACTCATCGGCCTTCTTTTTCTCGGTGATATCAGAGAAGAACGCAAGATGTTGTGACACGGCCCCATCCTTGTTGAAGATGATATTTATGGTCAGCCATTCGGCAAATATTTCACCATCCTTGCGCCGATTCCATACTTCCCCCTGCCAATAGCCAAGCTTTTTCAACGAGTGCCACATCTCCTTGTAGAATGACGCGTCATGACGTCCTGAACTGAGCTCTCTCGGGTTCTTGCCGACGATATCTTCCAGCGTATAACCCGTGATTTGCGTATAGGCCGGATTGATGTTGATGATGTTGTTGTTGGCATCCGAGATCATCATCGCCTCGCTGCTGGACTCGAAAATCGTGGCAGCCAGGCGTAATTTCTCCTCGACCTGCTTGCGCTCGGTGATGTCGCGCCCGAGCACTGCCAAACCGTGACGACTTCCATCGTCGTTAAACAGCGGGATTTTATAGACGTCGAAAACCTTTTCCCCGCCTTCCGGCAGCGGAATGATTTCTTCGAGCCTTGTCAGGTTGTGTGCCTGCCAGGCCTTTTCGTCAGCGGCGAGGCCATCTTTGAAAATTTTCTTGTAAAGCGGAAGTGTCTGCCCGGCTAATTCAAGGTCAGTCTTACCCTGATAATGTTGGTCATCCAGGTGAAATAATTTTAGTCCGGCATCGTTTGCCGTAAGCCAATGCCCTTCGCCATCCTTAAAACAGATGAAATCCGGGCTGGCATTGATTACGGTGCTTAACACCCTTTGCGTGTGGTGCAGCTCTTTAAGATATAAATTGATCTTCCGATGTGACAACCTCAGCTCCAGCTGAGTGATGATATGGCTGGAGAGTGCTTTAAGTGCCAGCAGCTGGTTCTCGTTCAATTCGCGCGGCACGCGGTCAATGACACAGATCGTGCCCAGAGGATAGCCCCCCGAGCTGATCAGCGGTGCGCCCGCATAGAAACGGATATTTGGTTCGGCGTTTACCAGTGGATTGTCAAAGAAACGATCATCTTTAAGTGCATCCGGCACGATCAGAATTTCCTTTTGCAGGATGGCATGCGCGCAAAATGCCAGGTCGCGAGACGTTTCTTTTGCGTTCAAGCCCGTGATGGCCTTGAACCACTGACGATCGCTGTCAATCAGACTGATCGCTGCAATGGGCGTTTCGCAGATTGAAGAAGCCAGTTGAACCATGCCATCAAATTCAGCCTCGGGTTCCGTATCAAGGATGTCGTAACTTCTAAGCGCTTCTAAACGCGCCTCTTCATTGCTTGGGAACGGTGCGATTTTCATACATTTTTCATATTTAACATTACTCAGCCGCCAATATACGACATTTCAATTTTGTTGCGTGAAAATGCCGGAACTTCGTGGCGGATTTCTGAATGCCGGCCGGTGCGATTTTGCCAGCAGTTGACGATTGCGTGGCTGATATCTTCATCACTGTTGTCTTGTCGCAACAGGCGCGAAGGTCAGTGGCGGACTGATTGGTAAACAGACAAGTGTAAAGTTTGCCATCGGTTTCTCGATGAGATACTCAATGCAGCGACACAGCAACGGTTCTCCTCCGGTCAGGCGGATCTTGCGCACGCCGAGACGTGTGAATGATGCTGCCACTCCGGCGATTTCTTCCGGACTGAGCAACTCAGGTCGGGGCTGAGCGTTGAGACAGTTTATCCGCGCATGCAACGGTTAGCGCGCACGCTTGGCTGAAAAGGTGTTTTCAACCAGCGGCGGCGCATCAGTCTGGGGAACATGGCACTGGTTGCAGTTGTACCTTGCATTGATCAGGTGGTCGGTTACTTTGCCCGGTGCATTGCGCAGATCGGTGAAATGACTGGGCGGAATCGGCGTGGCGCTGCCGGCCTCGAGCTTCTTTCCCCAAAGATCCGGCTGGTTATGGCAGGCGATGCACAGGTTATTTTCACGTGTGATGGGCAAAAAATCGGCAATGTCATGAGAAATCTGCGGTGGCGCACCCGGATAGGCGCGCGGCAGCAACTTACTTTGCCCCGGTGGCACAACGCTATAGTGGTAAACCACAGGCGTTGGCACCTCGAACACGCTGGTCTTGGAAAGCCCCATGCCGTTAACGAGAATCTCGTGTGGTGATTCGTTTGCCCCCTCGCCCGCAGCGCGGGAGAGGGTTGGGGAGAGGGGACGAGCATGGCGAATTCCTTTGTCACTGACTTGCTCGTTGGTCTGAACAGGCGTTGCGGCATATGGAGAACCCGCTGCCAATAAGGCTGCGGCGGCCAGAAGTGCGGTAATAATATGTTTTTTAAGCATTATTTTCTCTCCTGTAGGCTCAGGCCTTGTAGATCTTGACCGCGCATTTCTTGAAATCGGTCTGCTTGGAAATCGGGCAGGTTGAATCGAGTGTCACCTTATTGATGAACACCCCTTCGTCGAACCACGGCACAAACACGGTCCCTTTTGGCGGGCGATTTCGCCCGGTCGTTTCAACGGTCGCCTTGATCTTACCTCGTCGCGATTCTATCCAGGCTATGCTTTCCTGCTTGAGGCCGCGCGACTTGGCATCCTCCGGGTGCATGTAGATCAGTGCGGCAGGTACCGCCCAGTGCAGCTCGCGCACACGCCGCGTCATCGTGCCCGAATGCCAGTGCTCCAGCACGCGACCGGTGGAGAGCCACATATCGTATTCGTGATCCGGCTGCTCGACGGGCGCGGCATAGGGGCGGAAGAAGATCTTGGCACGTCCGCCGATGTTGGTCTCGGCAGGATTAGTTACGCCATCCAGATTGCCGGAGGGCAGGGATTTGAATGCCTTGCCGTAGAAATCGAAACCGCTGCCTTTCTTGACGTAAGGGTCATAGGCTTCGTTAAAGCGCCAGTGCGTTTCTTTGCCATCGACCACCGGCCACTTCAGGCCACGCACGTCGTCACGGAAATACACATCGAACTCGGCCAGATCATGCGCGTGACCCCGACCGAAACTGGCATATTCCTCGAACAGCGCTTTTTCCGGGAACCAGTGATCGCCCAGCAGTTTCGCGGTATGGTTGTCGTGGGTTTTGCCTATTGCATCGGGCCATTTGAATTTTTTGTTGGCTTCCGTGGCGAACAGCGCTTCATACAGTGTCGCATCCGGCGAATGCCCCGATCCTGTCAGCACATCCGGCAAGATCCCGTCGGCAAACGCTGCGTCCTTGAGGCCCGGTATTTTCTGCTCTCCCCAGACTTCTTTGAGCTTGAAGCGCTTGGAAAACTCCATGATCTGCCAGATGTCCGAGCGCGCCTGTCCGGGTGGCGGCACCTGCTCGCGCCACATCTGGGTGCGCCGTTCGGCGTTGCCGTAAGCCCCCCATTTTTCGAAGATCATTGCCGCCGGCAGGATCAGGTCGGCCACCTTGGTTGAGATGCCGGGATAGGCATCGGACACCACGATGAAGTTGTCCATCTCGCGGGCCGCCTTGATCCAGTGGTTCGCGTTGGCGCTGCCCTGAAACGGATTGCACACCTGCACCCAGGCAAACTTGACCTGACCGTCTTCCAGGTCGCGCAGCAGCTTGGCGATGTGGCTGCCGGGTTTCGGATTGAGCGTCTTGGCGGGCAATTTCCAGATCTTTTCGGATGCGGCGCGGTGATCCGGGTTGTTCACTACCATGTCGGCCGGCAGGCGGTGGGAGAACGTGCCCACCTCGCGCGCGGTGCCGCAGGCCGACGGCTGGCCGGTTAATGAAAACGCGCCGTTACCCGGTGTTGCCTGTTTGCCCAGCAGCAGATGCACCATATAGGCCTGCTCGTTGACCCAGGTGCCGCGCTGGTGCTGGTTGAAACCCATGGTCCAGAAACTGACCACTTTGCGCGATTTCTCGATGTACAGATCGGCCAGCGCTTTCAACTTGAGTTTGAACGCATCGAGCGATTCATCCGCATCGCCTTTTGCGAGCTCAGCCACAAAATCCAGCGTATAGGGCTCGACGCCCTTCTTGAAATCTTCAAACGTAATCAGCCAGTGTTTGTCGGCGGCGTTGCGGTTTTTCTGCTCCACGGTCGCGCCGGGCTTCTTGCCCTGTGCGATCGCTTCGTAACGACCCAGCTGCATGGTCAGTTCACGGCTATTGGTATCTTTCTCAGGCGCGTAATCATATTTGTCCGAACCGCGCAGGCCATAGCCGATGTCGGTCGGCCCTGCGGCAAACGCGCAGTGCTTGTTGACGAAATCCCAGTTGACTGCATTGCGCGTGACGATCTCGCGCGCCAGATAATTCATGATCGCCAGATCGGTTTGCGGCTTGAAGATGATTTCCAGATCGGCGATGCCGGAGGACATATTGCTCACGGTGGTCAGGTTGACCACGCGCACGTCTGGATTATTCATCCTGCGGTCGGTGATGCGCGTCCACAGCACCGGATGCATCTCCGCCATGTTCGCGCCCCATAAAATCATCGTGTCAGTGTGTTCGATGTCGTCGTAGTTGCCGGATGGCTCATCGATGCCGAAAGTCTGCATGAAGCCGGCCACGGCGGAGGCCATGCAGTGACGCGCGTTGGGATCGATGTTGTTGCTGCGGAAACCCGCTTTCATCAGTTTGACTGCAGCATACCCCTCCTGCACGGTATGCTGGCCCGAGGCGAAGAAGCCGACCCCGGTCGGGCCAAGTTCCTTGTAATGGCGCTTGAATTGCTTCTCCATCTCGTCGAATGCACGATCCCAGGAAACCGCCACGAATTCTCCCTGCTTGTCGAACTGGCCATTTTTCATGCGCAGCAGCGGCCGGGTGAGGCGATCCTTGCCGTAGATGATCTTGCCGTTGAAATAACCCTTGATACAGTTCAGCCCCCGATTTACCGGAGAATCAACGTCTGCCTTGGTGGCGACGATCTTGCCCTTTTCGGTGGCGATCTGGATGCCGCACCCCACGCCGCAGAAGCGGCATACGCCTCTGTCCCATCGCCAACCCGCCTCTGCGCTTAAGGTGGCTGCGTTGGCAATCTCATTAACCGGAATACCAACCGTTACGGCGGCTGATGAGACGATTGCG